>DCGO01000027.1 GCA_002314605.1 Lentisphaeria bacterium UBA1776 | reverse complement strand
TACAACTTGCCGATTTTCTCGGAACGAGTGAAAATGCCATCAAATGGCAGATATGGATCGCTTTGCTCACATATCTGTTATTGCGTCTTGTTGCCTGGATCGGCGAATGGAAAAGTTCTTTCCGCAGATTCTACACCCTTGTAAAAGGAATGCTTTGGAGCCAACGATCATTGTGTTCTTTGATAAAGTTGCTTGATACGGAAGAAAACGAGACCTCTCCGCCAATCAGACTTTCTGCCGTTCAAATGCAGTTCGACTTTGGCGACATCTGACCGTAAAAACAAAAATCTGACAAAACGGCTTTTCCAAAACCGCATTCTCTCACGCAAGAGAATGTGGCCAGACACCCATTTTTTGAAAAAATGTGGGATATCTGTGTAAAAATTTGATAATTTTCCGTAACTTGACTTGTAAAAAGATGTTACAGGTGTATATTTAGTTCACGTGAACCGAAAAACGTGAAACGGTACTGAAATGCAGAACTCCCGCAAGGCCACCATCAATGATATTGCCAGGATTGCCGAGGTCTCCAAGACCACGGTGTCCTATGTGATCAACCGCCGTCAGTCCGGATTTCATATTTCCGAAGAGACCGCCCGGCGGGTACTGCAGGTCTGCAAAAAACTGAATTACTGCCCGGATGAGGCGGCAGTGCGCCTTTCGGAATGCAGGAGGAATCCTCTGCATCTTCTGGTTGCCAGCCCGTGGCTTTACACGCAGTTCAGCGATTTTATGGCCCAACTGAATATCGTTCTGCAGAAACATGAAAGCCGCTCCTGCCTGGATGTGTCGTATGCGTCCTACGCTCCCGGCGAATTGAGAGGCGTCCTCCAGCCATCCGCCATCCGGCGCTACGACGCGGTGCTGGTGGTCGGGACCCGTCCGAAAGACGATCAATACCTCACCGCCAATGCGGAAAACCTTGCCAAAATCGTGCTGATGAACCGGCGGGTGGAAGGGTTCCTCTCCTGCAGCGGCAATGATCAGACTGCAATTGCGAAGCTGGCCCGGAAAATCCATCTCAAGCACTATGACCGGGCCATGGTGGTGGTCTCAACCCGGAAAAGCTCCTGCGAACAGCTCCGGTGCGGCGGTTTTTCCGCCGTCTGTGCCGCCGCAGGATTGCCCTGCGGGGACTTTTTTACGGAAAATTACGGCACCCTGGCGGATCAGCTTGTACCTGTGCTCGCAAGTCAAAAGGGAAAAACCCTTGTTTTCATTCCCCAGTATGTCCCTGCGGCGCTGGTACTGACCCGGGCGCTGGAAGCGGGGCTCCGGATCCCCGAAGATCTCGGCATTGTCGCCTATGACCGGCACTCTCTGCTGGACCGGTTCATCAGTCCTGCGCTGACGACGGTGGATCCCAATCTGGATGAAATGGCGGAGGAAACATTGAAACTGATCTACGGTGTCCGGGAGGGGCTCCGGCAGCCGTCCAGTGCAGTCAAAGCAAAGTTGTATGTCGGCGGAACAACCGTCAACCTGAAAAAATAAATCATCAACAGGAGGATGAAAAATGAGTAATCGCATCAAGTTTGCAGGTCACACCATGGGGGCCCCCGGACGTGACATCTATCAGTGTCTTGATCTCTTTCACCGGATCGGCTACGACGGGATCGAAGTCCGGGTCCATACCAAGGACGCACAGATCAACAGTGAGACCATCACCGGCGATGAAGTGAAGAAGATCGGCGCTGCGGCGAAGAAGCTGAACATGGAATTCGCCTGTCTTACCAGCTACTACAAGGACTACACCGATCCTGATGCCCGTCCCGAGACCATCAAGCAGCTCAAGCACGTTGCCGAGATCGCTTCGGAACTGGAGTGCCCCCTGATCCGCTGCTACGGCGGCGTGGAACCCTTTACCAAAGCCGCCCAGAAAACGTGGTTCAGCGATGTCTGGACCACCTCTGTTTCCGGTATCCGCGAAGTCGCGGAATATGCAGGGAAACTCGGGGTCGGGATCGTCATTGAGACCCATGTGGGATCCCTGACCATGAGCGTCCGCGACACCGTCCGCATCATTCAGGATGTGGGAATGAGCAATGTGGGCATGCTCTTTGATTACGCCTGGGTGGAAACCGCCGGGGTGGAGCACGGCGCGGAAGCGGTCCGGGCCGCAGCACCCTACATCCGCCATGTGCATATCAAGGACTGGAGCATGACCAACCGTTTCCCGCTGGCCAAACGCTCCCAGCTGATGGGCGAAGGCACGGTGGACTGGCTCCCGGTCCTTGCGGAACTGGGGCGGATCGGTTACAGCGGCTATGTCTGCGACGAATACGAGAAATTCTGGTATCCGGAAGAACTTCCGGAACCGGAAATTGGCATGAAACACAATCTGGAGTTCGTCAGGAGCCGCCTCGGCTGATGAATCGGTGAACGTCATTTCCTCTCCCTCCTGCAGAATGCCGCCGGGAGGGGGAGTCAGACGAAAATTTAAGGTTTAAAGTTGAAGGTTTAAAATGCAGAAAAAACATCGAATTTTTCTTCGAAGTTCAGCGTTTACATTGATTGAGCTTCTGGTCGTCATCGCCATCATCGCCATTCTGGCCTCCATGCTGCTCCCGGCCCTCAACAACGCCAGGGGCAAGGCCCAGCAGATCGACTGTGTGGGCAAATTTAAGCAACTGGGCGGAGCCATGAATATGTACACCGGAGACAGCAACAGCTTCCTCCCCGGACCGGAATACGGCGCTACGCTCTACAATCCCATCTGGAGCCAGAACGCCCCCACCTGTACGGCGGACGGCACGATCTCCGGTGAACGGAGGACCGTCGGGCTGCTGGAGGTATATCTCAAGTCCTTCAAGAAGCCGGCAGTTCAGGAAAGTGTCGGAGGCAATACGAAATACCGCACCGGCGGCGATCCGTGGTTCTGCTTTCTGAATGCCCAGTACCGCCGTGCACAGTACGCCGATACTTTTATGCGTGTCAACAACAGCGCGTACACCGGCGCCGGGGCGCCGTTGAGTTATCTTTTCGGATCCTCCAAGGAAGACGGCGGAGCGCAGCCGAAAAAACTGGAATCCATCCGGATTAAAAACAGCAGCCTCTCCAGTCTGGGGCTGATGATGGAACTCAATACCAGTACCGCTCCTAATTCCAGCGGATACTATGCGGACGCAAAGATGCCTGCCCATGTGGGGGAACAGACCACGGCACTGTACGCTGACGGTCATGTCGGCACTGTGAAGGGGCTTTTCAACGTCTCTTCCGCGACCAAAAAGAATCCATTCCGTCCGTTCTGAGTTCGGAACACTGCAAACCGGAAACGGGATCCGGCGGGGACCGGAAGCCCTCTGCGATCCAGGTATTCATCTTGACCGCACTTGGGGGTCTGCCCGTCAGGGATTTTTCATGCTGAAAATCACGGTTGAAAAATAACAACTGCCGCAGTTTCCGCTGCGGCATGAAAAGGAGAAGAAAAATGGGAAAATTCAAAGTTGCCGTCGTGGGATGCGGCGGGATCGGTAATGCGCATTGTGCGGCCTGGAGCCGTCTGGAGGATGTAGAGCTTGCGGCGGTCTGCGACCTCAAGGAAGAGAAGGCCAGAGCCTATGCGGAAAAATATCACACTCGGGCGGTTTTTGACAGCAAAGATCTGCCGGCGGATCTGGACGCGGTAAGCGTGGTCACTCCGCCCTTTGCCCACTATGCAGTCACAAAATCCCTGCTGGAACGCGGTCTTCCGGTCTTCTGCGAAAAACCCCTCACCATGGACGTTGCTCAGGGGGAGGAACTCGTGAAACTGGCGGCAGCAAAGAATCTTCAGCTGGGGGTGGGCTTCAAGATGCGTTTTGAACCCATTTTCCAGGAAGCGAAGAAACTTTTCCCGGAGATCGGGCCCCTGCGGTCCATCGTGACCACCAAGCAGCAGGAATTCAACCCCCGTCCCGAAGGCGCGTGGGTGACCCGCACCGGAGCCATGTATGAACTTTCCATCCATGATTTCGACCTTATCACCTACATTACCGGCAGGCCCCCGAAGAAGGTCCTTGCCGCAAAACTGACCCATGTCCGCAATTGGGAAAAGGAAGACGGTGTATGCGCGCTTGTGGACTACGGCGACAACGTGACCGCCACGCTCCAGAGCATGTACAGCGACAAGACCGCCAAGTTCTGCTTCCGCGACCTCTCCATCACTTTGCTGGGCGAAAACGGCTATATGCGCATCGAGCGCCCGGACCGGATCGTGATGCATGTCGGCGAAGGCTTCCGGGTGGTGGATATTCCCAAAGGCACCCGCAATACCTTCGATATTGAGCTGGAGCACTTCATGAACGCCGTCCTCGGCAAAGAAGAGAATCCCCTGAAGGCGCAGAGTGCGGTGGAAATGACCCGCCTCATCGAAGATATCCGTTCCTTCGATACAGCCAAATAAGCAAACCGGCAAGGTGATCCTCCCTCCCGGATCCCGCTGGCGGGAGGATCACGGAAAAGGACACGACCATGAGTATCTGGTGTTGGCTGCTGGTGTTTGCCGGCGTGGGACTGATCCTCGGCATGACGCTGTATGTGCGGCGTTTCATCCGGGATGTGGTGGATTATCTTGCCGCCGGGCGGCTGGCCGGACGCTACGTTCTCTGCGTGGCCGGGCTGGAATCCGCGCTGGGACTCATGGCGCTCATTTCTTATGTGGAGATCCGTTATCGCACCGGGCTGGCGCTGGGATTCTGGAACCTGGTGCTGATCCCGCTTGGGACCTTTCTGGCGCTGGTCGGGTTCTGCATTTACCGCTACCGGCAGACCCGGGTGCTGTCGCTGGGGGAATTTCTGGAAAAACGGTACAACCGGGGGCTGCGCACTTTTGCCATGACCCTCCGCACGGTTGCGGAGATGCTGACGAACACCATCGGTCCGGCCATTGCGGCCCGAGTTTACATCTATTTGTTCGACTGGCCGACGCAGATCCGGATCGCCGGGCTGACCTTTGACACTTTTATGGTGGTCATGGCCGTGACGCTGGTCCTGGCGCTGTTCATCATTTTTTCCGGCGGCATGATCGCCCTCATCATCACCGACTGTCTGCAGGGGCTGATGTGTTACCCCATTTTCGTCATTTTCACCATTTACGTGCTGAGCTATTTTTCGTGGGATAATGAAATCGTTCCAGTTATGGCCAACCGGGTGGCCGGGGAGAGTTTTCTGGACCCGTTCGATATTGACAAACTGCGGGATTTCAACATTTTTGCTCTGATGGTGGTCATTATCCGCGACATCCTGAACCGGGGCATCTGGTACGGCGGCGGCTCCACCAGCAGTGCAAAAAGTCCCCATGAGCAGAAAATGGCGGGGGTTCTCGGCAACTGGCGGCAGGGTTTTTCGACCATTATGACACTTCTGCTGGCCATTATGGTCATTACCGTGCTGAACCACCCCAATCACGCCGCAAAAGGCACGGAGATCCGGCAGAGCCTGATCCACGGCGTGGCGGAGGACATCATCGCCGATCCCGGGACCCGGCAGAAACTGGACGCTGCAGCTGGAAAAGTGGTGCCGGACACGAATTTCGATTACAAATTTTCCGACCGCCGCAATCCGGATACCCCGTATCTCAAAGCGGTGCATGAGGTCCTTTCTCCCGGACAGAATTCGGCTTCCGGCAACGCAAAATTCCAGGAGTTCCGTTCCCTTTACAGCCAGATGATGCTGCCGGTGGCCATGCGCCACATGCTGCCGCAGTGGCTGATGGGGGTCTTCGCCCTTCTTCTGGTCATGCTGATGATCTCCACCGACGACTCCAAGATGTTCAGCAGCGCCTTGACCCTCTCCCAGGACGTGATCCTGCCGCTGTACGGGAAACCCATGGCGGTGAAGTCCCAGCTGACCATGATCCGCTGTCTGGCACTGCTGGTGGCCATGGTGTTCTTCTTCGGGTCCATCTGGCTCTCCCAGCTGGACTACATCCAGCTTTACATCACCATCATGACCTCCATCTGGGCCGGCGGCGCCGGGCCGGTGGTGCTCTTCGGGCTTTACAGCCGGTTCGGCAACACCTGGGGTGCCTTCGCCTCGCTTTTCGTGGGGTCCGGGACCACCCTCGGCGGCGTGCTGCTGCAGCGGAACTGGGCGGGCACGGTTTATCCCTTTTTGCAGAAAACGGGCTGGCTGGAGGGCATCGGCAGATTTCTGGAGTGTGTGTCCGGGCCGTTTCACCCCTACATTGTCTGGCACATGAATCCGGTGAAATGCCCGGTCAACTCCTATGAGTTCTTCTTTCTGGCCATGGCCGGGGGGACGCTCTCCTATGTACTGGTTTCGCTGCTGACGGGCCGGGGCCGGAAATTCGATCTGGATCACCTGCTGCACCGCGATGAACCGGGGAGCGGAGCGGCGCTGCCGCAGAAAAAGAAGCTGTCGTTTCTGATGCGACTGGCGGGGATCTCGCCGGAATACACTTTCTGCGACAAACTGATTTCGTGGGGCGTATTTCTGTACTGCATTGTCTGGCTCTTCGGCTTCACGTTCCTGGCGGTGATCATCTATTACTGCTTCTCGTCGTGGAGTGTCGCCGCATGGAGCCGGTATTATTACTGGACCATGGTGGTCATCCCGGGAGCCCTCGGTACGGTGACCACGGTCTGGTTCTTTCTGGGCGGGGTACGGGATATGCGGCGGCTCTTCAAGGATTTGGCATTGCGCAAAGCCGATACCGGCGATACGGGTTTTGTCACCAGAGACAACGGGGAGAAAAAAGCATGAGATCAATCCTGCTGCTCCTGGTCCTGCCGGCTTTCGGAGCGCTTCTTTCCGGAGCGGAGATCTGTGTGGACTATTTCCGGGGCAATAAGGACAACCCCGGTACAAAAGAGAAGCCGCTGCACGATTTTGCGGCGGGTGTCAAAAAACTCCGTCCAGGAGATACTCTGAAAATTTTGCCGGGGAGGGCGCCGGTCCGGGATATGCTCCATATCGGGGAATTGAAAGGGACTCCGGACAAGCCCATTGTGATCGACGGTTCCTTCAATATCTTTGACGGCGCCGTGCCGCTGGACATGAAAGCGTGGCGGGAGGTCCGGCCGGGGCTTTTCCGCCGGAAACGGTCCATTGCCGGCAATATGGCATCGCGTTATTACATGATCCACAACGGTCGCGGCGTTTTCATGGGGCGCGCCACCAAGGCCGGAAAAACGGCACCGTTCAGGAAGATCGACGATCTTCATCCCGGAGAATGGACCGTTGTGGATCCCGAACCCGGAAACCGCAAGCCCCACCCCCTGGAGTTTTATCTCCGCCTTGCTGATGGAGAGAAGACCCCTGCTGACGGAAAATGGGAGGAGCCTTCCCGGATCTCCGGGGTGCATATCGCTTCACCGTGCAGTCAGAAAAACTGCGGTCACAGCCGCTGCGGTCAGGAATGCGGCCATGTTCACTGCAGTCATGTCATCTTCCGCAATATCATTGTCCGCCATTTCTGGAACGACGGATTCAACATTCACGGCAAGGTGAAGGATCTGGTATTTGAGAACATTGCCGCCGTGGAGTGCGGTGATGACGGTCTGAGTGCCCACGAAGCTGCGGAGATCACTGTAAAAAACTATGTTTCCATCGGGAATTCCACCGGGATCTGCCACATTCAGGAAGTAAAGGCCCGTCACAGAAACGTGTATATCGAGAAAACCCGGGGGGTGGATCTCTTTCCGTGCGGCAAGTCGGAGAACGTGCTGGAAAATACCTTTGTGCTGGGGCAGTCCCCCAGAGGCGTGGTGCTGAATGTAACGGCTCCTGGCATCGCGGAGATCCTCAACAGCATGTTCTTCAACACCGTCCCCCGGGCCGGATTTTCCACTGCCGGCAAAAATCCTGCAAAGGGAAAATTCAGCAATCTTTGCGTAAATGGTTATGAAGGTGTCGCCAGAGCCCCCGGCCTCGTGCTGGACAGGTCTGACGCGGAAGTGAAGGGAAGCATTGCGGAGAGACGGAACGCCATGTTTCTGATATTTCAAGGTCAGTTGGAAAAAGCCTGCGGCGAACGCAGACAATAGAAAGGACGGATATGTTGGAACAGAATCGTTTTTTTGACAATCTCAAGACCGGGAGGATCTCTCTCGGCTGTGTGGTGACCCTGTCGGACCTCACCGTCAGCGAACTGGCGGGGGACTGCGGCATGGACTTTATCTGGATCGATGCGGAACACTGTCCCCACACCATCGAAAAAGTGATGCAGCACCTGATCGCCGTCCGGGGCACCGGCTGCGCCGGATTTGTCCGGGTCCGGGCCAATGAACCCATGCTCATCAAACCTTATCTCGACCTGGCACCGGATGCGGTCATCATCCCCATGGTGAATACCGCTGAACAGGCGGAAGCCGCCGTGGCGGCCTGCCGTTACCCGAAAACGGGCATCCGGGGCTGCGGCGTCCGCCGGGCCACACGCTACGGAGCGGAGAACTTCTTCGACTATGTGAAGCGCTCTGAAACCGAGCCCATGGTCATTGTGCAGATCGAGCATATCGATGCCGTGAAGAATCTGGACAAAATATTGAAAGTCCCGGGGATCGGGAGCATCTGCATCGGTCCCTGCGACCTGTCCGGAAGCATGGGGATCCTGAATCAGATGGACGATCCGGAACTCAACAAGGTGATCGACGAAGTGGCACACAAGGTCAAGAAGGCGGGCAAAATTCTCGGCACTGCCGCCGGTGGTTTCCCCCGCTGGAAAGAGCGCGGTGTCGATTGGTTCGCCGGAACCAGCGACTGGGGGGCCATGGCCGCCGGGATCCGGGCTTTCAAGCGGGAGTGTGAAAATGCGTAGGTGCAAAGTTGCCATGATCTCTGCGGCGGAGGACCGCATCCCCGCCTGTTGCATCGCGAAGATCCGCGAGTTCGCCGACATCAGTTGCAAACGCTGCGAAAATCCGGCGGAACTGGCCGCTTTCGCCCGGGGGTTCGACATCATCTGGATGTTCGGGGCCAATGTGGCGCTGAAGCCCGAGGCGCTGGACAAACTTCCGACAGTCAAAGCGCTCTTCCGCAGCGGGAGCGGCATGGACGCTCTTCCCCTTGATTATGCCAAAGCCCACGGTCTCTCCACATGGAACACCCCGGAATCCATTTCCGAATCCGTGGCGGAACATGCGGTCTCTCTGCTTTTTGCACTGGCCCGGCATATCGTTCAGTTCAACAGTCAGGTCCGCCGGGGAGAGTGGGACAGTTCCGGCAATCAGACCCACTGGCACCTCACCGGCCGCACCCTCGGCCTGGTGGGCTACGGCCGCATCGCCCGGACGGTGGAAAAAATGGTTTCCGGCTTCGGCATGAAGGTTCTTCATTACGACCCCTATGCGGCGGGATCCATCCCGCTGGAGGAAATGCTGCCGCAGTGCGATTTTGTGTCGGTACACTGTCCCCTGACGCCGGAAACGGAAAAGATCATCAACCGGGAGCGTCTGGCCCTCATGAAGCCCGATGCCCTGCTGGTGAACACTTCCCGGGGCCCGGTGATTGATGAGGTGGCGCTGGCGGAAGCCCTGAAGAACGGAAAACTGGGCGGGGCGGCGCTGGACGTCCTCTGTGATGAACCTCCCAAGGCGGACAATCCTCTGCTGAAGGAGGACAAAGTGATCCTCACTCCCCATGCGGCGGCATTCTCCGCCGATTTCGAAAAGAATTTCTGGGAGTGTTCCGTGCGGAAGATTAAAGAGATCTGCAAATCTCTGGAGCAGGCCGGAAAATGAATTCGCGTCCGGAAATCACCTGGAGTCTCATGCACCCCACCAC
>DCGO01000079.1 GCA_002314605.1 Lentisphaeria bacterium UBA1776 | reverse complement strand
AAGTGGTAACAGCCGAAAAGTCACGCTTTACAGACTTTCCCCAGTGGCAGCAAGCCGCCGGAATGAATTTTTAGAGGTGCCCATCAGTGTTTTTTCCCGTGCCGGAATGCCCGGTCCAGGTTTTTTGGGGAAAGTTCCCGTTTGCGCCGGAGTACTTCCCGCTGATCCCGGCGTTCCGCCAGTCCTCGACGGACCGCAATGGGATGTCCTTCCGGATCGGTTCCCGAACAGTACATGGCGCACCCCATTGTCATTGCAAGCGGCATGAAATCCTGCACCTGCTGGGGGCTCCAGTGATGGCGGTCAAGAAAATCATCTACCGTTTTCATGGCACGGTCCGTACAGCCGGGAAAATTGGAGATGAAATAAGGCACCATGAACTGCCGTTTGCCGGAGGCCCGGTTCACCCGGTCGAAAAGTTCCGCAAACGCTTCAAATTCTCCAGCTTTTCCCTTGCGCATCAGGCGCAGAACTTCCCCGTCCAGATGTTCCGGGGCCACACTGATCTGCCCGGAAACATGATCCCGGATGATCTTCTCCGTCTGACGGACCTGTTTCAGCGCCAGATCCAGCCGTATCCCGGAATTGATGAAAACATGTTTCACCCCGGGGATCTGCTTTACCCGGTCCAGCAGATCCATCAGAGGTTTTTCATTTACATGGTAATTCGGACAGAAATCGGGAAAGAGACAGGAAACCCGCCTGCATTTCCGGCAGACCGCCGGATCATGAGGCCCGTGGCCGTAAATATTGCCGGCGGCCCCGCCGAGATCGCTGACGGTCCCATGGAAAAACGGCTGCCGTGTCAACTTCTCCACGCTCCGGACAACGCTCTCCGGAGAACGGGAAACGAGCTGCCGTCCCTGATGCGCCACCAGCCCGCAGAAAGCACATCCGCCGGGACACCCCCGCACCACCGTCACCGAATCATGGATCATTTCCCACGCAGGGATCTTTTCGGTATAGCTCCAATGGGGAAGCCCTGTAAAGGGCAGTTCGGAAAAATGATCGAACTCTTCCGTCGTCATGGGTTCCCGGGGAGGTTCCACCCGGAGGATCCGTCCCCGGGTCCGCTGAAAAAGCGGCCGGCCGCACCACGGGTTGAATTCGTGTTCCAGAAGTTTTGTGGCCTGCATAATGGCGGCGGGGTCCCGGCAAATTTCCTCGAATCCCGGCAGCTCCACCCCCCCGGAAAAATCCATGTTTTCGCTCTCTTTTCCCCCCAGATACCGGCAGGTCCCCCGGATGCCGCAAAGGTCTTTTCCCTGCCGGATCCGGTCAAAGATTTCCAGCATTGAGAGCTCCCCCAGCCCGTAGCACAGAAGATCGGCTTTGGCATCCGCCAGAATGGAAGGACGCATCTTGTCCTGAAAGTAATCAAAGTGTGCCACCCGGCGGAGACTGGCCTCCACGCCTCCCAGGATGACCGGTACGCCGGGAAAGGCTTTCCTCGCCATCTGGGCATAGACCATGGAAGCCAATGGAGGACAGAGTCCGGGACGGCCGCCGGGGGAATACTGATCCACCTTCCGCAGCCGTCGCCCTGCGGTATAAAGTTTCACCATGGAGTCCATATTGCCGGAAGCCACCGCACAGCCCAGTTTCGGGACTCCGAGCCGGAGCAGGGATTCCGGAGCTTTCCAGTCCGGCTGGGCAATGATCCCCACACGGTAACCTGCATCCAGCAGGACCCTGGCAATCAGCACCGGACCGAAAGTCGGATGGTCGATATAGGCGTCTCCCGTCACGATCAGGATATCCAGGGCATCCCAGTTCCGTGCCTGCATCTCGATCATTGTTGCGGGAACAAATGCCAGCAGATCGGGTCCCTTCATGAATCACCAGACCCGTTCCGGGATCCCCAATACCCGGGATATGGCATCCCTGGTGGGATGGACCGGATGCGTCGTGTTCAGCCGGTTCTTGGTAAAGCCCACCGCATAGCCGGTTTTCCGGTCGGCAAATCCTTCGGCTCCGCATGCGCCCCCGTGACCGAACATGCGCCCGAGATCCTCTGCCGGTCCGCACAAGGCGTAACCCAGACCGAATTTATCCCAGCGGGACAAATCAAGAGTGTCCTCCGGAGCCCGGCAGAGGACGGTCGCCTGATTGATCGTTTCTTCCTTCAGAAGCTGTACGCCGTCAATCCCGCCGGGGAGAAGCGCGGCGTAGATCCGGGCGAGGCTGGTGGCGTTGCAAACGCCGTTGCTGGAAGGATTGAGTCCTCCAAGAACGGCCTGCCGGTTGAAATCGGTCCGGAAATCCGGGGGGAGCCCCCTTCCGTCAATGGGGGCCAGATTGTTTCTGCAGGATTCCGGCATGCCGAAGAACATCCGCCGGATCCCGAGCGGGGTAAAAATTTCCGACTCAAAAAGTTCCCGAAGGTTCCGTCCGGTGACACATTCCGCAAGGTGACCGGTCAAAACGCCGTAAGTGTGGGCGTGATAGTGATGGATCCCTCCGATTTTGTCAAGCGGCGCCATATTTGCAAGCAGCGGCACGACCCGGCTCCAGTTGAACCAGTCTTCAAAGGGATAACCCGCCGGATAATCGTACAGTCCTGCCCGGTGGGAAAGAATATCCCGCACCGTGGTCCCGGCCTTGCCGTTGACCCCGTATTCCGGCCAGTAGCGGATCACCGGAGCATCGTAGTCCAGACGGTCCTGTTCCGCCAGAATATGGATCAGAGTTGTGGCTACGCCTTTTCCCACGGAAAAAATCGGAAAAAGCGTTTGCGCATCCACTTTCCGGAAATGATCCTGTGTCGTCCACCCGGAAAAAAGTTCACAAACAAGTTTGCCGTGGCGGTAAACCGTCAACTGGCAGCCGCACTCCTCTCCGGATTCCACTGCAGCATCAAGCACCTGCTGAAATTCTGCAGTCAACATTTTGTCATCAATCATGGAGTGACCTCTCTGACTTTGGCACCGATACCGGTAAGTTTCGACACGAGATCTTCATATCCCCGGTAGATGACCTCCGCCTGATGAATGCGGCTGGTTCCCCGGGCGCACAATGCGGCAATGACCATGGCCATGCCGGCACGGATATCCGGACTGGACATCTCCACCGCCTGAAGCGCCGACCTGCCGGAAATCAGCACCCGGTGGGGGTCGCAGACCACCGCCTGAGCCCCCATACTGATCAGCCGGTCCACAAAATAGATTCGGCTCTCGAACATCTTTTCAAAAAACAGCACCGAACCGGCCGCCTGGGTGGCGGCGACAATCGTGCAGCTCATCATATCGGACGGAAACTGGGGCCAGGGGCCGTCGGCGATGGTGGGAAGTTTTCCTCCGAAATCGCTGTGGACGGCCATTTCCTGACCGCCCTGAATGGAGATCCGGTCCATCTCCAGATCGATCAGAATCCCGAGCCGCTCGAAACAGCGCCGGAGCATCCAGTAATTCCGCCGGAGTCCGGTCCCGTGCACCACCAGATCACCGCCGCTGGCGGCCGCCAGCGCCAGAAAACTTCCGGCCTCGATATGATCGCCCTGAATGGTATAATCCACCCCGTGAAGCGAAGGGACGCCCTCGATCTCAATGACATTGCTGCCGAATCCGGAGATTTTTGCCCCCATGGCGTTCAGGAGCATCGCCAGATCTGCCACATGAGGTTCCCCTGCGGCATTGTAGAGGGTCGTATGACCGGATGCCGTGGCGGCAGCGATCAGAATCTGCTCCGTTGCAGTTACACTGGCTTCGTCCAGAAACATCTCACACCCGGCAAGTTTTCCCCGGGTCCGGAAACGGTAGCAGCCGTCGAATTTCATGGCAACGCCGAGTTTTTCCAATCCGTAAAAATGACCGTCCAGCCGACGGCGGCCGATCACATCTCCGCCTGGGGGGTACAGTTCCGCACGGCCAGTCCGTGCCACCAGCGGCGCAGCAAAGAGAATGGAGGTCCGGTTCCGGCTGCACAACTCTTGAGGGATCTTCGGCGAGCGGAGCTTCGGACAGGAAAGTGACAGTACATGATCCTGAAAATCCACCTCCGCTCCCAGCGCACGGGCGATGTCCAGCATGGTCCGGACGTCCAGAATATCCGGGACATTGCGGAGTGTCATGGGACTGTCGGCCAGGAGACAGGCCGCGATCATCGGCAGCGCCGCATTTTTATTGCCGCTTACGGTGATCTCTCCGGAGATCCTGGCTCCGCCTTCCACTTCCAGTGTCAGCATAAAATTTTCCTTCCTGTCTTTGGCTTGAATAAAATTCCACGATGAAATAATAATGCCATCGCGGTAAAATTCAAGCCGCAAATGCTTGTTTTTCCCTCCAAAAGCAGTATATTACCGGATATGAACATCTTTTTTCCATTTCTGCGCTCGAAAATTCCGGCAGTTCCGACGGAGGAACTGATCCGGCGGGAAAATATTCTCATGATTGCCGAACCGGAAATCCCGCCGGATTTCATGAAAACCTTTCAGCCGGAGGTGATGCTGAAGGAATCCGGTTCCGTGGCTGCCTTTATCTGCGGAAACGGCTGTTATTTCGGCAAAATCTGCAAATTCCGCGGTATGGGACGGGCCATTCTGAGGGCACACCGGGTTCCACGGGTCTTTCGCTGCTATGCCGGAGCAAAATGGCTGATCGCGGACGGCTTCACGACCCCTCCCCCGGTCGCGGCAGCGGTCCGGACCTTTTTACGGAGGATCCCGATTGCGCAATATCTTCTGACGGAACGGCTGCCGGAAAACACCGTCTATCTTGATAAGTTCTGCCGGTCATGTACTCCGGAAGACCGGGAAAATCTGCTGAGGGAGCTTCTGAAATTCACCGCCCGGCTTCATCTTGCAGGATGGCGCCACGGTGATATGAGTCTTCGCAATCTGTATCTTCTGCCGGAACCGGAAAATTTCGGCATGATCGATCTGGACGCACTGGAACATTATACCGGTTCCGTTCCTGCGGAAGTCGCCGCTCCGGAGCTGGCAAGACTTATTTCCAGTATGGTCCGCAGCGCAGAATTGACGAAGATCCCGGCGGGCATGGTCGAACGGTCGCTGGAGTTGTATCAGGAATTCGGAGGTCCCGTGATCACCCCGGCGGAGATCCGGAAGAAACTGGAACGGCTCATGAAACACAAAGCACACCCGAAATGGCAGGGGAAAACGGATGCAAAAAAGGCTTTTTGAGCAGAAATATCAGACGATGACAGGAGAATTTGAATCATGAAAGCGGCGGTGCGCTATACTCTTCCCGCAGTTTCCGCCATTGTCGGGGCACTGATTGGCGTTGGACTTTATTCGCTGATCCAGCCACAGGAAGTTCCTGCAGTCATCGAGGCTCCGCTTCCGGTAAAAAATGCGGAAGACCTGCAATCGGAGATTGTCCGTGCCATCCGGCGGGCAGAACCTGCAGTGGTGCAGATTGCCGATGGCAGAAAAGACGGGCTTCCCGAGTGGTATCGTTTCGGACGGGCAAACGATTTCCGGGAGCTGCCGTCCGGCTGCGGGTCCGGATTTCTGATCCGCCGGGACGGGTATCTGGTGACCGGATTTCACACGGTCATGGGAATGGACAATATCTGCGTCATCACTTCGGATGGGAAAAAATATCCGGCCAGGTTTGCAGGTGCGGATCCGGTAGCGGGTCTGGCTGTACTGAAAATTTCCGGACGCAGAAATTTTCCCGTTCTGCATTTTTCTGATCCGGGAGAACGGCAGGCCGGGCAGCATTGCATTGCCCTCGGGGCGCCATTCAAATTCAGCAGAACCGCAACCGTCGGTGTAATCTCCTGTCTGCCGAAGAGCGGCAACAGCATTCATGTTCTGGAGCGCTGTATTCAGACAGACGCTGTCATCAACCCCGGCAATTCCGGCGGACCATTGCTGAATATCCGGGGAGAAGTTCTCGGGATCAGCAACTTTCTTCTGTCTCCCGCCAACGGCAATACCGGGATGAATTTTGCCCTTGCTTCAGAATTGACCAGAGCCATTGCCGAAGAACTGATCCTCAACGGCTTCATTCAGCGGCCGTGGCTGGGGATTATTGCCGAACCGATGGACCGCCAGGAACTGCAGAAACGGAAGCTTGATTCCGGCATCCTGGTTCGGGCGGTGGCCAAACATTCTCCTGCGGAAGATTCTCTTGAACCCGGAGATGTCATTGTCCGGGCCGGCGGCAGAAAGCTCTATTCCGCTTACGATCTCCAGCACGGAATCCTCCAACTGGGTCCCGGCAGAAATCTGGAACTGCAGGTATGGAGGAAGAACCGCATGCTTTCCGGCATGCTCCGTCTGCAGGTATCCCCGAAAAACTGGTTTCTTCAGATGAAAACGGGTGACAGCGCACTGTTGACAGCACTTTAAAACAAGGGATGGCTGCTCATGAAAGCAAAAGTTTATTTCACCGATTTCCGCACCGAGTTTCATGGAACGGGGCGGGTCTATAAACTCCGCCGGCTCATGCGGGCCGCCGGTTTTGAGTCGCTGGATTTCAAGGATAAATTTGCGGCCATCAAGATGCATTTCGGCGAAACCGGCAATCTGGCTTATCTGCGTCCTCAATACGCCAAAGCGGTGGCGGACTATGTTCGTGAACTGGGCGGGAATCCGTTTCTGACGGACTGCAACACCCTGTATGCGGGAAGCCGCAAAAATGCACTGGAACATCTTGATACCGCTGCTTCCAACGGGTTCAATGTCCTTTCCGCCGGCTGTCAGATCCTGATCGGCGACGGGCTGAAAGGCAGCGATGATGTGCCCGTTCCCGTACCCAACGGGATCCGCTGCAGAACCGCCCGGATCGGACGTGCCGTCATGGATGCCGATGTCATCATCAGTCTTACCCACTTCAAGGGGCACGAAGCCATGGGCATTGGCGGAACAATCAAAAATATCGGTATGGGCTGCGGTTCAAGAGCCGGCAAGATGGATATGCACAGCGACGGGAAACCTGCGGTGGACACTTCCCGGTGCGTCGGCTGCGGCATCTGCATGAAACAGTGTGCTCACAATGCCCTGCTTCCGGTGCGGGGCTGCATGACCGTGGATCTTGCCCGCTGTGCAGGCTGCGGCAGCTGCATCAGCGTCTGTCCCAAGGATGCCCTTTTTCCTGCTCACGGTTCCGGACCGGAACTGCTGACCGAGAAAACCACCGAATATGCCGCTGCCGTGCTGAACGGGCGCCCACAGTTTCATATCAGCCTTCTCTGTGACATTGCGCCGAACTGCGACTGTCACGGGGAGAACGATGCGGCGATCCTGCCGGATATCGGCATGCTGGCGGGTTTTGACCCGGTGGCGCTTGATATGGCGGCCTGCGATCTCTGCAATCAGACTCCCCGGATCACCGGAAACACCTGGCTGGAAAACCGGTCGGTCGGCAATGACGTGTTCAACGACGCCCATCCTGACACCAGATGGCGCACCGCCATTGACCACGCCGTCAGGATCAAATTCGGGAACCCGGATTACGAACTTGTGAAGATCAAGTGATCCGGGCTGATTCAATCGAGGGATCAGTTCTTCAAGCTGTGAATGGGGGCGGGGATGTGCCCTCCCCTGTGGATAAAGACTGCCGGACTGGCGTTTCTGACCGGCATGACCGGTGCCTCGCCAAGGAGACCGCCGAAATTCACCGTGTCTCCCACTTTGCACCCGTAAGCGGGAATCAGCCGGACGGCAGTGGTTTTGGTATTGACCACGCCAATGGAGATCTCATCGGCAATGATTCCGGAAATGATTTCCGCCGATGTGTCACCGGGGATGGCGATCATATCCAGCCCGACGGAACATACGGCGGTCATGGCTTCAAGTTTTTCCAGACTCAAAACACCGGAACGGGCGGCATCGATCATGCCGGCATCTTCGGAAACGGGAATAAAAGCTCCGGAAAGTCCGCCAACCCGTGACGATGCCATGACCCCGCCTTTTTTGACTGCATCATTCAGCATGGCCAAAGCGGCCGTAGTCCCTGCACCGCCGCAACGCTCAAGCCCCATGGATTCAAGGATATGCGCCACCGAATCCCCCACTGCCGGTGTAGGCGCCAGGGACAGGTCCACAATGCCGAAAGGCGTGTTCAGCCGGTCTGCCGCCGTCCGGGCCACCAGCTGTCCCACCCGGGTAATTTTGAAGGCGGTTTTCTTGATGATCTCCGCCAGATCATCCAGCGGGCAGTTTCCGGCGCGGCGAATCGCCGATGCCACCACGCCGGGACCGGAAACCCCGACATTGATGACGGTCTCCGGCTCGCCGGTCCCGTGAAACGCCCCTGCCATAAAAGGATTGTCCTCCGGAGCATTGGCAAAGATCACCAGCTTGGCACAGCCGATGCTCCCCTGTTCCCGGGTGAGATACGCCGCCCGGCGTACCGCCTCCCCCATCAGACGGACGGCATCCATATTGATCCCCGCCTTGGTGGAGGCCACGTTTACTGAAGAACACACACGCTCCGTAACGGCCAGCGCATCGGGAATGGCTTCCATCAGTGTCCGGGACCCGAGGGTACACCCCTTCTGAACCAGCGCGCTGTATCCGCCGATAAAGTTGATTCCCAGTTCCCGGGCGGCCCGGTCCAGGGTTTCCGCCAAACGCACGGCTCCGGCAGGAGAAAGATTGCCGCAAAGCAAAGACACCGGGGTTACGGAAACCCGTTTGTTGATGATGGGAATACCGTATTCCTTGCTGATATTTTCCGCCGTCGGCACCAGATCGCGGGCGCAAGTCATGATTTTGTCATAGACCCGGGCGTTCAGACGGTCCTCATCATCGCTCATGCAGCCGAAGAGCGAGATCCCCATGGTCACGGTGCGGATATCCAGGCACTCCTCGTGGATCATGTTCAATGTCTGCAGAATATCGTCCAGTTCAGGCATAGCAGACCTCCATGATCAGATCTTGTGCATGGCGTTGAAGATGTCCTCGTGCATGGCGTGGATCTCAAGCCCCATGGATTTGCCCAGCGATTCCATCCGGTCAATGAACCCCGCAAAAGGCACGTTCAGACGGTCAATGTCAAGCACCATGATCATGGTGAAATAATCGCGCTGGACCTTCTGGGAAATATCCAGAATGTTGGCGCCGCACTCGGCGCACCCGGAACTGACTTTGGCAATGATCCCCACCGCATCACGGCCGATTACGGAAACTACCGCTTTCATGACAACCTCCTGAAACCTTGCATGGCAAATAAACGGTATTGCTGCAGATGATCCCCCCATCCGGAAACGGAACGAGGATCTGATCCAAGTGACCCGGCAGGTCGCCGTCAGGCCTTCAGCGATTCCAAATACTTGAAATACTCTTCTTCGTTCATCAGATCATTGAGTTCCGTGGGATCGGCCAGATCGGACAGTTTGCAGATCCAGCCCTTTTCTTCCGGGGACTCGTTCAGGAGGTCCGGTTCGTCAAAGAGGGACTCATTGACCTCACAGACGGTTCCGGTGACGGGAGAGAAAATATCCACGGTGGCGCTGTCCGATTCCACTTCAGCAAGTTTGTCGCCCACGTTGCAGTCATCATCTTCCTCCGGAAGCGTCACATAAGTAATGTCGCCAAGCTCATTGACGGCATATTCCGTGATCCCAACGGTCGCCTCGTCGCCGCAAAGTTCCACCCACTCGTGATCCTCAGTATAATACTTCATATTTTCCTCCGAATTGAAATAACCGGGTCAAATTACCGGAACAGTCCGGGTTCTGTTCATCTGTCGTGCAGAGAATGAACCACTGTTTTCATAAAAAGTCAAGTGCCGAATGCAAAAAAAACATAAAAAACATTTTACGCCGCACTCCCGCGGTCAGAAGACCGGCGGAAGAAAATCCTGGGGTGAAAGCTCCGCATTCAGGCGATTGAAAAACACCTTGGAGCGCTGGGTACTGCTGATGGTTTCTTCCGCAACCATCACGCCTTCATACAAAGCGTAGCGGTCCACCCTCACTTCATAGTCTTTCTCCGGGATCCGAATCCGGTGCAGGAGACAACTGTCTTTGCCGACGTACAGGACCAGATTGTACCCGCCGCGCATTTTCGGGGTGCATACAAGTTTGTAGTATTCCGACTCCCCCATACGGCAGAGCGAAAGCTCGACCTTGCCGAAAAGATCACGGTAAGAATCATCCGGGTCTCCAAGCCGGCGCATGACTCTCAGCTGTTCCAGGGCCAGCCCGACAATGGGGGTGACATTGCGTTTCTCATAATCGACATGCCAGGCGCTCTCCCCGTTCAGAATGATGGCGGTCACCGGCTGATTGTCCTTGCGCATCAGCATACTGAGGCGGTCCGGTGCGAGATAGCGGACCTCACAGATCTGCTGGGAATTGTCATGCAAATCGGTGATGATCTGTTTCTGCACATAAGATTTTGCTTTCAGAAACACCCTCTGGGGATCCCGGGCATCGAGCATGCGTTTCTCCAGTACACTCAGCGATATATCGGCCGGACGCTCGTCAAAATCGCTTTCGAGACCGACACAGCCGGCCAGCAGAGCCAGCATGGCGAAAATTCCCGCATATCGACAAAAAATCTGCATAAAAAAACCTCACGTTTCCGGTTTGCAATATAAAACAGTATCACAGGAAACGGGTTTGTCAAGAAAAACATTGTTTTTTTTATGATTTTACTTGCAAACAGAAAAAGTCGTGCTATTTTATTGAAACGCCGGAGGAGGATATTTCTTTCGGAACGGCGGGTTGATAGCTCAGTCGGTAGAGCATCGCCCTTTTAAGGCGGTGGTCCGGGGTTCGAGTCCCCGTCAACCCACCATTTTTGCATAACAACAATTTTCAGATACGGGAGAACGAAAATGAGCAATGTCTGTCATCTTTGCGGCAAGCGCAAGGCCATCGGCGGCTGCATCACCCGCAAGGGGTTGGCCAAGAAAGCCGGCGGGATCGGTATGCATGTGGTCAAAAATGTGAAGCGTACTTTCGAGCCGAACCTCCAGACGGTGCGCATCAATGAAAACGGCACGGTCAAAACCGTGAAGCTCTGTACCGGCTGCATCCGCACCGGCAATTATGTCAAAGCCTGATCTCTTTTTTTCCGATACCAATCCCGGACGGCAGCGTTCGGGTTTTTTTTGCCTCTTCGATGGTTTATGACACAACTTACACCTTCTTTACGCAGGAAATCTCCGGCAATTGATAGATTTGTTATTGTCCGAAATTTTGTGAAAAACAACGATAGTTGCCAATGTTGACAACGATATTGCCGATGCCTTTCGTTCGTTCTTGCCAGTATTCTTC
>DCGO01000080.1 GCA_002314605.1 Lentisphaeria bacterium UBA1776 | reverse complement strand
CGGCGGAGTCCACAACGACCGTCTGAAAGTCGTGCTCTTCGTCCCGGAGTGCGGTCAGTTCCGCCAGCACTTCCGAGAGACTGTGCGCCAGCGGGAACTTCCGGCAGTCGAGTTCGCCGAGACCGTCCTCGGTCTGGATGAAGATTGCATTCGGGGCGGAGGCTCCGAAGGTCGATTTCCCTACGCCTTCGCTGCCGTAAATCATGAGGCGCGGCGGCTTGTTTTCCTTGCCGGATTGAATGTTATCGAGCATTCCCATAGTATTTTTTCTCCTAAAATCAGTTGGTTGCAAGTTCGAGTTGAAGAGCTTTGATGAGCTTTCGGATCTGTGTACTGTTCAATCTGGAATGAATATCGGCCATGACCGCATGAACGGCTTCGGCATCTGCATCCGGAAAGACTGTGGGTGTTCTCCTGCGAGAGACCATGACAGCCTCATAAGCTCCATTGACAGTATATTTCCCCTGACGAAGAGCATCCTTTACCTCATCGGTTCCATAATCCAAGATAGCCCGCAGTTTTTCTACCTTTTTACAAGATATTCCGAGAGTAGCAGCTACCAATTCGCATGATTTGCCTCGCGGGGCAGATGCATTTTTCTCCGGACGTCCGACTCTCTTGCGAAAATCAAGTTTCTGCAGGCACTGAAGCAATTCCCATTCGGTCAGGTTCCGGCGATTACGTTGTGAACGGATAGCATATTCCAATGCATTGCCTTCATCGGTAAAGTTCCTGCTGACAATCGGAACCATTTCGACTCCGGCGGCAATCGCAGCACGGAGCCGGGTATGCCCGTCCACAACAATCATGTTCCACACAACGATGGGGTGACAGGAATCAAAACCGTTTGTGTTCATATCATCAATGATTTCAGAAAGAACACTCTCCCGGATTGGAAACAGACTGTTGAAGGGTTCAGCAGTTTTCAGAGTCCAGACCGGAACCTGGACAAGTGGGATATCGTAGTTCATGAGGGAATCTTTCATTTTATTTGTCTCCATCATCGTTGTTTTCTGTTTCAAGAGGAATCATTTCAGCAATCAGGCGGTTAACGGCAGAAGAAATTTCATTGGTCAGATGAGTTCTTTCTTCAAGGGTGTATCGAAGTTCTGGGAACTCCTGCACCTCGCGTTCAAACTGGGTCCTGATTTTAGCAGAAATAACGGTGACCATTACATTGATTCGTTCTGCTTTGATTTCCGCAGGTGTTCGTGTGTTTTCGGAATCTTCCTGTTCCTGTTTCTCTTTGCGGCGATCACGCATGGTCTGGTTGTAAGCCTTGTTGATCGTCATCTTTCCAGCGGCGATGGCGGCTTTTGTTTTATCAGTTGCATGATCATTGACGGTGCGCAGACGTTCTACTTTTGCACGGGAAATTCCGAGAAGATCAGCTGTTTTCTGGGCGGTTTTCCCCGAAGCCTCATGTGAGGCTTCGGTGTTTTCGTTCCCACCCTTGGGGTTCCTCTTATCCAATTCATGAATGCATGTGTACAATTCAGAATCAGTAAGATTACGCCGATTGCTCTGGGATTTGATGGCATACTTCAGCGCTTCTTCTTCACTTTCAAAATCCTTCAGCGTAATCGGGATCTTGGTAAGACCGATTTTCAACGCAGCGGCAAGCCGGGTGTGTCCGTCGACAACGGTGACCTTGTGTCCGGCCCAGATAATGACCGGATGTGCATAGTCATATCCATTCTGCTTCATATCGGCGGCAATTTCGTTCAGGATGTTTTCCCGGATCGGGAAGAGATTCTTGAACGGAGCGGCTGTCCGGATGGTCAGCGTGTCCATCATGGAAATTTTGTTGTCCATCACTTCACCTCCGGGAGCTTTTCGGTGTTGTTCCAGCGGAAGACGGACACGTCCTTGCCTTTGAGAAACGCGTTCCACGCTTTGATATAGAATGCCGCAGTCTCACGGACAGTCAGTTTATGCTTGCTCATCAGGTTGTCGATCAGTTTGGTACGGAGCGTCATCAGCGGATGACCGGTGTAGAGGTTCTGCCCGGTCTTCAGCATCCCGGCATATTTCTCCGCCTGTCCCGGATTTTTCCGCAGGAAGAGGTAGATGCAGAAACCCATGTGGGACCTGGTGAAATGGTGACAGCCGGTATCGGCGATGGCCGGGGGATCGTCCATGTCAACGGCGTCCAGACGAGACCCGCAGCACAAAAATTCCCCTATTACCTTGCCGGGCTCCTCCGCTGCTCCTGCGGGAGATGCATGACCCCCGCCAGCGCCAAGTCCGGACAGTATCACTATTACCAATGCACCGACGGGATCAACTGCCGCCACCGGGTCAATGCCGCAGAACTGCAGGATGCCGTCTGGGAGGTGCTGTCCAAGGTTCACTATTCGGAGGAGTTCCTGAAGGGGGCCCGGGACGGGATCAATGCCGAGCGGTTGAAGCTGGCCGATAATATCAGACCCCAGCTTGCCGCCGTCCGGAAGACGCTGAAGGGGGTCAGGGAGGAACAGAAGCAGCTTACAGGACTCTTCCTCTCCGGGATCGTCACCGCAGACAACAAGGACCATTTCAACAGCAAGCTGGCAGAAATCAATCTCCGGATTCAGAACTACGAGGAACAGGAACAGGCCCTTCTCAATGCCCTGACCGCCGCCACAACAGATGCCGCCGAAGAGCTGGAGCAGCTTGTGATCGGCATGACCAACATGCAGCAGAACCTTGCCAAGGTCCGGGGAGATTCCGCGCTTTTGAGGAACTTCGCAACAACTTATATACAAAAATCTCCCGCGTCGATGATACAACGTGGGAGGTGGTTATGAACCTGACAGAACTGAAAAAGTTCGTCTATCTCAAAGAATGGCTCCGGCAGCAGGACTTGAACCTGCGACAGGGTGGTTAACAGCCACCTACTCTACCGACTGAGCTATGCCGGAACTCAATGCAAATAATATAATGCACTTCTCAAAAAAAGCAAGTCCCTTTCCGGAGTTTTTTGCATTTTCTCGGGATTTCAGACCGTTTGCAACCGGAAAATCCGCTCCAATATCACCGTCGCCCCCCCCAGCGCACCTCCAAATTCCCCAAGCTCCGAACGGCAGACCGCCAGCCTTCGCCCAAACCGCGTCTCATCTTCCGGCGATTCCAGAAGCTCCCGGAAACGGTCAAAAAATACCCCCCCAAGCTCCAGCAACTGACCTCCCAGAACCAGCGCTTCCGGATCCAGCATCCCGATCATGGGCCGTACCGCCCGGGCAAGATCCTCCGCCCCGTGCCGCACAAGTTTCACAAGTTCCCCCTCCCCACATACGACCAGCTTCAGAAATTCCGCATAATCCAATTCCCGCCCCAGCTTTTCCGATGCCCGGCGGGTCAGTTCGTTCGCCTGCAGACACTTCTCCAATGACGGACGATCCCCGTCCAGAATAAACGGCACATCCCCCAGTTCCCCCGCCGCTCCGTGGCTGCCGCGGAAGAGTTTGCCGTTCAATACGATCCCGGCACCGATGCCTCTGCCGCTGGATATGTAGATCAGGTCCCGGTACTGACGCCCCGCCCCGTAAAGCGATTCCGCCAGCCCCGCCGCCGCAGCCCGGGTCTCCAGATACACCGGCAGACCCACCGCCGCCGACACCGCCGGCCCCAGCCCCTTCCCCCGGATGTCCAATGTCCGGCTGTCCCGGACCTCGCCGGTAGCAGCATTCACCACCCCCGATACCGCGATCCCAACTCCCCGGAACGCAATCCCCGGTATCTGAAGTTTCCGGATCAGGGCAATACATACATCCCGGATCGACTCAAAAGAATTGCTGTACGCCATAACTCCGCGGCTCCGGAGCCGCCCGGAAAGATCGCAGCTGACCCCCCGGATCACATAGTCCTCACCAACCACGACCCCGATCACACAGGGCTGGTCATCCTGCAGCGCCAGCATAATGGGCCGTTTCCCCCCCGTGGACTGCCCCTTGCCAAGCTCCCGCACCAGACCCGCATCGATAAATTCCGCCACGATGCTCGATACCGTGGGCCGGGTCATCCCGCAATCCGCCGCCAAAGCCGCCCGGGAAACTCCCCGGGTACGCCTGATCTCCGCAAGCAGCTGCCGGCGGATCGCAATACTGTCATTTTTACTGTTCTGCCAATCCATGTGCTTTTCCCCAATTTTCCGGAAATGAAAATAACATTTCACGCTTCATTTGTCAAGTCGGAAACTTGACGGATCACCATTGTGATGCTATTTTTTTGGAATGGATCAGGAAATCGGACAACTCGAACAGAACGGCATCCGCTGCCGCGTTGTGGTGTCTTCCCGCCGGAGGCACCCGGGGATCCGTTATGCCGACGGGGAACTGACCCTGTGCGGGCCCCTGCGGATGCGCCTTGCCGATGCCCGGAGGATCCTCCTTGAAAATCTCCCGGCCGTCCGCCGACTGATGGCCCGGAGAGAAACTGCGCCCCCGCCGGAACCCGGGCCGGACTTCTCCATCGGCAGCATGCTCCGTCTGCTGGGAAAATCCTTTCCGGTCCGAACCGGGTGCGGACATCCGGAATTTCATGACGGAGCCTTCTGGGTGCATCCGGTATGTGCCAGACAGGATGAATTCATCGCCCTCTACCGGAAACTCGCCAGGCAGATCCTGACACAGCGTGCCGCCCGGGCCGCCGCTGCCGCCGGGATCGACATCCGGGGAATACGCATCGGCAGCGCCGCCGGACGCTGGGGATCCTGTTCCTCGCAGGGCTTCCTGAATTTCCCCTGGAAACTCATTCTCTGTCCGGTGGAACTGGTGGATTACGTCATTGCCCACGAACTCGCCCACCGGCGGCACATGGATCACTCCCCCGCCTTTTGGGAGGAAGTCCATACTCTCTGCCCGGAATGGCGCCTCCGGCGGAAAGAACTGCGGATCGAGGAGCTGAAACTCCGCCTCTGGGGCCCGCTCCGCTGACAGGCAATACCGATCTACCCCCTGCTGCGGTATATTTTCGGGGAAACACCGTTGCAGCGTTTGAAAGCGTTCGAAAAATAATACTGGTCCCGGAAACACAGTTCCTCGGCAATTTCCTTTACCGACAACCGGGAATATCGCAGCAGCTGACGGGCCCGCTCCATCCTCGCCCCTGCAAGATACGCAGCCGGGGTGGTTCCGACCATCCGGCGGAACTCCCGTATGAGATGAGCTTCGCTGACTCCGGCATGCCGGGCATATTCCTTCAGCCGGAAGGGTTTTCCGATGGACCGGTCCAGCACCTGCCGCAGCTGCATGCACACCGGTGTCCCCGCCTCCCCGGGGGGAGATGCCAGGTGTTCCGCCAGCGCCGCAAAAAGCTGGTGGGCGATCAGGAACCCTTTCCGGCGGGGATCCCGCTCCTGCAGACCGTACATCCGGAGAAAAAAATTCTTGAGCTCCGGACAGTCCGGTACACAGTAAACTCCCGTCAGACCGTAAAAATCCATCAGCCGGTCGATCAGGACTCCATCGGACACAAAAAAAAGTTTCTGCCAGGGATCCGTTTTTTCCGGCCAGTAGCAGTGGTCGCTGTGTTTGGGAAGAATGTATATCGAATCGGGACCCACTGCATAGCTTTGACCGTTGACCTCCAGAAAACCGCGGCCGGAAAGCACATACTCCACCGTGCAGAACCGGTAGTCGTGCCGCCGGAACACCGGAGTACGGGCATCCGCATTGCCGGTACGGCATGCCATAAATGTAAACTCTTCAGACATCAATTTTTCTCATCTTCAGGTTGATTTATTATATCATTATTCTGCTATATTTTCAAGAAACGCCATTGAAAAAAAGAAAATTTTTTATATTTTATAGGGTACCTCTAAAAATTCAAACGGATGGATTTGCGGGACAATGGGGAAAAAGATGCAAAA
>DCGO01000120.1:3721-13686 GCA_002314605.1 Lentisphaeria bacterium UBA1776 | reverse complement strand
GCACCCGCCGCGGTCTGCTGGCTCTCGTGGCCAACCGCAAGCGGCTTCTGGCTTATCTGGCCAAAGAGAACCGCGAGAAGTACGTCGAGATCGCGGATGCGCTGGATATCCGCCGCAAGTAATCTACAGCGGAATCATCGGACGGGACGGACGCTGCGAGCAATCGCCGCGTCCGTTTTTTTTCGGGGGACGGGGCATGATCGGCATTGATTTTGAAAACGGGGTTCTGAGGCTGGACCATTTCGATCCGGTGGAGGTCCCTCCCGCCGCTGCAGCCATGGTGAAATGGGATCCCAGGGGAGAGGTGTACCGCGCCCGGGCCTGCGACTACGCTCCCCTGGTGCTGGAACTCCTTGCCGCCGGAATCCGGATCCGGGATCGGGCCCGGGCCTTTGCCCCCGTTGAACTCGTTCTACAGAAAAAGCTTGTTCCCCGGCCCCATCAGACCAGAGCTCTGGCAGCCTGGCGCAATGGCGGAAGCCGTGGGATCGCGGTCCTCCCCACCGGAGCGGGCAAGACCATCCTTGCCGTCATGGCCATAGCGGAGATCCGGCGCCCCACCCTGGTGCTGGTCCCCACCATCGATCTTCTGCAGCAGTGGACAAGTGTCCTCGAATCGTGGTTCGGTATCCATGCGGGGATGCTGGGAGGAGGGGAACACACCGTGGAACCCGTCACCGTCAGCACCTATGATTCGGCCGTACTGCAGATGGAGTTCATCGGCAGCAGGTTCGGTTTTCTGATCGCCGATGAGTGCCACCATCTGCCGGGGCCCGTCTATCGGACGGCGGCGGAAATGGCCATAGCCCCCTACCGGCTGGGTCTCTCGGCCACGCCGGAATCCGGCGACGAGCGGGACCGGCTTCTGGAAGATCTGATGGGCCCCCTGCTTGCCCGGGTGGAGATCGATGAACTGGAGGGAAAGTATCTGGCCAACTACAAAACCGTCCGGGTGGAGATCCCGCTGGACCCGGATGAAGAGACTGAATACAGCCTCAACCGTCAGAAATATCTGGATTTCATCCGCCGGAACGGCATCACCTTCCGCCGCAGTGACGACTGGGGGCGTTTTCTCATGCTCTGCGCCCGGAAACCGGAAGGGCGGCAGGTTCTGGATGCCTTTTTCGCCCAGCGCCGGATCGCCAGAGGCGGGCGGGCGAAGATCCGGAAAGTGTGGGATCTCCTGAAACAGCATCCGGGGGAGCGGACACTGATTTTCACAGCGGACAACGAAACCGCCTACCGGATCGGCCGGGAATTTCTCCTGCCGGTCATCACCCATCACACGGGGGCAAAGGAACGCAAGGAGTTTCTGGAATCCTTCCGGCATGGCACATATCCGGTGCTGGTCACAAGCAAGGTCCTGAATGAGGGGATCGACGTTCCGGAAGCCGCTGTAGGCATTGTTCTTTCCGGCAGCGGCAGTGTCCGGGAGCATGTTCAGCGGCTGGGCCGCATTCTCCGTCCCGGCAGAAACAAGGAACAGGCAATTCTGTACGAACTTGTAAGCGCCGGAACCTCCGAGGAAAACGTGAGCGAGCGGCGCAGGGAACACCGGGCCTACCGGTCGGAAAAAACCGAGGAGACCAGAGAGAAATGCTGAACAGGGAACTTTTGCGGCTTCACCGCCGGGGGGACCGGGCTTTGCCCTGTTTCATCGACACTGCCGATCCGGATCTGCTGGAAAAAGCGGACCGGATCCTGACGGTTTTCCGTTCGGCAGCGGCTTCCGGCACGACCCGGGGAGAACTGGCCGAGTCTCTGGAGTGTTTCCGGAATTCCGGCGGGGAAAACGCCGCATTGATCAAACTTGCGGAAGACAGCTGCCGCTTTGCCGACACCGGAAGAGACGAACTGCCGGAACTGCGCAAAAAGCTTTTTGAAAAGAGTGCCGGACTGCTTTTTACATCGGATTCCCCGGAGGCGCTGCACAAGACCCTGGCGGATGACGGAGTGCTGCCGGAGCTGGATATTTACGCCGATCTTCCGGAAAATCAGGTGATCTCCGGCTTCCGGGATATGCCCCCCGCCGAACTCCTCCAGCGCTACAACGTCGCTCAGGTGCAGGGGCTTCTCCTTTTCGCCCAGAAGCTCGTTGTCCGCACCGGGGAAACGGCCCCGGCGGATCTTCGGAGATGTTTCAAATACCTGAAATTCTTCCGGCTTCTGGCCTCCATTACCCGGAAGGGGAACGGATTTGAAATGGAGATCAGCGGACCACTGGCCATTTTTTCCAACAGCCGCAAATATGCAGTCCAGCTGGCAGCCTTTCTGCCGGCGGTACTGCTCCTGAAACATTATTCTCTGGCCGCCAAAGTGGAGTGGAAGGGGCGTGTCCTTGATCTTGAACTGGATGAATCCTCCGGACTGGTTTCCTGCTACCGGAACTTTTCCGCGTACGTCCCGGAGGAGATCGCCCTCTTCCACCGGCTCTTCCGGGAAAAAGTGCAGGATTGGAGCATTGTGGGGGACACCCCATTTCTCTGCGGAAAACAAGGCGAGATCTTTTTCCCGGACTTGAGTTTTCAGGAGCATGCCACGGGCAGGATTCTGCATCTGGAACTTTTCCACCGCTGGCACCGGGGCGAGCTGGAAAAAAGACTGAAGACCCTCCGGCAGGATCCGGGGCTCCCGCTCGTCATCGGCGTGGACCGGAGCATTGCCGATGAAGAAGTTCTCCGGGAACTCTCCGGCAATGACCCGGAACTGGCCAGACGCATCTTTCTTTTCCGGGATTTTCCCGGCGTGGAGCGAACGCTCAAAATACTGAAAGCGGGAATGGGATATGCTGGATAAATCGTCCTTCCTGGATCATCTGGAAGCACTGCGGCGAACCCTGCTGGGAAATCTCGCCGTCATGGCGGTACTGCTGATCCCCGCCGGGATCGCGGTCCACGGGGGCTTGCCCGTGCTCCTGAAACTTTTGAGCGCACTGGTTCCCGGGTGTAAATTCAGCTACCTCACGCCTCTGGAGCCCTTTTTTCTCGAACTCAAACTCACGCTGGCGGCAGCTTTCATCGCAGGGCTTCCCGCCCACATCGGCCTCTGGGGGAAATTTCTGGCCCCGGCCCTTTACCGGCATGAAAAATACCTGATCCTGCAGCTGGGGGGCGCGGCGCTGATCCTCTTTCTGCTCGGGGCCTCCGTCGGCCTCGGGGCGGTACTGCCCATGCTCCTCCGTTTCTCCGCCGGATTTGCCACACCGGAGTGGCAGCCGGTGCTGACCTTCAGCAGTATCATCAATCTGGCGCTGATGCTCCTCCTCGGATTCGGCGCGGTATTCGAGCTGCCCATCGTCATCCTCCTGCTGGTAAGAGGGGGGCTGGTCCGGGTTTCCACCCTGAAAAAACAGCGTCCCGTCATCCTGGTGCTGATCCTTGCCGTCTCGGCGGTACTGACGCCTCCGGATGTTTTGAGCCAGTGCATCATGGCGGTCCCGGCCTATTTGTTGTTTGAGTTTGCCCTCCTCATTGCCGGACACTTGGAACCGCCCGCCGAACCGGAAAACGAACCGGAATGCGGCCCGGAATGCGAACCGGACCCGGAAGAGGACAGCGATGCGCCCGCCGGAGAGGAAGCCCCCCTGCCTTTGGAACCGTTCCGGAGAGAGCCGGATACGGTTTACTGCCGGCGGAAGCCCGGGATTCTTCAGGGGCGGCCCCGCCGGAACCCCATCCGGAAAAAAAACGGCAGGGAAACCTGATTTCAGCGCCCCGGAATCCAGTTTCCCTTTATTGTAAAAAGGGAAACGGGTGCTATATTAAAAGGGTATTTATTGCGGAAACGGAACCTGACCATCCGGAACCACCGGGGTCCCCCTTCCGGGAAAATTCAGAAATACGAGATCGACAAAAGGAGTCAGCATGATCGACTTTCGCACCTATTTCCACCAGTATCCGGACAGCAACGGATTCTTCGGCCAGTTCGGCGGTGCCTATGTGGAGCCGGAACTGGAACCGGCATTCAAGGAGATCACCGAAGCGTACTACTCCATCTGCCACTCCGCGCAGTTCATCGCCGAACTGCGCCGGATCCGCCGGGAGTTTCAGGGACGCCCCACCCCCGTCTATCACTGCGAACGGCTATCCCGCCTGAACGGCGGGGCCCAGATCTACCTCAAGCGGGAGGATCTGAACCACTCCGGCGCCCATAAACTCAATCACTGCATGGGCGAGGGACTGCTGGCCAAATTCATGGGCAAAAAGAAGATCATTGCGGAAACCGGCGCCGGTCAGCACGGCGTGGCGCTGGCCACCGCTGCGGCGTATTTCGGACTGGAATGCGACATCTACATGGGAGAAGTCGATATTGCCAAACAGGCTCCCAATGTCACGCGGATGAAGATCCTCGGGGCCCGGGTGATCCCGGTCTCCCACGGATTGAAAACCCTCAAGGAAGCGGTGGATGCCGCCTTTGCAGCCTACCGCAAAGAATACAAGGATGCGATTTACTGCATCGGCTCGGTCCTCGGGCCCCATCCCTTCCCGCTGATCGTCCGGGATTTTCAGATGTGTGTCGGGCAGGAAGCCAGAGAGCAGTTTCTTGCCATGACCGGGATCATGCCGGATGTGGTCTGCGCCTGTGTGGGCGGCGGGTCCAACTCCGCGGGAATGTTCGCCGGCTTTCTCGGGGACGCCGTGGAGCTTTGCGGCGTGGAACCTCTGGGCCGGGGCGCCAAACGGGGCGACCATGCCGCCAGCGTGAATTACGGGACCCCCGGCAGGATCCACGGGTTTGACACATTGCTCCTGCAGGATCCCGACGGGGAACCCCAGCCGGTCTATTCCATCGCCAGCGGACTGGACTACCCCGGGGTAGGTCCGGAACACGCCTTCTGGCACACCATCGGACGCGTAAAATATGTTACGGCCACGGATGAGGAAGCGGTGGACGCCTTCTTCAAACTTTCCCGCTATGAAGGCATTATTCCGGCGCTGGAGAGTTCCCACGCCGTGGCTTATGCACTCAAGCGGGCCAGAGAGATGAAGACCGGTGCCATTCTGGCGAACCTGAGCGGTCGGGGCGACAAGGATGTGGATTTCGTCATTGAGCACTACGGTTACGGGGACAACTACGGATTCCCCCGTGAGTAATTCGGAGAAATCCGGCTATGACAAGCGTTAAACTTGAATGTATTTCCAAGAGCTACCAGCAGAACGATCCGGTTCTGAAACCGCTGTACATGGAGATTGCCGCCGGAGAACTGTTCTTCCTTCTGGGACCTTCCGGATGCGGGAAATCCACCCTGCTGCGGATCATCGCCGGACTGTTGAAACCGGATCAGGGAGAGATCTATTTCAACGGGGAGCGGGTGACCGGTCAGGCTCCGGAAAAACGGCAGGCAGCCATGGTGTTTCAGAGTTATGCCCTGTGGCCGCATCTGACAGTGTTTGAAAACGTCGCCTTCGGGCTTCAGGTGGCCGGCATGAGCCGCGATCATATCCGGGAGGAAGTCACCCGGGCACTGGAGATCGTCCAGCTGGCCGATTGCGCCGGCCGCCGGATCCCCTCTCTCTCCGGCGGGCAGCAGCAGCGGGTTGCGCTGGCCAGAGCGCTGGCGGTGCGTCCCCGGGTTCTGCTGCTGGACGAACCCCTTTCCAATCTGGATGCAAGACTCCGGGATGAAATGCGGGTGGAGATCCGCCGCATTGTCAAGGAGCGGGGACTCACCACCATCTACGTCACCCACGACCGGCGGGAGGCCCTGAGCATGGCGGACCGGATCGGAGTGCTGAATCTGGGTCATCTGCAGCAGATCGGGACCCCGGAGGAGCTCTACAACCATCCGGTCAGCCGTTTCACGGCAACCTTTCTGGGAGACGGCAACTTTTTTGACGGGATCGTCCATGTTGCCGGAGATGCTGTATCCGTGGAAACGGCGCTGGGAAAATTTCTCACCAAAGATCTTGGGAACTGGCACGAAGGAGATCACGTCAGCATGATGCTCCGGCCGGAGTGCATCCGATTTGCCTCCGGGTCCGGCATCAATCAATTTTCCGCCGAACTTCATGACGGGGTTTTTCTGGGGGATCACCGGGAGTGGTTCTGCCGGGCGGCGGACCGCCCTCTGGCCGTCTATGAAAGTGCCGCCGGACGGCGGATGCCGGGGCTCTGCAAACTGACGGTCCCACCGGAAAACGTGGTCCTCCTGAAACAGGAATGCTGAAGCCATGCTCCGCAGAATATTCTATGCGGCAATCCCGCTTGCCGTGCTGCTGGCGGTACCGATCGCGCTCAAACCCCGCACATCGACACTGTCAGTTCATGCCGATATGGAAAAACTTGTGATCATTACGCCCCACAACGAACCGGTCCGGGCTGAGTTTGCCCGGGCCTTTGAGGAGTATTATCAGACCAGGTTCCAGCGCAATATTTCCGTGGAGTACCGCACTGTCGGGGGGACCTCGGATATCGTCCGCTACATCCGGGACCGTTTCCGGGCGGAATTCCGGCAGGAATGGGAAAATTCCGGAAAGTGCTGGAGCGCCGATATTGCATCGGGATTCTGCATGCCGGGACGCATACCGGCTTCGGAAGCCGGGGAAGCCAGAAAAAGATTCATGGCATCCGACATCGGGATCGGGATCGACCTCTTCTGGGGAGGAGGTGTCTATGAGCAGAGCAAAATGGCCGGAGAAGGATATGCCGTGGATGCCGGAACGGCGCTTCGCCATCCGGAATATTTCAGGAAGGAAGTGATCCCTGAACATTTTGCAGGAGACGTATTTTATGACCGCAAAGGGCGTTTTTACGGCGTGTGTCTCGCGTCCTTCGGCATCTGTTACAATCCCCAGCGGATCGCCGCCATGGTGCCGGATACGGTGCCGGACACCTGGCGGAGTCTGGGAGAACCCCGTTTTTTCAATACCCTGGTGTTGGCGGACCCCACCAAATCCGGCTCCGCCAACAAGTGTTTTGAAGTCATCCTGCAGCAGTGCATGCTGGAAGCGGTGACCCGTCTCAAAAACGAGCAGTCCGGGCTGAATGCCGGCTGGATCGATGGATTCAGCCTCATCAAGCGGATCGTCGCCAACGCCCGGATGATCTCGGATGGCGCCAGTCTGGTTCCCCGGGAAATCTCCTCCGGCAACGCCGCCGCCGGAATGGCCATTGACACCTTCGGACTCTCTGAACAGCAATGGAGCGAAGAAACGCAAAAATTTCCGTCCATTCGCTATATCCCGCCCCGGGGAGGAACCTCCGTTTCAGCCGACCCGATCCAGATGCTGCGGGGTGCACCGAACCGCCGGGCGGCAAAGGCGTTTATTGACTATCTGCTCTCCATTGACGGGCAGAAACTCTGGGAATACCGGGTCGGACTGCCGGACGGACCGGAAAAATACGCCCTGCGGCGGCCGCCGATCCGCCGGGATCTGTATGCAAAACCTTTTACGGACCATTTTTCGGATCCGGATTACAACCCGTACCGCTCCGGGGCGGATTTCGTCTATCACGCGCAGTGGACCGGAAAGGCGTTCAATTTGATCCGGCTCCTGGTCAAATGCACGGCGCTGGATCCCCGACAGGAACTGCAGCTGGCCTGGAAGGCGATCCTGCAGGCAGGCGGTCCGGACAAAGTTCCCGAAGCCATGCGGGAGTTCAACGCGTTCCCGGTACCGTATCCGGAGATCGGCCGGGCCATCGCCGAACTGCGGCCCTCCGGTTCCAACCCGATGCTTCACGGAATCCGCCTCCAGCGGACCTGGAGCGAAGACGCCATCCGGCACTACCGGCGGGCGGCGGAACTGGCCCGGCAGGGAAAATAGAGGATTCACTTCATCATGAAAAAGAACACTTTTTTTTCCGGTGCGGTCATACTGCTTCTGCTGCTGTTTTTCGGCGTATTTCTGATCATGCCGGTACTGACGGTGGTGCATGCCGGTCTGCGGCCGGACCTGCTGCAGGAGGTTTTCTGCAACTTCCTGTACCGGGAGGGGCTGCAGAACTCCCTCGCCATTGCCGCAGTGACCACCCTGCTGGTGGCGCTGATCGCCATGCCCTGCGCCATGCTTTACGACCGCTATGATTTTCCCGGGAAAAATTGGAGCCACCTGGCCATTATGGCCCCGATGATCCTGCCGCCCTTTGTCGGAGCGCTGGGATTCCAGCATCTTCTGGGGTATTACGGGGTACTGAATTATATCCTTGCATCCGCCGGGATCTCCCGCATTGATTTTCTGGGGGGAGAGGGAAAGTTCTACGCCGTATGCATCATGGAAGCGCTGCACCTCTACCCGATTCTTTACCTCAATCTGGTGACGGCTTTGGGCAATATCGACCCGGCCATGCGGGAAGCGGCCGCCAATCTGGGGGCAGGTCCGTGGTACCGGTTTTGCCGGATCAAACTGCCGCTTCTGAAGCCGGGACTGCTGGCTGGAGGAAGCATTGTCCTCATCTGGAGTTTCACGGAATTGGGGACGCCCCTCATGTTCGGATACACCCGGACAACCCCGGTGCAGATCTTCAACGGGATCACGGAGCTGGAAGGCAATCATCTGCCCTTTGCCCTGGTGGTGATCATGCTGATTTTTTCCGCCGGCCTTTACGCCCTGAGCAAATTCGCCCTGGGAACAAACCACATGGCCATTCAGACCAAGGGAGCCGCCGGCAGCGCGGCCGAAAAACTCACCGGCTGGAAACGCTGGATGCCCACAGGGCTTTTTGCACTCCTGACCGGGGTGGCCATTCTGCCCCACGGGGCACTGGTGCTGGCCGCGTTTTCCCGTTCGTGGTATCAGACGTTGCTCCCCCATGGCGCAACGCTGATGCATTTTCGGAACGCCCTTTCCCACCAGATCGTGGTACCCAGCATCATCAACAGCCTTGAATACTCGCTTCTGGCAATGCTTTTCGCCATGGCGGCCGGGCTGGCCGTCAGTCTGGTCACCACCCGCTGGAAGACCAAAGGAGGCCCCCTGCTGGATCTGCTGTCCATGCTTCCGCTGGCGGTGCCGGGGATCGTCATCGCCTTCGGCTATCTCGGGATGGCCAATACCTTCCGCTGGGCCAGGGGATTCTTCGACCCCATCGGCAACCCGGTCTGGATGCTTGCCGCAGCCTATGCCATCCGCCGTCTGCCATACGTGGTCCGGGCTGCTTCTTCCGGGATGGAACAGACACCGGAAGACCTGGAGCTGGCGGCCCGCAATCTTGGAGCAGGACCGTGGCGGACCATGTTCCGGATCCTGCTTCCGCTCATTACGGCCAACCTGATCGTGGGGGGACTTTTCGCCTTCAGCTTTTCCATGCTGGAAGTCTCGGACTCGCTGATTCTCGCGCAGAAAACGGAATTCTTCCCCATCACCAAAGCGATTTTCGAGCTTTCACAGATTCTGGGTGCCGGACCGCAGATCGCCTGCGCATTCGGCGTTTGGGCCATGATCTTTCTGGCGGCCACGCTGGCGGCGGCGGGAGCCCTTCTGGGCCGGAAGATCGGCACGATTTTCCGGTTTTAAGCAGGGGGAGTTGCCATGGAAATCCATAATATCCTGATCGTCGGTCTCGGTCTGCTGGGAGGGTCCCTCGGCATGAAACTTGCCGGGAAATATCACCGTCTCGGCTGGGCCCGGCGGGAGGAGACAAGGCTTCTGGCCCTCCGGCGGGGTGCGGTGGATGAAATTTTCACGGATCTCCGGGAAGCTCTCGCGGCCGCGGATCTGGTGATCCTCTGCCTGCCGGTGCCGGTCATCGGAGAGTACATGAAAGCGTGTGCGGATTGCTGCCGTCCGGGGACAGTGGTCACGGACATCGGCAGTGTCAAGGGGGTCATCATGGAAGCGGCGGCCCGGCATCTGGGGGGAACGGGGGTCCATTTTACCGGCAGTCACCCCATGGCGGGAACGGAAAAAAGCGGCATCGAAAACGCCTTTCCGGAGCTGTACGACCATGCGGACGGTTTTCTGGTCCCCGGAGATTCCTCCGAAGCGGATGATGCGGTGGAAGCCTTCTGGCAGGCGGCGGGGGTC
>DCGO01000120.1:0-3678 GCA_002314605.1 Lentisphaeria bacterium UBA1776 | reverse complement strand
GCAGTTGCACACGATGATCTGGTGGCCCATACGAGCCATGTGCTCCATGTGGTGGCTTCGGCGCTGGCGTTGGCCATTCTGGAGGGGCGCTCCCCGGAGGAGACGGCTCTGCGCTTTGCCGGCTGTGCCACCGGTTTTCGGGACACGTCCCGGATCGCCTCCAGCAGTCCGGCCATGTGGAGAGAGATCATCGAAAACAACCGTCCGGCAGTCCTCCGGGCCATGGAGGGGTTCGACAGGTTTTACGAGGAATTCCGTGCGGTGATCCGCTCCGGAGATTTCGACCGGTTCGAGGCACTTTTTTCTGAAGGGAAAGAACGGCGGGACAGCTGGACGGCCTACAAAGCCAAAGCACGCTGATATTCCGCAGGAGAGAAGTCTGATATGTCGGATGCAATCCATGAAACAATGAAATCCGGACCGGGCCCCGGGAGTTTCTATCCGGGAGACACCTACGATACACCGGACGGGGTGCCGCACACATGGGGCGACCGGCTCTGTTTCGGCGGCCGGTGGTATTTTTACTGGAAGATTTTCGATATCATACGGATCATGGGTACACTGGGAAAATGCGGCAGACTCGACCGGGGAAACCAGGTCCGCTGGTGCTCGCAGATCCTCAAACTGGTGGAGGCCTGCGGCGCCAGGATCCACTTGCGGGGGCTGGACAATCTCCGGGCCATGAAGCAGCAGCCGGCAGTCCTGCTGGGCAACCACATGAGCTTTCTGGAAACGGTGACCTTCCCCGCCATGATCCATTCCCACATGGATCTCACCTTTGTCATCAAGCCGTCGCTGATGAAGATCCCCTTTTTCCGGTACATCATGATTGCTATAAATGCCGTAGTGATTACCAGAAACAATCCCCGGCAGGACCTGCAGACTGTTTTGGAAGAGGGCAAAAAACGCCTTGACGCCGGGCAGAGCGTCGTCATCTTCCCCCAGGGGACCCGTTCAGCGGAATTCGACCCGGAACAATTCAACTCCATCGGGATCAAGCTGGCCAGGCGCACCGGATACCCGGTGATCCCCTTTGCCGTGAAGACCGATTTCATGCAGAACGGCAAATATCTCCGGAACATGGGGCCCATTGACCGCAGAAAAGATCTCTGGATGGAATTTGCCCCGGCCCGGCCCGTCACCGGCAGCGGCAGGGAACAGCATCAGGAGATCATCGACTTCATCGTGGATCGGCTCAAAACCTGGCGTTCCGAAGAAGAAAAACAGCAGGAAAGCCGGACGGCCTGCAAAACAGAAAAGCGGTAATATTCCGCAGAAAGATCAGGGAGGCTCAATATGTCGGATGCGATTCATGAAATGATGAAAACCAAACCGGAATTCGGCAACCTTTATCTCGGAGATACCTACGATACGCCGGAGGGGGTGCCCCATGCGTGGGGCGACCGGATCTGCCTGGGCAGCCGGTGGTATTTCTACTGGAGGAATTTCAATATTTTCCGGATCACCGGGACTCTGGGGGAACACGGCAAGCTGGACCGGGAAAACCAGATCTATTATTCCACACAGAATATCAGTCTGGTGGAAGCCTGCGGCGGCAAAGTCCACCTGCGGGGGCTGGACAATCTCCGGGCCATGAAGCAGCAGCCGGCAGTCCTGCTGGGCAACCACATGAGTCTTCTGGAAACGGCGATCTTCCACGCTTTTGTGCGGCCCCACATGGATTTCACCTTCGTCGTCAAACCGTCCCTCATGAAGATCCCCTTTTTCCGGGGCATCATGACCGCCATGAACGCCATCGTCGTTTCCCGGGACAATCCCCGGCAGGATCTGAAAACCGTTCTGGAGGAGGGCAAAAAACACCTTGATGCCGGACAGAGCGTCATCATCTTCCCCCAGGGGACCCGTTCAGCGGAATTCAACCCGGAACAATTCAACTCCATCGGGGTCAAGCTGGCCAAAAGCGCCGGATACCCGGTGATCCCCTTTGCATTGAAGACCGATTTCATGCAGAACGGCAAATACCTCCGGGACCTGGGACCCATTGACCGCAAAAGGGACCTCTGGGTGGAGTTTGCCCCGGCCCGGCCCGTCACCGGCAACGGCAGGGAACAGCATCAGGAGATCATCGACTTCATCGTGGATCGGCTCAAAACCTGGCGTTCCGCAGAAGCGGAACGCAACGTTTAACGTTTAACGTTTAACGTTTAAGGCATGTCCCCGGCGCTCTGCGCCTGCGGGCGGAACTGTTCCGGCGCTTCGCGAAGCGCTTCCTCGAGGATCTCCGCCGCGATTTCCACCAGCCTGGCACAGGGGCGCTTCCGGTAGTATTCCACCGTCCTTGCTTCGGAAACCGGTGCATCGCACTGCCGGGGGGCAAGCCCGAGAAGTTCCCGGCAGACAATGGAACCTCCCGCCCGTTCCCGGTAACGGTCCGCCAGACGGCGGATCAGGGCGTAATGGGCATCTTTGGCGGCCTTGTCGCCGATCCGGCCTTCTGCAAAAAGGAGCCCGGCGGCCATGACCATGCCGGACAAAGCTCCGCACACCTCTCGCATCCGGGCGATGCCGCCGCCGAATCCCGCCGCCAGCCGGAACGCCGTCTCTTCCGGGAGACCGTACTCATCCGCAAAGGCCCCCAGCACCGCCTGGGCACAGTTGGCTCCGGCCAGAAACAGCGCTTTCGCCTTTTTCCCTTTATCACTCATCCGCGAATCTCCTTTTCATTTCCGCGCTTCATACTATAAACCGCCCCCGGCTCTTCATCAAGGGGCAGCAGCTTCCCCGTCAAAAAATATTTGAAAATTTTTTGAAAACCATTTGAAATTGGGAAAAAATGGAGTATTTTGGATATTAATGGAAAAAAATGGAGAAAAAATGCTGACATTTTGCGGACTGGATTACTGCATCATGGACGGGAACGGCCGGATCCGGCTGAACACCCGGTTCATTGATGCCTTTCTGGCGCAGGATGGCGGCGCATTTGCCATGCACTGTCTGCCGGAAGGGGCGCTGGCGCTGTATCCGGAATCCACCTTCGAATCCATTTTCCGTCCGGATCCGGCCCATCTGGCACAGACGGCGGAGAGTTTTCTTGCCCGGCGGATGCTGCGGCGGATCGGCGGACGGACCCGGGAGGATATACTGACCCGGCAGGGACGGGTGACCGTGCCGCCGGCATTCCGTGATTTTGCCGGACTGATCCCGGGACAGGAGATCTGCATTGTGGGCGTGGAGGTCGGCGTGGAACTCTGGAGTCCGGCACGCTACGAATCTGAACAGAAAGCCATGATCGAGCATGAACTTGCACGGGGACGTCTGGAAATGGCGTCAGACCTGAAAACCATGGAAAAGAAGGAGGAAACTCTGTCATGAATGACTGCTGGTGGGGCCGCCGGTTGTTCCGGCTCTTTCTCTACACTTTTTTTGCGGTCGGGACCGTGGTCCTGGCCGGCTCGCTGAGCCCCGAAAAGCTGGTCAGCAAACCTGCCGTGAACCCGGCAGTTTCCGTGGTGAAGGAAATGTCCCGCGAACTTCCCGCCGGACGTCAGGCCGCATGGGATGCCGCCGCCGGACAGGATCCGGTGACGCTTTTCCGGCTGTCTGCGGCAGCCCTGTGACACCGGCGGCTCCGTTTCAAAAATCTGGTTCTTCGTCGGTTTGAGAAAAAGGGGTGACAGCTTCGGGGACCCGGCTGGCAAAAGTCTTTGCGGTTTTCCG
>DCGO01000127.1:27404-34266 GCA_002314605.1 Lentisphaeria bacterium UBA1776 | reverse complement strand
AAGTGGTAACAGCCGAAAAGTCACGCCTTGCAGACTTTCCCCAGTGGCCGCAAGCTGCCGGAATGAATTTTTAGAGGTTCCCATAAATGTTTTCCATAAAAAATTTGCTTCAGAATTCCACTTCCGGACCTGCATGACACCCCTGGCGGAGGGCGGCATCAGCGGGCTGAGGCAGGGATCTCGTCCTCCGAGTGAGGACTTGCCGCGCAGAATTCCGTCCGGTAGGGGAAGAAAAGCAGATTCACCGTACCGATCTGACCGTTTCGGTTCTTCTCGATAATAAGTTCCGCCTTGGTGCTTTGGCCCCGGGGAAGGTCCTTGGCCTCGTCCCGGTTGCGGTGCAGAAAGGCCACCACATCCGCATCCTGCTCAATGGCGCCGGATTCACGCAAATGGCTCAATTTCGGCTTGGCATCCGGCCGGGCATTCTTGTCGATCTCGCGGTTGAGCTGGGCCAGCACCAGTACGGGGATGTTCAGTTCCTTGGCCAGAGCCTTCAGCCCGCCGGAAATCATGGCCACCTCGTTCTGTCGGCCGTCGGCAGCGCTCACATCCGCATGCATCAGCTGAAGGTAGTCGATGACAATGAGGTCGATCATGGGGGTTCCATCCTCATCCTTGGTCATGTACATCCTCCGGGCACGGGCACGGAGTTCCGCCACCGTCAGCCCCGGCGTGGGATCAATATAGAGTTTTGCCTTGCGGATTTCGCTCACCGCGGCAGTCAGACGGGCGATATCCGCCGCCTGCAGCCGGTCCTTGACCCGGAAATCCCCTTCGGAAAGGTCCGCCTGCGTGCAGAGAAGCCGTCTGGTGATCTGCTCCGCCGTCATTTCCAGACTGAAGAAAACCGCCTTTTTTGGTTTGGGCGAACGGTTGGGAAAGGTGATGTTGCGGATAATATTCAACGCCAGCGCGGTCTTACCGATGGAGGGACGCGCTGCAAGCACAAACATTTCCCCGGCTTTCAGGCCGCCGGTAAGTTTATCCATCTGGGCGTAGCCGCTGGGAATACCCACTTCAATGCGGTTTTCCAGCACGTCATTCAGGTATTGGAACTCCTTGCGGACACAGTCCCTGATGGCCAGATACCCCTGTTTCTGGCCGGATTCACGGATGTTATAGACCGAAGTCTCGAAATTCTCGATCAGACGGGCCGCATTGGCCGCCGGGTCGTAACAGTGAAGCAGTGATTCATTGCATACCCCGATCATTTTCCGAAGAGTATGCAGATCCCGCAGCGATACGCACCAGGATTCGATATTCGCCGTGGTCGCCACCGTGGCATAGAGGTCCGCCAGGGCGATCTCATCAAAGGCGTCCCCCTTGTTCTCCTGCTGCAGTTCATAAGCCAGATTGACCAGGTCAACTGCTTTTTCCCCCTTCTTTTCCACCAGATGCAGAACAGCCTGAAAAAGTTCCCGGTGGGAGGGAGAAAAAAATACTTCCGGATTGCTGCCGAAAGTGCTGGTGGCCGTGGGAATACAGTATTCCGGGTCACGGAGCATGGCAGACAAAACAGCCCGCTCCAGCTCAATGCTGGCGGGCTGTGTCCGGCCCGCAGGGGCCGGTGCCGCCGGCCCGGAAGCCGGCGGCATCTGGTCACGATTGACCGGCATGGATACGCTTAACCGCGCACCACATAGACTTTGACCGCAGTGGTCACGTCCGCGTGCAGTTTGATCTCCACATCATAGCTGCCCAGAAGCTTGATGGGGGCATCAAGCCTGATGCGGGTGTGCGGAATATCGTAGCCGCTCTTGGCGAGGGCCTCGGCAATCACACGGGCGGTGACTGCGCCGAAGAGCTGATCATCGGCAGCCGCCTGCATGGTGATGGAGAGTTCCAGATCCTTGAGTTTCTCACCCAGCGCCTGGGCCGCCGCCAGTTCCTGGGCACGCTTGGCCTCGATCTGGGCACGGTTGGCCTCGATGCGGCGCAGCGTCGCCGGCGTCGCCTTGGCGGCCAGCTTGCGGGGGATAAGGTAGTTCCGGGCGAAGCCGGGAGCCACATGGATTTCTTCCCCGGCCAAGCCGAGGTTCTCAACGTCCTGAAGCAGGATCAGACTGATGTTCGCCATAATTCAATCCTCCTCACACTCTTAATAGACCAGCGCCACAATGCGGGCGCGCTTGATGGCCACAGCCAGCATTTTCTGGTGATCCGGGCAGGTGCCGGTAATGCGGCGGGGCATGATCTTACCCTTTTCGGTCTGGAATTTGGACAGCGTGGCAGCATCCTTGAAATCAATGTACTTGGCCTTGATTTCGCAGAAGCGGCAGACTTTCGGCTTGGCCGGTGTGCGACGACGCGCAACTCTCTTCGTTTTCGGTTGCATGGAATTTTTTCCTTTCTATAAATACAAGATTCCTGTTGTTTTCAGTCATTTCAGAACGGAATGTCTTCTTCCGCCTCGCCGGAGGACGGGTTGAAAGCATCTTCCGGCATGGGCGGCGGGGGCGCATTCTGGGGACGGGGCACATCGCCCGCCGGAGCCGGCGGACGGGGCGCAGGATTGTAGGGGCGGGGCTGATAGCCGCCGTTGTCACGGTCATCCCGCTGGCGGAAATTGCCGTTGTCACGGTAATCGTTCCGGCGGTTGTAATCTCCGCCGTTGTCACGATAGGAACCCTGACGGTTGTAATCCCCGCCATTATCCCGGTATCCGCCTCCCTGACGGTCGCCGCCATCCTCACGGCGGGCACCCAGAAACTGGACCTGCTCGGCGATGACCCGGAGCTTGGAGCGCTTGCCGCCCCCCTCCCGGTCATCCCACTGGTCCAGCTGGAGACGCCCTTCGATCATGACCGGCGAACCCTTTTCCAGAAAACGCTTGCAGTTTTCCGCAGCTTTGTTCCACACGGTAATATCCACAAAACAGGTTTCCGTCTTTTCCTGGCCGTTGGCCACAAAACGGCGGTTCACCGCCAGTCCGAATTCGCAAACGGCGGCCCCGGAGGGGGTATTGCGCAGATCAGGATCCCGAGTCAGATTGCCGATCAGAAACACTTTATTGAGAGATGCCATGATTCATTCCTTTTCTGTCCGTATAAAACAATGCGGAAACATCCCGCTTTTCCGGAACTACTCCAGATTCAGCGCAGCCACCACCGGAAGCCCTTCGGGGCGTTCGGAGATAATCGTGAGACTGCGGAGAACCTTTTCGTTCAGCTTATACTTGTTCTTGACCTCAACGAGCTTCAGCGGGTCGAGCTCAAAGAGAAAATCCCAGTAAATACCCGCCTTGCGTTTGTTCACATCGTAGGTGAACTGCTTGCGTCCCAGACTCGTGGTGGCTTCCATTTTGCCGCCCAGCGACTCGATCAGCGCAGTAAATTCCTTGCTGAAGGCCTCTCCCTCGTCATCGACCTTGCGGATGTCGAGAATATACACAGCTTCGTATTTTTTCAAGATAAAACCTCGTTGGTTGCCGGCGCACCCTGCGCCGTTTGGTTATGAACTTCATCTTTTCCGGCATTGGCGTCAAAGGTGTTGAACCGGTTCATCGCCCGCTCTTCGCCGGCGGCCAGAATCACCGTCACCGCTTCCGCCGCGGCATCCAATGCCGCCTGATAAATCGCTGCCGTCCCGCCGGTAAAACCCGTCAGTACATGGTCAACCGTATCATGCTTGTCCACATGGCCGATCCCCACCCTGAGCCGGAGAAAACTGCTGCTTCCAAGCTCGTTCTGAATGGATTCGATTCCATGATGCCCCGCTGCGGAACCGCCCCGCCGCACCCGGATCCGTCCCGGCGGCAGATCCAGGTCATCGGAAATGACCAGAATCGCTTCCGTCGCGACCTTCTCCCGGCGGGCAAGTCCGGCCACCGCCAGACCGCTGGCATTCATGTAGGTCAACGGCATCTGCAGAAGAATCCTCCGCCCCCGGAACCGGCCCTCGAAACAACGGCTTTCGGCCCGGTGGGTCTCAGCAAAATCGCCGGGGAGCTTCGTCAGGACCCGGGAAAGAACGTCAAATCCGGCATTGTGCCGCGATCCGGCGTATTCCCGGCCCGGATTGCCCAGACCGACGACCAGGCTGATGGGTTCATGCTGCATCATCATACTGTACAAGTTCTTCCGTCAGAATTCCCGACTTACTTCTTCTTCTTGTCGTCCTTTTTGTCATCCTTGGCATCCGCCTCATCCGCAGCCGGAGCCTTCTGCTTGATGGCTTCCGGTTCCTTGGCCGCATCTTCCGCAGGAGCCGCCGAAGCTTCTTCAGTCTGTGGCGCCACAACGTGGAACAGCACGGTTTCGGGATCCAGCGTGCAGGCGATACCCGCCGGCAGCTCGATGTCCTTCAGGTGGATGCGATCGCCGAAGCCCAGTTTCTCCACATTGACCTTGATCTCCTCGACCAGATCGCCGGGTTTGCACTGAACCGCCAGTTCGTGGATGTTCTGCTCCAACACGCCGCCCTGAGCCGCGCCGATGGCCTCGCCAAGGGAACGGATGAGGATGGTCGCGTGGATCTTTTCATCCGCAGACACCGCCTGGAAGTCCACATGGAGGCAATAGGCCTTCAGATGGTTCATCTGAACTTCCCTGACCAGAACGGCCTGCTTGTCGCTGCCGTCCACCAGATAGAGGAGACGGCTGTTCAGGCGGGAAACCGATGCCCAGTCACCGGCGTTCAGATAGATCTGTTTGGGATCAGCATGCTTGCTGTAAACGATCGCCGGGACCAGTCCGTTTTTACGGGCCCGACGGGCGGCGCCGGTGCCGGATTCATTTCTCGGCTGCACCGCGATTTCATGGATCTTCATGTTCTTGGTTTTCCTTTCTTTTGAACAGGTTGTCTATGAAAACACTTGGTTAGTGATTGATATAGAAAAGCGAGGAAACGCTCTTGCCGTCGTGGATCCGGCGGATCGCTTCGCCCAGGATCGGCGCAACACTGACGACTTTGATCTTGCCACCCAGATCGTCCAGCTGAGGCACCGCATCGGTGGTGACCAGAGCTTCGATCTCCGGCGTATTCAGAAGTTTCTGCTTGCCGGCATCGTTCAGAAGACAGTGGGTCACCGCTGCATAAATCCTGGCCGCCCCGTTGTCCTTCAGGATCCTGGCTGCGGCGCAGAGGGTGCCGCAGGTGCTGGTAAGGTCATCGGTAATGACGCAGGTCTTGTCCTTCACATCCCCCACCAGATGGCTGGAGGCCACGGTGGTGGCGTTGATCCGGCGCTTGGCCACCACGGCAAAACCGCCGCCAAGCATATCGCCGTAACTCATGGCCATTTTGGCACTGCCGGAATCGGGGGCGACCACCACCGGATTCTCGCCCACAAGTTTCTTCAGGAAAGGAACCAGCACCGGGCGGGCGTAAAGGTGATCCATGGGAATGTCGAAAAAGCCTTGGATCTGCTGGGAATGGAGGTCCAGCGCGATGATCCGGTCGGCACCGGCTTCGGTGATCAGATTGGCCACCAGCTTGGCGGTGATGGGAACCCGGGGCTTGTCCTTGCGGTCCTGCCGGGCATAGCCGAAATAGGGAAGCACAGCGGTGATCCGGGCGGCGGAAGCACGGCGTGCCGCATCAATCATGACCAGAAGTTCCATCAGATTGTCATTGACCGGTGCGCAGGTCGGCTGGATCAGAAATGCGTCCGCCCGGCGGACTCCTTCCTCGAACTGGACGAATGTCTCTCCGTCCGGGAAACGCATCGGATGCACTTTCCCCAGCGGAACGCCGAGATATTCGGCAATGTCGTGGGACAGCTGCGGGTGCGCCGTACCGGAATACACGCAAATCTTCTTCGCTTCATCCATTTCCATAGGTCTCTTCCCTTGTTTTGGGCCGAAACCGTGATCCGGATGGAGCGGGGGCGGGAGGGAAACGCAAGAGGAAATGATCCGGGGACAACGCCCTGCGACCAGCTCAAGCTGCGTACATTCTGCAGACGTCACCCGTGCGGGGATCGTCTGACCTTCCGGTGACCGGAAAACTCCGGCCGATCCGCTCCTTCTGCGGATCAAGGTTCCGACATGTTCGATATGTTCTGTTCCATGTCTTTCCCTATAATATAGCACGACTTCCGGATTTTTCAAGTCCCTTGGACCAGCAGAATTTCCACCTGTTTTGCAGCAAGTTTGCGAACGCTCTCCGGCGCAAGGTCCCCATCGGTGACCAGAAGATCCACATCGTCCGGGGTGGCAAAGCGGGTCAGAGAACGGCACCTGAATTTGGTGCTTTCGGTGATGACGGCCATCCGGTGGGCGATGGAAATCATTTTTTTCTCCAGATTGGAGAGCCGCACGTCGGAAGTGTAGAAGCCGAAATCCGCCGAAGCTCCATCGCAGCCGGTCACCAGATAATCCACCTGGTACTCCTCCAGATTTTTTTCCGCCACCGGTCCCACCAGATCCATGGAGCCGGTCCGGAGTTCTCCCCCCAGCAGGATGACCCGGGTGGAACTGCGGAAAAAAGCCGATGCCACGGAGAGAGAATGGGTAATGACCGTTTCCGGCAACTGACTCCCCCGGGCCACCGTCCGGGCAAACGCCAGACAGGAACTTCCGGTCCCGATGAACAGGGTCCGGCAGGGAATGATTCTGCGGTACAGCATTTTGGCCAGCAGAAGTTTCAGGTCGCCCGGTTCCTCCGGCGGCGGTTCCGGAGCGTACTGCACGGGATACGGTATGGCTCCGTTTTTCACCGGAACAAGAAGTTTCTTTTCTTCCAGTTCCCGGAAATCCCGCCGCAAAGTCATTTCGGAGACAGCAAAGATCTGCGCCGCTTCATGAAGGTTCACTCGACCGTTCTGCTGGAGCATCTCCAGAAGTTTCTGCTGTCTTGTATTCATCTCTGCCGCCTTGGAAATATGTCATAACATAAGGGTACCTCTAAAAATTCATTC
>DCGO01000127.1:11404-27354 GCA_002314605.1 Lentisphaeria bacterium UBA1776 | reverse complement strand
GCGTGACTTTTCGGCTGTTACCACTTTGGTTAGCAGACTCAAAATCCCATTTTGCATCTTTTTCCCCATTGTCCCGCAAATCCATCCGTTTGAATTTTTAGAGGTACCCATAACATTATTTTGACGGAAATACAAGGCGCATTGGCGCGCCGTTCCACCGGAATATCAGCGGAGAGCGACCCGCCTTCCGGTGCGTTCGGAACGCATTTCAGCTTTTGCCGTGCGGATGGTTTCCATCGCACTTTCCGGAGTCACCCGGTCCGGAGGGACCCCTTTGCGAACACAGTCCAGAAAATGACGCTGCTCCAGCATGTAAGGACCGACTGAAGAAATATTGAGCCCGGAGGATTCGTCCTCCGCAGGGTGCGGCAGCTCGGGATGAAAAACCTCTTTGCCGTCATAGACCGTCAACGTTTCCCTGCAACGGCTGTCAAACTCCACACAGGCCCGTTCAAAAACGGCGTGATAACGGGCCGTAAAGGGATAACCTGCCGGCATATCCGCCGAACCTTCGGCATGCACCAGAGGACCGCCGGGAAATTCGTATTCGGTGAAAGAGTGCACCGCACCGCCGGCAGTCTGCCGGTCCCGGACATCCGCTGAAACCCGGACCGAGGCCGGCTTGCCGCAGATCCACAAAACCGCATCCGTGTCATGGATATGCCGGTCGAAGATCTGACTTCCACCCCGCATTTCGTCCAGAAACCACCCCTGAAACCCGGTGGAAACGCCCCCCATCCGGAGCAGCGAAAGCGTCTGCAGTTTCCCGTAACGCCCGTCCGAAACGGTCTCCTTCAGGAAAAGATACTCCGGCCAAAACCGGAGGACCTGACCGATCATCAGAAACTTTCCCGAGGCCTGTTCCGCCCGGATCATGGCTTCACACTCCCGCAGGGTGCCGGCCATGGGTTTCTCGCAGAAAACATGCATTCCGGCCGCCAGCCCCATGCAGGTCAGCTCCCGATGCAGATAAGTGGGAGCACAGACCCACAGGACATCCGGTTTTTCCTTTCGGATCAACTCCCGTCCGTCCCGGTAAAGCCGGTCAATCTTCAGCTCTCTGGCGGCCCGGTCCCGGTTTTTTTTTTCCATATCCGCTCCGGCGACCAGCCGGACGCCCGGGTGTCTGACAAGGCTCATGGCATGGTGCATGCCCATACTGCCGAGGCCGCAGATACCGACCCGCAGAATTTTCACGGCAAACCTCCTGTAACGGATTCGCTTTTTATTTCAGTCCAAGGGCCTTCAAATTGCGGTAGCTCAGCGCCATGGAGTCAAAAATACTCCGGCCGGGGAAGGGATTGTCCTGCTCCACCGAGAAGAACCGGACCCTGGTCTCCCGGCAGGCCTGAACGATATCCGGCCAATCGAGGTTGCCTTCGCCGACCTCGCAGAGGGTCGGTTCTGTATCGTTCACCATGGTGAAATCCTTGAAATGGATCACATGGATCCGGCCTGCAAGTTTGCGGACCCACGCCGCCGGATTGGCTCCGCCCCGGGCGACCCACTGGACATCCAGTTCGAATTTGACCAGATCAGGATCCGTATTTTCCACCAGAGTCTGCATCAGGGTCTGGACCCCGCCCTTGCGGTCGAACTCGAAATGGTGATTATGGTACGCAAGCATCTTGTTCCGTCTGGCCATGGCAGCGGCCTGACAATTGAGTTTATCGGCCAGCTCCTGTGCGCCGGTCTGACAGCGGTACAAAGCAGGCATGCCCCCCAAAGCGGTGAAATCACACCCCAGAATATCCAGCTTGTCGCAGATCCTGCCGGGATCCCCCAGCAGAAAATCCAGACCTTCATGCGTGGCACAGCAGTACAGCCCGAATTCATCCATGTGCTTGCGGATGATCTCCGGCTCCAGCGCGACCCCGGAGACCTGAATGGTGGTGTAACCGATATTTTTCAGAAGCTCCAGTGTCTTGACCAGATCCCCTTCCGTCTTGCAGAAATCCCGGACGTTATACAGCGTCACCGCCAGTTCCGACGGCTTTCCGGCGGCAGGCTTTTTGGCGGACACGGGTTTCTTCTTTGCTGCTGTTTTTGCCATGATGAATCTCCTTGTTCTTGGCATTGCTGAAATCAGGCGGACAGAAAAAATCTACCACCGTTTCCGGTTTTTTCAACCGGAGGACTACACAAACTCAATGAAGACCATTTCCCGGCGGCAGCAGAACCGGAACGGAAAAGAACACTCCCCCATGCCGCTGGTAATGATCATCTGTTCCCCTCGACTGTGTTCGTAACGCCCGTAATCAAACCGGCTGCCGTAGCGGGAAGCCCGGCGATAAACGGCGCCCAGAAACGGTATCCGCACCTGACCTCCGTGAAGGTGCCCGCACAGAATAAGCGGAGCGAGTCTGGCATTGCTTTTCCATGAATCAATGGCGACAACATTGTCCGGCCGGTGGGAAAAAATGATGCGGGCGGCGACGGCGGAGTCCCACTCCGGCCTGAGCAATCTGCCGGAGGAAAGCTCCCCGAGTCCGTAAATGGCACAGCGGGAATCCCGGTACATCCGGTTGTCGAGAAACTCAAAATCGTACTGTTGATAATGCCGGCTCCAGAAATCCGGATGGATCCACTGTTTGCCGCTCTCCCAGTTGCCGGGGACCGCCAGTTTCACGCAAGGTATTTCCCGGAAATACTCCAGCGACCGGAAACTGGTTTCCAGCATGTTGGAGTGTCCGGCCAGATCCCCGCCGAACAGGAGATAATCCGGCTTGTATTCCGCCGTCATCTCCGCCGCGTCGGCAAGACGCCGGTCCTGCGCGGCAGTCCCGGTATAGTGGAGATCGGAAAAAAAAGCCAAACGCACTCCCTTTACAGCCGGATCCGGCGCCGGGACAGCATAGTTTGTCCCGACGGCGAAGCCGTGTCTGCGGGTGTTTGCCCGGAAATATCCGGAAACCCGGTGCCAGCGCCTGGCCAGATCAGGAAATCTGCCGGCAAAGATCTCCGGTTCGAAAGGCATATTGCCGACTACTCCATCTCCGCAAGCACATCGGCGGGAAGAGGTCTGATGGCCTTCAGGACCACCGTCCGGCCGTCAGGCAGCTGGATGGAATCCCCCGCAGTGTGGTGCAGCAGCGCCTTCCCCAGCGGCGTGCGGTAAGCCAGATAATTCTTGTCCGGATTGCCGTCCCAGGCGCCGAGGAGATAATAGGTAACGGGCTTGCCGTCAGCGTCCTCAAGTTCCAGCATGGTGCCGATTTCCGCCGAATCGGTGGACACCTTGACAAAGGACACCGCCTGCAGGTTGGCCAGTTCCCGCTCCAGTTCGTTTCTGCGGCGGGTGAGGAAATTCCGGCGCTCCTTGGCCGCATCGAACTCCGCATTTTCGCGGAAGTCTCCGTGTGCCCGGGCGGTTTTCAGCGCTTCGCGGTTCTCCGGCTGCTGGACATTGATGAGATCATCCAGTTCCGCCATCAGCCGTGCGTACGACTTGGCGGAAGTGTAGTTGGGTTCCAGATTGTCCGGAACGTCGATACGGCGCTCGTGAGCATTCAGACCGGCATTCATGATCTTTTCGCCGGCACCGTGTTCGATGAGATCGGTGAGCTTCTTGGAGAGGCTGGAAAGCTTGACCAGCAGACTCTGCCGTTCGCCGGGCGACAGGAAAAGCGCCCCCTGAAGTGTCACGGCAATGGATTCGGCATCGCCTGCGGCGGTGTGGATGAGCTGTTCGTGGAAATCGCGTTTCTCCAGAAAATGCACCTTGAGTTCCCGCTGTCCCGGCCCCCATTCACGGGGAAGTTTCTCCAGCGAAAGTGCATGGACCACATTGTAGATGCTGATGAGGTTCAGCACATCCTCCGGGAGCCGCTTGCGGTTCTTCCAGACCCAGAGCAGAAGATCGGAATTGCAGTTGTCCGCTGAACGGAGAAGTTCCACCACGGTTTCCAGCGGAAGCTCCGCACAGACCGCGTTCAAAGCCTTGAGGGGCAGGCGGAACACGCATTCCGCCAGATATTCCATGCTGAAAATCATACCGGTTGCCTTGGCCAGTTCCGCCAGATTTTTGGAAGGCAGTTTTCCCCAGACAGTGAACTGTTCCAGCGGAGCATGCGCCGGGTCCTCGGGCCAGAAGGGCGCCTTGCTGCGGAGAGGCAGGAACATGGCCTGCAGATCCTCCTTGCGGGTGCGCTCCACCAGCCGGGCAATGACTTTGCCAAGATCCGAAGCCTGACGCTCGGCGGCATCTTTCTGGAGCCGGGTGAAAAACGCGGTCAGTGCGGCCACATCATCGGCGGTGTACTGCGCGGCCTTCCCCTCGCCGGCTTCCTTGTCCAGCAGAATGGTGATCTCCTGAAGACTGCGGCCATGGCTGGAGGTACGGATCGCCACACCGGTGGTGGAACGGACCTCTTCATTGCTCCACCACGCATCGAAATCGGCATCTTTCCGGCGCTCGCCCAGCACGGACTGCGCCATGGCGCGCATTTGATTTTCGGAAATGCTGGACATGGCTTTCTTGCGGACCATGGCACGGAATTCCCCGCCGGTCATGGCCATGACACGCATGGGATCGATGATCCGGTTGGTCTCCAGTCCGGGAGCCAGCAGCGCGGCTTCCTTGAGCACCTGTTCCATGGGAATGCTGGTGGCATAGCCGCGACCGCCGTAAGCGCTGACGGAGAGAGCCCCCGTCACATCATCGGGGGACCCTGCCACGCTCCAGCTGCCGTTGCGGAAAAGAATGATGCCGTTGCGGAGCGCCAGAAGCTTCCGGTAGCGCCAGATGATTTCATAGAAACGAATGTTCTGATCCCGCAGTCCCAGTGCGCGGACGAAAGGACTCCCGCCAAGATAGCGGGGAAGGAGAGTACGCAGGGCGTTCTCAAGCACCGCCCGGAATCCGGCCGGAAGCGACGGCACTGCAGAGGCCAGTTCCACACAGAAATCCGCCTGTTCGCGGGTCATCTCCGCATCGGCCCACGGTTCCCAGAGAATATCCAGTTTGGGGGCAAATTCCGACTGCACGGAAGGTTCTGCACTGCGCAGAAACTCCAGTATGCTCTTCAAGTTTCCGGCGGACGGACTGTCGGTCATGCTCAAAACCAGTTCCTCGAACTCCGATTGGTTCATCGTATTCTCCTTCCTGAAAAGGCCGGTCCGGAATTGCCGGACGGCGGCTGAATATGGGTTGCAAAATGTCTATCAAAGAACACCGGACCGGGGTCCGGATGGGTTCCATTAATATACACTCTTTTTCGCGTTTTCGCAAGAAAAAAACATGATTTGCGCGTGAAATTTCCGGTTTCCGGTGTAGATTAAGTCCGGAGATGTTTTGCAACCATCCGCAGACACTCAACCCAGAGAGTTCCTTCTGCGGAAAAGATCAGGAACCAATGACGATGCATGACAAAAAAAAGACTGTTTACCTCTCCGGCCCCATTATGGACGAACACGGCGGCGCCGCCCGGGAATGGCGGGAAGCCGCCGTAAAACTGCTGTCGCCGGATTTCGACCTTCTGGACCCCATGCGCAGGAAATTCGTGGACCGGCAGGTGGACAGCGCCAACGAAATCGTGGAATTCGACCTTCAGGATGTCCGGGACGCGGATCTCCTGCTGGTGAATTACAACCGGGCCTCCATCGGAACAAGCATGGAGGTGTTTTACGCCGCCCACGATCAGGGCAAATTCGTGGTGGCCTTTTCGCCTTTGGAATTCAAGGACTGCAGTCCGTGGATGGCAAGATTCTGCACCAAGATCCTTCCGGATCTTGAAACGGCCTGCAGTTACATCCGCGATCATTTCTGTGAATGCTGATAAGGATTGTTTTTTATGAAATTCTTCCGTTTTTTCTACAATCTCCTGTTCGGATTCGGACTGCTCTGTTTTCTCCCCGGCCTCATCAGCAAGTACCGGAACCGGCCCGGCTGGAAAAGCACCTTCGGAGAGCGTTTCGGCCGATTCACGCCGGAAAGACTGGAGGAACTCAAGGCATTTCACGGCGCGGTCTGGATCCACGCCGTCAGCGTGGGAGAATCGGTGGTGGCCCTCTCCGCCGTCCGCGCGTGGCTCAAACGGGATCCGGACCTCCGCATCGTCATTTCCACCACCACAACAACCGGGCAGGAACTGGTCCGGAAACAGCTGCCGGAACGGTGCGCGGCCATCTTCTGCCCCATCGACTTTCTGCCGTGGGTCCGCAAAGCCTTTGATGCCGTCCGGCCCTCCATGCTGGTAATCTTCGAAACCGAACTGTGGCCGAATCTGATCGGCGAAGCGAAAAAGCGGGGGATCCCGGCGGCCCTCGTTAATGCCCGGATGTCCGACCATTCCTGCCGGGGCTACCGGAAGTTGCGGATGGTCTTCGGTCCCCTCCTCCGGGAACTGGACTTGATTGCCGCCCAGTCGGAGGTGGATATGTCAAGATACCTCGCCGTGGCCCCCGGAGTGCATGCGGTGAACACCGGCAATCTTAAATTTGACCAGCATGTCCCGGAAAATCTGACACCGATGGATACCCGGCTGTGGTTCGGAGAAACCCCGGAACTTGTCATCGCGGCAGCCAGCACCCATACGGGAGAAGAAGCGCTGATTGCCGAAGTCTTTGCCGGACTTGCCGCGGAAAATGCCGGAATAAAGCTCATCATCGTGCCGCGCCATGCGGAGCGGGGCAGCGAAGTGGCGGAGATTCTGTCCCGGCAGGGGCTCTCTTTCTGCCGGAAAAGTCTCGGGGTCCCGCCGGAACGGCCGGTCCGGGTGCTCCTGGCCGACACCACCGGAGAGATGCTTTCCGTCATGAAAGCCTCGGATATCGTCATCATGGGCAAGAGCCTTGCCGGGCAGGACGAGGGACACAACCTCATTGAGCCGGCGTTGCTGGACCGCCCCATTGTCACCGGAAGCGTCCTGAAGAATTTCCGCTTTGTCCAGCAGATTCTCCGGGATGCCGGAGCCCTGTCGGAAGTTGCTTCGGATGAAAAACTTGGCTCCGTCCTGTCCCGACTGATCGCAGACGGGGAACTGCGCCGGAAACTGGGAGAGGCCGGGGGAGAAGCCATCCGGAAAAATGCCGGAGCCATTGACCGTACCCTCGATCTGCTGGAGGATCTGAAGTCCGTCGCCTGCAGGGGAGCCGCATCATGAAATACAGTCTGAACTGGGGGCTGACCACCTCGGGATATCCGGCAGGAAACCTTGCTCAGGCGGCGGTCGATGCCGATCAATATGACATCCGGTTCCTCGAACCGCAGGCATCCCGAGAGGATCCTGCTCTGCTGCTGAAACTTGCCCGGGTCGGACGGATCCGGGTGCTGGGGACAGATTTCGGCCTTGCCGTCACGGATGCGGCGGAGCGGGAAAAGCTCGATGCCGCCGCCAGTCTCGCCGACCGGGCGGGGGTGCCGTATCTCCGGACCGTTGCAGGATTTGATCCCGGAACGGAACTGACGGAGGACCTTGCGGACCGGTTCTGGAGCAATATGGAGTGGTTCGATTCGCTGGACCACGGGTGCAGACTTGCCGTGGAGACCCTTGACGGCATGTCATCGGCCCGGTGCTGCGCGGAAATATTCAGCGCTCTCGGCCTGCAGCTGCCGGTGATATGGAACGCCCACCACACCTGGCGCGTGGCCGGAGAATCGCCGGAATTGAGTTTTGAACTTCTGAATGAAAATGTCGTGGCCGTCCACTTTATGGACAGCACATCAGACAGTACAGGAGAAAGGATCACCGCCGAAAATCCCGGCAAGGGGGATGTTCCGCTTCAGGAAATCTTCTCCTTGCTGGAAAAAGCAGGAGCGGATTACCCGGTCTGTCTGGATCAGAACAGAACGCGGTATTCCTGTCCGGCGGACATGGATGAAGCGCTGAGAACCTGGAAACATTTGTTTTAACGGAGCAGAAATCATGAATGCAGTCATCAAACTTGTACCGGGACGGGAAAAATCCCTCAAGCGTCATCATCAGTGGATCTTTTCCGGCGCCATCGGACAGGTGGAAGGAGACCCCGCCCCCGGAGAAACCGTGAGGATCGAAAGTGCGAAGGGAGAGTTTCTCGCCCAGGCGGCCTGGTCCCCCCGGTCCCAGCTGGCGGCCAGGGTCTGGAGTTTCGAAGAAAGCGACACCATTGACCGGACCTTTTTCGCCCGGGCGGTGGAGCGCGCAGTGGCCATGCGCCGGGATCTGGGATTTCTGAACCCGGACGGGGGATGCCGCCTCATTGCGGCGGAAGGGGATGATCTCCCCGGATTCACGGCGGATTATTACGCAGGATTCATCGTCATTCAGGCGGCGTCCTGCGGGGCGGAACATTTCAAACGGGATCTGGCGGAGCTTCTCATGGAAGCCACCGGTGCCAAAGGAGTCTTTGAGCGCTCGGATCTGTCAGTCCGTGCCCGGGAAGGACTTCCGGAAGCAGCCGGAGCGCTGATCGGCGATGCTCCGCCGGAACTCCTTGAGATCACGGAAAACGGCGTGAAATTTCTGGTGGATGTGCGGCACGGCCACAAGACCGGCTTCTATCTCGACCAGCGGGAAAACCGCAAACTGGTCGCGGAATTGGTGAAGCCGGGTTTTGAGGTTCTGAACTGTTTTGCCTACACCGGCGGATTCGGTGCGGCAGTCCTGAAGCACGGTGCCGGTTCCGTGGTCAATGTGGACTCTTCAGCCCCTGCCTTGAATCTGGCGGAACGGAATTTCAAGCTGAACGGACTTGCCGGATACACCAATACTGCAGGGGATGTCTTTGAACTCCTCCGCAGTTTCGCCCAGGAAAAGCGTTTCTTCGATCTGGTGATCCTCGACCCGCCGAAATTCATTGACGGCAAAAATTCCCTGACCCGGGGCTGCCGGGCCTATCAGGATATTGCCCGGCTGGGATTTTCCGTACTGAAGCCCGGGGGAATTCTGGCGACCTTTTCCTGTTCCGGGCTGATGACACCGGATCTCTTCCAAAAGATCACGGCGGACGGGTGTCTGGATGCAAAGAGATCCGGAAGGATTTTCCGGAAATTCACCCAGAGCCCGGATCACCCGGTGGCGCTGGGGGTCCCGGAAAGCGCGTACCTGAAAGGCCTCGCCGTAAAAGCGTAGCCGCGCCGCGCAGAGGGGGGACGGTGCCGTCTCCCCTGCACATCCCCCGTCTTTCATCATTCATTTTTGCGCGGAGCGCACAAGTTCCACGCGATTTTCAGTCCGTCGGCCGCCGCACTGGTAATACCGCCTGCCCAGCCGCCGAACTCTCCGCCGCAATAAAGCCCCTTGACCGGACTGCCCCCGGTTTCCGGATCGCGGAGGAAGCGGACCGGGCTGGAAATGCAGCTCTCGAGGCCGAGAAACATCCCTTCCCGGATGAAGCCGGGACATTTCCGGTCCAGTTCGGGAAGTGCGTGACGCAGAGCCTTTGAGATCACCTTCGGCAGAAGTTCATCAATCCTCCCCGGACAAATGCCAGTGGCCACGCTGGCATGTTTGCGGACAAGCCCTGTTTCTCCCCGGAGAAATGCAGCGGCACTTTGGGCGGGAAAAGTGTAGTTGCTTCCCCCCATACGGAACGCCGCTTCTTCGCGCTCCCGCAAAAATTGATACGCCGCTTCCGGCATCTGAAAATCCGCCCCGGAAAGCGTGGCTATCAGCGCGGCATCGGCAAATTCCCCGGAACGGGCAAAATTGCTCATCCCGTTGGAAACCAGCTGTCCGGGCCACGCTGAAGCGGCCAGCACCTCTCCTCCCGGACACATGCAGAAACTGCTGACACCGAGGGCGCCGCATCCAGGGGAAACACTCAAATGATATTCCGCCGCCTGGAGCGCAGCCGGACGGGTCATCATGCGGTACTGATGACGGTCCACCCACTCCTGCGGATGTTCGATCCGGCAGCCCAGCTGAAAGTTTTTCATGACAAAGGGCACCCCCTGACGGCACAGCGCCAATGTCAGATCCCGCCCCCCCAGTCCGGCGGCCAGCACGGTACAGGGCCCCTCCAGCGCTTCGCCGGAAAAAAGCTTCACCCCTCTGCAGACACCCTCCCGGACAATCAGTTCCCGGACCCCGGCGCCGAAGCGGAAGGTGCCGCCCAGGGATTCGATCTTCCTCCGGAGCTTTTCCGCGATCAGGCCCAGATGATCCGACCCGATGTGGGGACGTTTCAGGTAACGAATTTCCTCCGGGGCGCCGCAGCGGACGAAGGTGTCCAGAATGAAGGCAATGCGTCTGTCCCGGCTGTTGGTATAGAGTTTGCCGTCGGAAAAAGTCCCGGCGCCGCCCTCACCAATCAGAAGATTGCTTTCCGGATCCAGGTCCCGGGTGTGGAGAAAATTCTGAATATCCCGAGCACGCTGATCCACTTCCTGCCCCCGTTCCAGGATGACCGGATCGCACCCCGCCAGCGCCAGACCCAAGGCGGCAAAGATCCCGCAGGGTCCGGTTCCAACCACTATGGGATTCCGCAAATCCGGCTCAAGGGCACGCCACAAATCCGATTCGTCCGGATCCTCCGGGGGGGAGTCGGCAGTCATGCCGGGAGGAAGGTTTTCCACTTCGGCGGCGATCCGGTACAATATCTGGGGACGCCCCCGGCGGGAGTCCACCGATTTCCCGAGGATCTGAAACGATTTGAACGGCATCCCCAGGGTCTTCTGCAGAAGTCCGGGCAGGAGTTTTTCCGGCGGCACCGGCGCCGATACGGCATCCAGCTTCAGCTGCTCAATCTTTACCCACATACGATCCCCGCTGCAGCAGTCACCGTTTTTTCCGGCAGAAGCATCCGGGAATCCGTCAGGGTGATCCCGAGCCCCGCCATGTCAAGCATGTCAAAAAAAAGCGTCTGCCCCTCCAGCGTCCAGTCTCCATATCCAGGAGAAAACCGGAATTCCGCCAGAATCATTCCCTGCCGGACCAGCGCAGCGGCGGCAAGTTTCTGCAGATAATCCATGGACGCATCGGCACACTCTCCCCCCACGGCATCGGCAATCACCGCATCCGCTGTATGCCCGGACCGCATCAGATCCGCGCTCTTTGCCGGAAGTTCCGGACCAATGGTGGCGGCACCGAACCACATCCATTCCGCACCGGAATAGCGTTCTGCGACTTTTCCGCTCCGGATAGCAAGACCGTTTTCCAGTTCAAGTGTATCCGCCGTTCTGCGCGCAATCCGCTCAGCCGTCCAGCATCCGCGGGGGACCGTCATGGCGGCAAAGCCGGAAATTTTCGCGGCAAGGGCCCGGCGTTCCGGTTCCTCCAGTTCAGTCCGGTGGCGGGAATATCCCAGCCTCGCCAGAATGGTTCTTTCCGGCACCGGAAAACGCATGGAGGCAATGACCGGGGGAAATAAGTTTTTTTTCATGTCCGGAATTTGTCAAAACATCAATGTTGCTGTATATTAAACATCAATTATATACTATAATGCCAAAAAAGAGTTTTGCAATGAATCAACCGGGATACGGCAAAGTGAATGCGTCAGCGGGAGGCAGATTCCGACGGCTGGCCATTTTCACCGTGGTAACTGCCGCCGTCGGCACCGGGATCTATTTTACCTTGCCGAAAAATGCCGTTCCGCCCGTCCCCGCTGCTGCATCACCGGCACCGTCGGTCAAAACAGCGCTGCCTGGATCCGGCAGTTCCGCATCGGAGACTTTCTCCGCCGGAGAAAACGTCCCGGCGGCTGCCGGGGATCCGGACCCGGTGATCGAACGCGCTCCGGGAAAAGAGACGGCCGGACTCCCCGCTCCGGAAGCGGATCCGGAAACGGCAAAAGCCGCTCAGGAAACAACGGTTCCGGTCCCGGAGGAAAAAACAGCCTCGGCAATACCAGTGCGCAAGGGGATCGCCCATGTCACGGATCCGGCAGATGAGGGGCCTTACTGCCCTCCAGACAGTCTGGAACCCGGCGGATTTGCTGAAAATATGCACAGTATCCGTACTCTCCTGGAACAGGGCAAGGTGTCCATCGCCGCCGCCAGAACAAGAAATCTTCTGAAGGAAACAAACTTTGCTTCCGAACAGTTCCGGGAAGCGGCAAAACTCCTGAATGAAATCAGCCGCAAAGAGCCCGCTTCTTCCGGCGGCAGGGAAATTGAATACATTGTCCGCTCCGGAGACAGTCTGATCCGCCTTGCCCGGCACCATCGACTCACCCCGGCGGCGCTGGCGGCGGCCAACGGCATTCCGGCCAATGCCGGACTGCGGATCGGCCAGAAACTGAAAATTCCCGTCGGCAGCGCCGTATGGATGATCAGGATCCGCAAACGGGCACGGCTTCTGGAACTCTTCCGGGACAAGGATCTGACGGCAGTTTACGATGTGGGAATCGGCCGGCGCGACAGCACCCCTGCCGGACGCTTTGTTTTGCGGGAAACGGTCAGCACCCCCCTTTATCCACTGCCCGGCGGCGGCATGGCCCCGGCCGGATCGCCGGAAAATCAGCTGGGTGCCTGCTGGCTGGGGCTGGGGGACAGCCTGAACCGCCCCACCGGGTACGGGATCCATGGAACGCCGGATGAAAAAAGCGTTTCCGCCAGCATCAGTTCCGGCTGTATCCGGATGCGCAATGCCGAAGTCGTGGAACTGGCATCACGGGTTCCTGAGGGAACCTTTGTACTGATAGAAAACTGAAAGGAAAAGCAAATGGCTGAGATCTTTCTGGATTTTGAAAAACCGATTGCCGAACTGCAGAAAAAACTTACCGATCTGCAGCAGTACAGCGAGGAAAATCACATTGACGTTTCTGCCGAACTTGCGGCGCTGGAAAAGCGGATCGCTCAGACAAGGGAGGAAGTTTACGGACGGCTGACCCCCTGGCAGCGGGTCCAGCTGGCCCGCCATCCCGAACGGCCCTACACGCTGGACTATGTCAGCCGGATCTTCACCGATTACATCGAGCTGGCCGGAGACCGGCGATTCCGGGACGACAAGTCTGTAGTAGGCGGATTTGCGAAATTCAACGGCAAACCCGTCATGGTCATCGGCACCCAGAAGGGTCGGGACATGAAAAGCAACGTTTACCGCAACTTCGGCTGGCCCCACCCGGAAGGCTACCGCAAGGCTCTCCGGCTGATGCGGGTTGCGGAACTTGCCGGGGTCCCGGTCATCACCTTCATCGACACCCCTGGAGCCTTTCCGGGGATCGCTTCCGAAGAACGGCATGTGGGAGAAGCCATAGCCGTGAATCTCCGGGAGATGTTCCTTCTGAAGGTCCCGGTGATCGCCGTGGTGATCGGCGAAGGCGGTTCCGGCGGAGCCCTGGGGCTGGGGGTGGGGAACCGGATCCTCGCCATGGAAAACACCTATTACTCGGTCATTACGCCGGAAGGATGCGCCGCCATCCTCTGGAAGGACCGGAAATTTGCACCTCTGGCGGCGGAAGCATTGAAGCTTACGGCGGAAAAGCTGCTGGAATTCGGCATTGCCGACGGCATTGTCCCGGAACCCGTTGGAGGCGCTCACCGCGATCATAACGGAGCCGCGAAACTCCTGAAGGCGGCTTTGACCGAACACCTGACGGAACTGAAGAAATTCTCTGCCGGCAAACTCAAGGAACAGCGCTATGCAAAATTCCGGCAGATCGGACACTATATTGAGCAATCAACTGAACCGGCCGGAGCGGAGGCATGACGGATATGGCTGAAATACGGCGGGCTTCGGAATCCGATGTGCCGGCCATCGGAGCACTGCTCAAAATCTATTCGGACAGGAAGATCGTCCTTCCGCGAAGTGAAGACGATATCCGGTCACACCTGAAAAATTTCACGGTTGCATACCTTGACGGCCGTCTGGCCGGATGCATGGCTCTGCGGGACTTCGGAGGACGGCTTTTTGAGGTCCGGTCCCTGGCGGTCCAGCCGGAATTTCAGGGGCGGGGCATCGGCGGGGAACTGGTGCGCTCCGGCGTGGCGCGCCTCCAGGCGGACGGGGAGCCTTTCCGGCTCTTCACTTTGACCTATCAGCGGGAGTTTTTCCGGAAAGCGGGGTTTGAGGTGACCGACCGGCACTTTTTCCCGGAAAAGATCTGGAGTGACTGCGCCCAGTGTCCCAAACATGCCTGCTGTGACGAAACGGCCATGATCTACGGAGGCGCACAATGAGCGACAATTTTTTCAAGCTTGTGGGGCGGACGCTGGGGCTCCTTGCCGATCCCAAAACTCAGGCACCGGCGGACCAGCTGATCAAGCTGAACCTCTCGCCGGTCATGGGCCGGCGGGATGCCTCGCTGGACCGTGCGGTGGTTTCCGGAGATGTCTTTTCCCGTCCGGCGGAAAAACGCCTCAGACTTTACCGGAAACTCGACAGTCTGCTGGAACAGGCGCTGACAGATACGGTCTCCATTCTGCGCATGCTCTCCAGTCCGGATACCCGGCGCAGGGAACTGAAGCTGGAAGAATTTCTCCAGCTGTACCGTCAGATCATCGCCGCCGTCATTCATACAGCGGAAATTCAGATCCAGCTGGCGGAACACTGTTCCGATTACGCCACCGGCGACCACGAAAATGCGGTCTTCCGGTGCGAAAGTCTGCTCATCAATGAATTCCGGGAATTGCAGGAGATGACCCGGCCCCGGATTGACCGCTACCGTGAATACATCACCAAAAGTTTCAGCCCGGCCAATCTGGAACGTTATCAGAAATCCTACAATGTCAGCGTGAAATTTACCGACGGCCCGGAACCGTCCCGGAAGGATCAGAAAAAGTGACTGTCTCCCCGCAAGTTTCGGCGTGGAAGATCTGCGGAACAGCGGCACTGTGCGCCATTCTTGTGCGAATCGCATTTCTCTTCGTGTGGTTCGACTCCCCTTTCCGGCAGTACCTCCGGATCCCGGGACTGGATATGACGACCCATCTGGAACTGGGGCGACTTCTGGCAAAGGGGGAAGTCCTCTGCACCCCCTACCGGCTGCTGACCGCCATGGTCCCGAATACGACTTTTCTCATCGCAGTGCAGCTTGCAGGCGGAGTACTGACGGCGGCGCTGACCGCCTTCGCCGCACTGCACCTCTTCGGCGGGAAAAAAATCGCCCTTGCAGCGGGGGTCATCGCCGCACTGTACGGCAACGGTATTTTTTATGAATTGACCTCGCTGCCGGAAAGTTTGAATGTTCTGATTGCCCTTGGCGCCTTCGCCGCCTGTCTGCAGTTCCACCGGAAAACAGCTTCCGCAACATGGAACATTGCCGCCGGCATCATGACTGCACTGCTGGCAACGGGAAGACCGACGGGACTCTTTGCCGCCCTGGCGGCTTTCCTTTGGATGGGGACGGTGCTTTATCGTAAAAAACGCCTGAAAAATATGTTCCGGGTCCTGGCGGGAGCGGCACTTGTCTGGGGGCCGGTCACGTTTTGGAACATCCGGCATTACTGGCCGCTGCCCTTTTACGGCAGCAACATCCGCTATGCCGCCGCAGTGGCGGAACAGAGCCGGCCCGCCAGCTGGAGCGTGGTTCCCAAAAAAGCCATGCCCGATCCCGGAGCGCTCTGCCGGAGTTTCGCCGGAAAAATTCCTCTGGTACTCTCCATCCGGGAGATCCCGGACAATATCAACTACTATTTTCTGAAAAAGAAATTCGGGGGAAGCGGCCTGCTTGTTCCGGTGAGTTTCCTGGTAATCGGGGGACTGGCTGGAGCGATGCTTCTGCTTTTCCGGAAGAACCGCAGGGGGGCAATGCTGATCGCATGGTGCGTGCTGCTTTCGGTCATCTACACGGCCTACTATCCGGCGGGACGCTACCGGCTGGTCCTCTATCCCTATGCAGCGGTCTTTGCCGGATTCTGGCTCTGTGCGCTTTCCCGGCCGGGGAAGGCTGCGGCGGTCACCTTGGGGCTTCTGATCGCCGCATTTGAACTTGCACTGGCGCCGACCGGAGGAATGCTGCGCCCGGCGGATCACACGGCATGGGGACTGGCGCTTCTGCGGACGCCGGGACACGACCCGGAAGAAGTGAGCCTGGAATTTGCCGAAGCGGTCAGACTGTCTCACGGCGGGACCCGGGAAACGGCTCAGATG
>DCGO01000127.1:0-11382 GCA_002314605.1 Lentisphaeria bacterium UBA1776 | reverse complement strand
TGGATCGGCTGCTCCGTCAGGGGCAGACTGCAGAAGCAAGGAAACTTCTGAAACAGTACCCGGGAAACGATCCCTACCGGAAATTCTACGCTGCTCTTCTGGACCTGGGAGACGGCTGTTTTCTCTCCGCCCGTGAGAAATTCATGGAAATCGATCCGGAAACGATCCCGGAACTCCGGGTGCAGTACTGGTATTTCCGGTGGAAAACCGCGCTGCAGTTGAACGACCAGCCGGCGGCGGAACTCTGCCGGCACCGGCTGGAAAAATTACCGCTGCCGCAAGCAAAACGGCAGCAGCTCATGGGCAGCAGTGCTTCTCAGCGCTGAGTCCGGTCACTTTTCCGGCTCGGCATTTCTCCGGAGGCGCTCCTCCAGATGCTTCCGCCGCTGAACATACTCGTTCCGGATAAGTCCAAACTCCGAATCGTGATCCGCCGGTATCTGCGGGAAAAAAACTGCACCCAGACCGCACTGGCGGAATATCTCGGGATGACGCCCTCCGCCGTGACACAGCTGAAACAGGGGATTTTTCTGCTGAGTCCGGAGCAGCTGCATTCCGTCGCAAAATTTCTGGAAATGGATCCCGAAGCCATGACGGAATTTTATGCGCAGGTCTTCAGCGGCAGACTTCTGGTCCCCAAAGAGCAGACCCGTCCGCATTTTTCTCTGCACTGGCATCCAGCGTCAGGTCCGGGGACCGATACGGTGTGTCCGCTGGAACTTCTGGAACAATACGAGCCGCTGCTGGAACCGCTGTCCGGTTACCTGCGGAACTGCGGGCTGAATCCGGGAAGGTACCAGCTGGTAAGGAGTCCTGACGGAAAGATTTGGCAGCTCCGCTGCGATGCCTACCCCCGCCCCGGAGAAATCATCCTCCTGAAGTGCCGGCGGGAACCTCTCCGCATCTGCCGGCTGATTTGCCGCGGGACGGAAAGACTCCGCCTGACCGGGCTGGATGCCAAAGCCCCGGAGTGGGGACTGCCCCTGGAACGGATCCTCTGGCTCCGCCCGGCGGAACCGTGTACGTCACCGGTGCAGCCGCAATGCCGCATTGCGGAAAAGGGCCTCTGACCCGTCAGCCAAGCGCGGAGAGTATTTTTTCCGCCAGAGCGAGGCCCAGCCCGGGGACTTTCGCCGTCAGTTCCTCCGGCGTGGCGGCACGGATATTCCGGACGGAGCCGAAAGCTTTCAGAAGCCGGATCTTCCGCAAGGTGCCGATCCCCGGAATATCGTCCAGCATGGACTGTTCGATGCGCTTGAGACGCAGTTCCCTGTGAAAGGTTATGGCAAACCGGTGGGATTCATCCCGGACCGCCTGAAGCAGACGCAGTGCCGGAGAATGCCGGTCCAGCCGGAGGGGTTCCGCCCGGCCGGGAATGTAGATCTCCTCCTCCCGTTCAGCCAGACCGATCACCGGAAGCGGCGGGCAGTTCAGCTTCAGCAGCGCCTCAATGGCAGCGGAAAGCTGACCCCGGCCGCCGTCGATGAGCACCAGATCCGGAAGGGGGCGCTTCTCCGCAATAAGCCGGGAAAAGTGTCTGGTAAGGACCTCCCCCATGGTGGCGAAGTCGTTGGACCCCGTCACGGTTTTCACCCGGAACCGCCGGTAATGCTCCCGGTCCGGACGTCCGTCCCGGAAAGTCACCAGACTGGAAACCGCCATGGTCCCAAAGAGATTGGAGTTGTCGAAACCGATGATGAGTTGCGGGTAGTTCGGAAGTTTCAGCACGTTCTGCAGTTCCCGCACCGCCTCCGGTCCGCTGGGGGAACGGGGCAGTTCGGGATGCTCAAAAACCCGGACCCGGCGACCGAACACCGCCTCCAGATTGGCGGCGATGTCCCGGAACCGGGCGGCCCGTTCAAACTGCTGTCTCCCGGCGGCATTGCGCATCTGCGCTTTCAAATCCTCGATCAGGGGCTCGATGTCGCCGTCCAGCACCTGAATGGCCGCATCCAGTTTCTGACGGTAGGCCACTTCCGTGACCAGCCCGGTGCAGGGTGCGCAGCAGTCCCGCATGACCCGCTTCATGCAGTGTTTGCGGGCGCTCTCGTCCGGCTCCGGGTTCCGGCAGGCTTTCAGCCCGAATCTCGCCAGAAGATACTCCATGGTCATCCGCAGGGCGGAACCGTGGGGAAAGGGACCGAAATAACGTGCCCCGTCTTCCTTCTTGAGCCGGGCGGCCCGGAGGGTGGGAAATTTCTCGCGGAAATCGATCTTCAGCATGAGATAACGCTTGTCGTCCCGCATGAGGATGTTGTAATAGGGGGCGTACTCCTTGATGAGACGGGACTCCAGGATCAGGGCCTCGTCCTCGTTGCGGACGGTGGTAAACGACCAGTCGGCAATGGAGTGGATAAGACTCCGGAGTTTCGCGTCCGCCCGGGCGGCCCGGGCCGGCTGGAAATAGCTGGACATGCGGCGGCGGAGGTTGACGGCCTTCCCCACATAGATCACTTTGCCGAACCGGTCCCGATAGACATAGACCCCCGGTTCCGGGGGGACCAGAGACGGCAGAAATTCCCGGACATTCATGACTCAGACACTCCCCGGAAGACATTCCGGCACAAATCCTGGAGATCCACGCAATCCAACCCCTTTTTCACTTTCTCATACTATAGTTTTGTTTTGCGGAAAAACAATCCGGAAATACCGGAATATCCCGGCCCCCCCATGGCAACTTTTTATCTTTTTTCCCGTTTTCCGGCTTGAAAATCCGTAAAAATTCTATATAGTTCTGTATCGTAGGATTTTAACTTGAGGAGTTCTGAAAAATGGCAGTTGAAACCGTGGCGGCGGCGGCCACCCCCAGTGTCTATTATGTCTTTTCCAACAGCGACGGCGTCGGCAAAGCGATTGTGCTGCTGCTGGTGGCAAGCTCCATCCTCACCTGGACCATCATGATCGACAAGGGACTGGCCCTGTGGCGGTCACGGCGCGCCTCCGAGGGATTTCTCACCCGGTTCCGCGAAAACGCCTCCGGGATCATCGCTCTGGTCAGGGAGAGCGCCACCAATGCCTCCCCTGTGGCCTGTATCTACGATGCAGGAATTGAGTGTCTGCTGCAGTTTTACGAAGAGGGCGCCCCGGGCAGTACAGCCATGGCCGGCGCCATGGCCGTCCGTCCGGGAAAGCGCGTCACCGCACCGGTCATGTTGACCCCGGCGCAGATCGAAGCCATTGAAGCAGTGCTGGAAAGTTCCGTATCCAACCAGATCCGCATCGCGGAGACCCGGATTGGTTTTCTGGCCACCATGGTCAGCTTAAGTCCCTTTCTCGGCCTCTTCGGCACGGTCTGGGGCGTGATGTACGCTTTCTGCGGCATCGCCGCCGCCGGAAAGCCCGACTTTTTCGCACTGGCTCCCGGCATCTCGGGCGCACTGCTGACGACCGTCGCCGGTCTGCTGGTCGCTATTCCGTCGCTCGTCGGCTACAACTATCTGAACGGGACGATCCGCCATCTGACGGTGACGATGGACAACTTCGCCGAAGAGTTCATGGTGCGGCTGAAACTTGAACAGCTCGAACTTGCCGCACACAGTCCGACCACCGTGCCGCCGCAACAGCAGCAGGGTATGCAGGGGCGTTGACCATGCGCAAACGCGAACGATTCCGCATGGTCCCGATCGACGAGATCAACATGACGCCGCTGCTCGATCTGACCTTTGTACTGCTGATCGCCTTCATGATCACGATGCCGCTGATGGAGTACGGGACCACTGTGACCCCGCCGCAGCTGAACAGCGAAAAGCTCCCCGACGACAACTTCAAGAGCATCGCCCTCACCGCAAAGGGAACGATCCTGATCGACAATGACACGGTTCCCGGAGATGAGCTGATCGCCAGACTGAAACAGCTCAAAGCCGAACAGCCCAAACTGCAGCTTCTGCTGCGCGCCGACGGCAAATGCCCTTATAAGGAGGTCATTGCGCTGATGGCGACGATCCGCCGCGGCGGCTTTGCCGATGTGACGCTGGTCACACAAAGTGAGGACTGATGATCCGGCAAGCTCCCATTGCACTGCCGGTGCGCAGCAGGAAGATCCCCGTTCTCTACGCGGTGGTCGCCGTGCTTCACTGTCTTCTGATCTTCCTGCCGCTCTGGTACTTTGAACTGCGCCAGCCGAAGCAGAAGGTCAACCTTTTCCGCGTCAAGATCGGTCCGTCGGAGCTTTCCTCCGGACCAGTGGTCGGTCCGCCGGAACGGGCGCGGCGGAGTCTTTCCAAGCCCCAGCCGGAGCCGGATGTGCCCAAACCGCAGCCGAAAGCTCCCGAAGAGCCGGTCGTTCAGCAAAGGTCTGTTCCGCCGACGGAGCCGAAGATCCCCTCCCTCAAGAAGCCGGTTCCGAAAAAGCAGAATAAACCATCGAAGCCAGTTCCGAAAAAGCAGAATAAACCGGCAAAGACCGCCGCGAAAAAACAGAATAAACCGGCAAAGACGGTTCCGAAGAAAACCGTCAAGCCGAAGCGTTCCCCGCAGGACGGCGTTTTTCAGTCCGAACCTGCGGTCATGGATCCGAGGACTCCGGTCGGCAACAGAAACGCGGCGCAGACTCACGGGAAAAAGTTTGACGGCAAAGCGCCGGGCGGCGGAGCCAACGCCGATCTGACAAGATACGGGAAAAATCTGGAACGTGCCATCTATTCCAAATGGAAACAGCCGGCGCAGTCGCATATCGGCGACAGCCGTCCGGAAACGGTCGTGGAGTTCACCTTATCCTCTTCGGGCAAGGTGCTTTCTTCGCGCATTGTGAGTCCCAGCGGCAATCCCGCGATGGAGGAGTCGGTCAAGGCGTTGCTCGCCACGCTCGACATCCTTCCGGTGCCGCCTTATGTCCCGGGACAGAAAGTTTTCGAGATCCAGCTGGTTTTGAAGACAAAATGACTTGTATATTGAACAGAAAGGAACTATATTAACACTATGAAAACTCAAAACTTCAAAGGGATCGGGATTTTTCTTTTCGCAGCAGCGCTGCAGGGCGCACTCTGCGCAGCGGAGGATCTGCGCAATCTTCTGCTGAATCCGGAATTCAGTTTCGTTTCGTTCATCCCCCACCGTACCGGACAGGCGGTCAGTTACCGTTCCGACTGCGTTCCCTGCTGGAACGCTCCGGACGCGCGATCGCTGAGTGTCTGGCGCAGTTCGCGCATCGCTCCGGAAAAACGCCCCGCCTTTGCCGTTCCGAACGGCGTGGAGCTCAAACCGCATCAGAGTTTTCACCAGTTCTTCACCTTTCCCGAAGCACAGCTCAAAGCGGGCGACGCAGTGAGTCTGCTCTGCACCGTTTATCAGGAGTATCCCGATGCGGTCAAAGCCCGTATCAAGGTGATGAAGCTCGACAGCGAAGACGGGAGCTGGTCGCCGGAAAAGGATTTCAAACTGCGCGACAAACGCACCTTTTCCAGAATGTCGCGCGGGGAACTGGTCACCGCCAAAGAGTGTTCGGTCTCCAGCAAAATCACCAAGAAAGCGGTCGAACTCAGGATTGACAACTGCGTCATCCCGGGCAATTTCACGCCGGGGAAAAAATCCTTTTCCGGAGATTGTCTGAGTCTCGGGCTCCGCATCGAATTTGAAAACTGCTCCGATGCCCCTGTCTGGATCTATGCGCCGAGTCTGGTGCGCGGTGCCAAAGCGGCTGCCGCCGTCGGGAAATTCCGCACGCAGCCCGATTATTACCGCCATATTCCGCGTACCTTGCAGAAGCTCTGGAAAGGGGAAACGGTCCACATCGTCCTCATGGGCTCCAGCATCGACCGCGGCAGTGCGAATCCGCCGCTCTACGCCTACAATGAGGACCCGAAAAGTCCCGACTTCAAGAAGCCGCTCTGCGATGCCGGGGATTTTTCCGCAAAAATGGTCAACCGCCCCGATCTGGAACCCTATTTCGGAAGCAGCAGCCGTTTTTTCAGCTACGGCGGCAGACTCAAGGTCGAGCTGATGAAGAAATTCGATCTGCCGGCGAACAAGATCCTGCTGAACATCATGGCGCGCGACGGCTCAAGCATCGGAGAATCCCACTCCGGGCTGCGCGAGTGGTGCGAGCTGAAACGTGCTCCGGGAAACGAAGACAACGGTCATAAAGCCGGACACACCTGGAAGGAGCTTTATCCGGAACTCTTCACCCGTCCCGAAGGAGTCCGTCCCGACCTCGTGATCTACGGCAGCGGAGCCAATGTCAAGACCGATACGCCCGACGAAGCGGCGGTCTTTGAAGGGGCGATCCGCTTCATCCAGCGCAACTATCCCGGTACCGAGTTCATCGGCTGCATCTACCAGAACAACGGCGGCTACACCCCTAACGGCAATGATATGGAAGCGGTCGCTCTGCGCTACGGGATCCCGTTCATCGACTTCGGTCTGGTACAGAATCAGCTGATGAATCACATCAAGCCCGAAGCAGTCGGCTGCGGCGACGGCCATCCGCAGGCGGCGATCCACTACATCTGGTTCAAACAGCTGGAAAAGGCGTTTGAGGTCACCGGTCCCGTCGTCGCGGGCTTTCCGCAGCAGCAGCTCCCGGAGCGCATGATGCCGACAGCGGTCAACTGGGAAGGCGACATGATCCGCCACACTCCGGCATCGGGCAAACGCTTTTTCCGTCCCAATGCGGTCATTCTCGAAGGAGATGCCTTCAACTGCTGGATCGATTTTGACGAAAAGAAGGTCAAAATCAAGCGTCCTCCCGTTTTCTGCAACGGAGCAAAGATCGGCGTTTTCCGTAAAAATCAGTGGATCTCCGGACGCAACTCCGCTTTCAAGCACGGGCGGCTGCCCTTTGCCGACCGCCATGTAATCGAACTCGAGTCGCCCGACATGAAATTCGTCGGCATCGACGTCAAGGAGCTTTTCGGAGCCTCTTACACCGGAGTCGAGTCGATCCCGGGCACGGCGGTGAAACCGTATGCTTCGCAGACAGGCTTCCCCTACGGCAAATTCATCACCGAACTTGCCCCGGGAAGATCCATTGAGCTCAAGATGACGGGCGATGCCTTTGCCGTCGCCTGGGCGGATACTCCGGGGGGGGGGACCTTGAAGGTCGCGATCGACGGCAGCCCGGCCGCAGAGCTTGCGACCGGAAACCCCTTTGAAATGCGGACGAAGGAAAAACTTTTCCTCGAAAACCGCAAGGGATTCACGGGATTCGCCTACGGCGTGCATACAGTCAAGGTGACAGCGGAAAAAAGCCCCGTTGCACTGATGGGATTTTACAACGCCGACCGCCGTTCCAACCGTTCGCTTGAGCGCGCGGTGCGCGGCTTTGCGTCTCCGGGACAGACGGTGCGTTTCTCGCCCGCGTTCAAGGCGGAGCCCGTGATCCGGTGTTTTGACGGACTCAAGGTGAGTTCCGCCGATGCCAAACAGGTTACTTTCGGCGGAAACGCCGGTTCTTTTGAAGCAATAGGAGAATAAAAGGGAATATGCTTGAGCGTATTGTCACGATCCACAACCGGGCAGGTATCCACTGCCGTCCGTCCAGCGTCATTCTGAATACCATCAATCAGGAGTTCTCCGGGACCCGCTTCACGGTGATCGCGGCGGGGTCCACCATTGAGCTGGACAGCATCCTTTCTCTGATCTCTTTGGGGTTGAGCTGCGGCACGCAGGCACTGCTCCGCGTTGAGGGCAATGATGAAGAAAAAGCAGTCAAACGGATCGGCGACCTCTTCGAGTATGAGTTCGATTTCCCATCGAAATAAACTCATTGCATGGGGACTTGCCGCGGCGGGAGCGCTTCTGCGCCTGCTCTATCTGGCGGAGTTTTCGGCGTTTGAAAACTTTTCCGTCGCCGCCGGAGCCGATATTTCAGAGTACCACGCCCGGGCGCTGGAGCTCCTGAACGGGCAGTTTTTCCCTGCGATCCCCGACATCCACGCGCCGCTCTACAGCTTCTTTCTCGCCGCCGTCTACGGCTGCGGCGGGGGCATCGTCACCGCGCGCATCCTTCAGACGCTTCTCAACTTTGCCGCGCTGCTGTTCCTTTACCGTCTGACCGGGTACTATAAGATCAAAGAAAGTGTCCGGCTGCTGTTTCTCGGCTTTTCGATGATCGCCGCACCGCTTATTTTCCATCCGGCGGAACTTGTTTCCGAGTCCCTGCTTCTGCCGCTCTTCGCACTCTGCTTCGGAGCATTCGCCTTTGCGGAACAGAAAAAAAAGATGGCGGGTTATGTCTGCGCCGGGCTCTGCGCCGGACTTGCTGCGGCGACCCACGGTTTGAGTCTCGCTTTCATCGGCGCGGAAACTGTTTATTCCCTCTGGGAAAAAAAGTGGAAAAGTCTTCTTCTGTTCCTCGCCGGAGCTCTGCTTGTCATCGCTCCAGTCATCATCGCCAAAAGTGTTCACTATAAACAATTCTGCGGGATCCAGGCGAACACCGGCTTCAATATCTGGCTCGGCAACAACGCCGAAGCTGACGGGACCTGTTATCTGCGTCCGGGCTTGCGCTGGAACAAACTCCACCGGCAGGCGGCGGAAAAATCGCGCAAAGAGCATATTTCCACCGACAGGATCTGGCTGTCGCGCTGCCGGGATTTCATCGTGTCCCATCCGCTGCAGGAGACCGCTTTGCTGGGCAAAAAGGCTTTTTTGGTCTTTCATCCGTCAGAACTTGCCGCAGGCTCCGACAACCGCGCCGTCTTCCGCCGCACGACGGTCATGCGTCTGGGCTCGTGGCTTTCCGCCTTTCTGCTGTTCGCCGGGATCGCCGGGTGTTTTCTGTGGAAACAGACGCAGTGGGTGCATCCTTTTCTGCTGACGGCCGCCGTTTTTGCGGCGCAGGTCCTGACCGTGACTTCAGGACGCTACCGCCTTGTGATGTGGCTGGGGCTCCTGCTGAGCGCGGCGCTCTTCTGGAATTGGATTTTTGAAAAACGCCGTCTGTACTTTGGCTGTGCCGTTTTGCTGCTGAGCCTTGCCGGTTCGGCGTTCTGCAATCTGAGGCTTCCAGATGAAACGGAACAGATCGAAGCCAAACAGATGCTCGGCGAAGCCGCCTATCTGAAACACGATCTGCGCCGGAGCAAAGAACTGTTGAAAGAGGTCGTTTCCTCGGAGTTCGCGCTGGCTCCGGCGCATGCGGCAAACCTTTTGGGCTCCATAGCGGAAACGGAAAAAAATCCAGCGCTCGCAGTCGCCTGTTACCGTCAGGCGATCAAAGCCGATCCCGACGAGTTCGAGGGATGGATGAATCTTGCCAACCTCGCTCCGCTGCAATACAAAGCGGGGCTTTTCAGCAAGGCGTTCCAGTGCGCAGGACCGCGCCCGAAAGCGGAACTCTGCTTCAACTACGCGCTCTTTCTCTATCAGATGAAACACCTTGAAGAGTGTGCGGAATACTGTCAGAAAGGGCTGAAACAGAATCCCGCCTATGCTCCGGCGCTGAATCTCTATGCGATCACGCTGCTGCAGAAGAAGCCGCCTGAGTACAAAAAAGCCGCACGGCTTTTACGCCGTGCGGTCCAGGCAGAGCCGGAAAATGCCGGGTTCTGGCGCAACCTTCTGGTCGCCGCCCGTTACGCGGGCGACAAGGAGCTCGCCGCCCAGGCGGAACGCAAGCTCAAAAGCATGCGTCAGGGCTGGGGATCAAGAAAGTCGGGCTTCTGAAGTTTCTGGATTTCCGGAAATTCCTCTTTCAGCGCGGTGATCTTGTACTGTTCGATCAGCATCAAAGTGCGGCGCAGCATATCGTGATGCGCCTCGCAGCTGAAGAGATTGCGGATCGACAGATACCTTTTGACCACGTCGCGGTTCTTCCAGTTCGGCTCCCAGATGCCATTGAAGGTCGGGATCTGGCTCATATAGCCCAATCCGGGTCCGGTACACCAGACATCGAATTTGTGCTGGAGTTCTTCCGGCTTGTCAAGCGGTTCGCACAAGATCTTCATGTAGTCGAAGAACTTTTTATATCGCTCGCCTTTGAGCAGCGAGACATGGTCGGGGTACTGCTGATAGGGAATCACGCTCAAACCGCTGACGCCCTCGGCGTCGACCTCGAACTGGACCATATAGCCGCACCACCAGCAGTTCGATGCACCGGAGGGATGTGCATAGCGCGGCGGAAAATAGAAGTTGCCGGGGGAATAGACGATCGGCTTGCCGTTCCACAATTCAATGCCTTCGGGACAATGGGTGTGGCAGTTCCAGACCAAATCGGCTCCGGCGTCGATCAACGCGCGGAAAAGTTCGCTCATGCGCGGCGAAGGGAAGGGATTGGTCTCGTGTCCGCCATGCAACGCGACAAAAACCAAACCGCCTGCGGACTTCGCTTCGCGCACCGCGGCAAGGTCGCGCAGCGTCTGCATCGTCGCGGTTCCGGCACGGTCTTCACGCGCTCCGCCAAACTCGTTTTCGCAGAGGTTTATCAGGGTCACAGGAATGTTCCCCAGCTTGAATTTCAACGGTTTCAAAGCGGCGGCGAGATCCTTGCCTGCGCCGACGGTCTTCTGACCGTTCTTCGTCAGATGCCGGATCGTCTCGTTGACGGCCTCGGGGCCGTAGTCGCCGACATGGTTGTTCGCCAGAAGCGCAATATCGACGCCGAGATAGTTCAGAAGTGAAAGGCAAGCCGGTCTGATCTTCAGATTGGGACCGCTCTTGTCGATCGGGGTCTCCGCTTCTGTGACTGCGGTTTCCCACTGGATAATCCGGCAGTCCGCCGCATCGAAGACCGGCTTGATCTCCTTCATGATCTTGTCGCTGTGACCGTTTGCGGTCAGCTCCTCCCCCTGCATCCGGGGATCGGTATCTCCGGCAAAAAGAACCTTGTAGCTTTTTCCGGCAGGCTTGCGCCACTGATTTCTTCCTTTGGTGAATTCCATTGTCAGCACCTCTTTATTTTTCAAGATCAAGCGAATCGAGCGCGCCCCAGCAATCGGAGCCCTGCACTTTGCACTTGCATTTTCCGTGATTCAGATCCTTGCCGCACTGCGGACAAAGCCCTTTGCAGTCCGGGGCGCAAAGCAGATTCATCGGCAGTTCCTGAAGCAGTTCCTCTCGCAGTTCTTCTGTCAGATCGAGCTCCTCCTCTTTCAGTTCAGCGCTGCTGAAATAGAGAGAGACAGANNCGGTTTTCAACAAGCAGAGAAACCGGTTTGAGACAGCGCCCGCAGACGCCTGAAATCTTTCCGGAAATGCGTCCGGCGACCAGAATGCTGCCGGGCACACTGCTCGCGGTCAGGGAGTAAGAAACCTTTCCTTCCGGCGCATACGGGTCGTTTTCCGGCAGTCCCCAAAAGGACTCCGGCTCCTCGCCTTCAAGCACGACCGGCTCTTTTTCCAGCCGGGATAATGAAACTTTGATCATACACTGTACCTCCACCGGCAAAATATAATCCGCCAACGGCAGTTTGTCAAGGCTTATTTCTTTTTATTCGGCACAAATGC
>DCGO01000094.1 GCA_002314605.1 Lentisphaeria bacterium UBA1776 | reverse complement strand
TTCACAAAATTTCGGACAATAACAACTTTTGAAATCGGCTCGAAAAGTTCAGGATTTCCGGAAAGTATTTTCCAATCCTTTTTCAATTGCGGGAAGATCATACGTCAGCGCTGATCGCCGCTCCCGACATTGCGTATGGCCAGATAGGTAATGTACCCCACCACCACAATGATCATCAGGAGCGCGCTGTAAGCATGCGGCCACCAGAGATTTTTCGTCATGGCGGTGAATTCGGACATGCCGCCCATACCCACGATCACGTTGATGGGCATGAAGACCACGTTGATGACCGCCAGATACTTCATGATGATGGCCAGATTGTTGCTGACCACGGATACCCGGGCATCGGACATGCCGGTAAGAATTCCGGTGTAGATATTGGCCAGGTTGTCGCACTGCTTGTTTTCGACGATGATATCTTCGAGAAAGTCGATCTCTTCCTCGTTGAAGCCGATACGCCGGGCATCGTTCCGCATTTTGTTGAGCAGCAGCAGATTGGCGCTGGTGGCACTTTCGTAATAGGTCAGACTTTTCAGCAGCGTGAACATATTGACCAGGGCCTTGTTGGTCACGGAAAACTCGATCTGGTTCTCGATCTCATCGGAAATGGTGCGGATGATCCGCAGATGTTCCAGAAAATGGTGGGTCGAGTGGTGCAGCAGCCGCAGCAGGATCCCCGGGATGCTGTTGCCGCGAATGGGAATGCGTCCGTGTTCAAAGAGAGGGGACGGTTCCGACTGCACGATGATGATCCGATCTTTGAAGAGAAACGCCCCTGTGGACACCACACGGAATTCCAGCGAACGGTCCGCCGTGTAATTGCTGGGCCGTTTCAGGATCACCGCAGTGTGGTTGGACTCAAATTCCACACGGGAGATCTCGTCGTCATCCAGCGCAGAATTGAGAGTGTGTTCGTCAATGCCGAACTCCTCGATAAGATAACGCTTCTCTTCTTCAGAAGGATCGCTGTAAATTGCGATTCTTCCGGTGTCCTTGCCATTGCAGGGAGCGATACGCCCATCTGCCAGATCAAAATACTTAACCATGTTTCCGCCTCCGTTTCACTTGAACCTGTCATCCCGGTATCCGAGAAATCGGAATTCGGAGGTTCCGAGGCCCGACGGCTGTGCATGTGCAGAAACGCCCCTCTCCCGGCGTGAGCCCGGGGATTGGATCGCAAAGCTTTTTTCTGATATGACAGCCGGAACATGATCAAAAACTGTTTTCTTTGGCGGGGAATGCCCCGCTTTTCACATCTTTTACGTAACTTGTCAGGGCCTCCCTGATGGATGTGCCCACTTCCGCATAACACTTCGCATGTTTGGGCCGGTGCTCAAACATGCCAAGCAAATCAAAAAGAACCTGCACCTGCCCGTCACAGCCGGGACCGGCGCCGATACCGATGGTGGGAATGGCAAGCTCCCCGGTGATCTTTGTCGCCAGATCTGCAGGAATACACTCCAGCACCAGCGCAAAGGCACCGGCGTCTTCCAAAGCATGGGCGTCTTCAATCAGCTGCTTTGCCGCCTCCTCCGTGCGTCCCTGGACCCGGTAGCCTCCCATGGCTTCCACCCGTTGAGGAAGAAGCCCGGCATGGGCCACCACCGGGATGCCGCAGTCCACCAGCTTTGCCACCAGCGGGGCAAATCTGGAACCGCCCTCCAGCTTCACGCAGTTGCAGTTGGCCTCCTTCATGTAGCGTCCGGCATTGCGGAGCGCCTCATCCATGGAGACCTGATAACTCATAAAGGTCATATCGCCGATGATGAAGGCGTCAGGAGCCCCGCGCCGAGCCGCTTTGCAGTGATGGAGAGACTCCTCCACCGTAAGCGGCAAAGTGCTGCCGTACCCCAGCACGGTCATCGCCAGAGAATCCCCCACCAGCAGCATTTCCACCCCGGCAGCAGCCGCCAGCGCCGCAGTGGGAGCATCCGCCACGGTGACCATGGTGATCTTTTCCCCGGCAGACTTCATCTTCCGGAATGAACTTACATTCAACTTTGCCATAACACACACCCGCGATTCAATCTTCCCTTTCCGTCCCCAGTTCCGGGCAATGCCGGACTCCGGTCCGGGTCAGGCCGGAAATCAGTCTTTCTCCAGTTTTACATCCCGAAAGACGGCATCCGCCCTGCCGGTCACAAAAAAATTTGCCTGAATATACGCCGGGACACGCTTCCAGAAATCAGCCGGAATGGTGATCCTGTATTTCAGCATTTCCCTTTTCCCCCGCTTCAGGGAGACCGCCGGCATGGCTCCCGCACAGATCCACTGCTTCTGCCCATCGTAAACATAGAAGCCCGCACCGGCTTTGCCGGAGCCGGAAACCCCGCAGAGAATCTCATAGGACTCTCCGGGCTTCACTGGAATGAACTTTCCGGAGAAATAATGCACCTCCCTGTCCGGACAGACGATCCTCACCCCCAGACTTCCGCCCTCCCGGACCACGGAACCGGTCCCGGCAGGACTGTTCGTCCGGTTCATGTGCCACCCCCGGGGAACCTTATCCCCCGGCTTGGAACCGGCAAAACTGCCGTTAATCTCAATGACACTGCCGGCAGTCAGAACGATCCCGCTGCAGACACCCAAAAGCGCCGCAAACAACTTCATCCAGAACTTCCTTCCGTAAAAATCCGGACTGCCCGTTACTATAACGCCTTCTGCCGGAAATGCAATTTTTTTCAGCAGAAAATCACACCATCAGCGCAAACCGACGGTCCTGCGGACCCGCTCCATGGTCTTCGCCGCCTCAGAAGAAGCCTTTCTGCCCCCTTCCCGAAGGACATCCCAAATGTAGTCCGGATCTTTTTCCAGCTCCGCCCGGCGCTCCCGCATGGGGGCAAAATAAGCCCAGAGTTTCTCGAAAAACGCCTGTTTGGCATGACCGTACCCGTAATTTCCGGCGCGGTATTTTGCCTTCATCTCCTCCAGTTCCTCCGGAGCCGCTACCAGTTTGTAGAGGGCAACTACGTTGCATTTCTCCGGATCCTTGGGCTCCTCCATGGGAGTACAGTCGGTGACAATGGACATAATGATCTTGCGGATGGCCTTCTCCGCACCGAAAAGCGGAATGGTGTTTCCGTAACTCTTGCTCATCTTCTGTCCGTCGATACCGGGGACCACCGCCACGCTCTCCGGGATATACCCTTCCGGGATCCTGAAAGTTTCGCCGAAATCGTTGTTGAAGCGGATGGCCAGGTCCCGCGTGATCTCCAGATGCTGCTTCTGATCCTTGCCCACCGGAACAAGATCACTGGAATAGAGCAGAATATCCGCCGCCATCAGCACGGGATAGGTAAAAAGGCCCGTATTGGGAACAAACCCCTTGGCGATCTTGTCCTTGTAGCTGTGGGCCCGCTCCAGAAATCCCACGGTGGTAATGTTGTTGAGGATCCACATGAGTTCCGTCACCTGAGGCACATCGGACTGGCGGAAAAAAACCGTGTTTTCCAGCTTGAGACCGCAGGAAAGAAAATCCAGCGCAAGATTATAGACATTCTTCCGCAGGTCATCGGGTTTCGGAGCGGTCGTGAGCGCGTGATAGTCGGCAATAAAGAGGTATGTCTCCCCCTTCTGCTGAAGTTCGAGCAGCTGCCGCATGGCACCGAAATAATTGCCGATATGCAAGGTCCCGGAGGGCTGCAGTCCGGTGAGTATGCGCATGATATTGCATCCTTTCGTTATGATAAAATTGTCCATACAATATACATTCGCAACAGCCTTTTTGCAAGGCGGTTGCTCCGTCAGTCCCGGCAGCGGGCTCCATTAAACACCGTTTTTTCTTGAAAAATGAGGTTCCAAGTGATATATTATTGCACGAAAAAACCAAAACAAGGAACAGAAAATGAGTGATACACCCATTGAGATCAACGAGAACGAGATTTTTCAGCAGCGTACTGCCAAAGCCGAGGCGATCAGAGCCTCCGGCATCGATCCCTTCGGCAGTCGTTTTGACGGGTCCCGGGCCATTGCCGACTGCCGGGCCGGATTCATCCCGGATCAGGAAGAACCGCCTCAGACGGTGACGGTGGCCGGACGCCTGATGGCCATGCGCCTCATGGGAAAATCCATTTTTGCCAATCTGCAGGACAGTTCCGGCAGGATCCAACTCTTCGCCAGCAAGGCGGAACTCGGAGACGATGCCTTTGCCGCCTACAAGAAACTGGATATCGGCGACATTCTCGGCATCACCGGTAATCTCTTCACCACCCGGACCGGGGAACTCACCGTCCGCGTGGCAGATTTCCGGCTCCTGAGCAAATCTCTTCGGACATTGCCCGAAAAATTTCACGGGCTCACCAACGTGGAGCAGCGTTACCGTCAGCGTTACCTGGACCTCATAATGAATGAGGAAAGCCGCAAGACGCTGCAGACCCGCTCGGTGATCCTCCGGGAAATGCGCAACTATCTCGCCGACAAGGGCTACATGGA
>DCGO01000119.1 GCA_002314605.1 Lentisphaeria bacterium UBA1776 | reverse complement strand
CTTCAACCTTGGCAGGAGCCTTGGCCGCTGGAGTCGCAACTGGTTTTGCTTCAGTCTTGGCCTCCTGCTCCTTTCCGGCTTTTTCCGGATGGAGGATGGAGCTCTCGTAGATCGGAGTCGATTCCACAGAATTGGTGAAACGGCCTGTTTGAACCTTTTCAACGGCAGACTTGGCCTCCGGGGCTTCCGCCGCCAAAAACAGTGCCGCAAACATTCCGCACACGGAAAAAAACAGTTTCATAAGGGTCTCCTTGCCATAAAATGCTTGTTTCTGAAATATACTTGAAGGATATTATAGCATATTCGGCCGATTTTTCCACCCCCTTTCCCTAAAAATACGAAAAAAGTTCCAGGACTTTGAATGTTTTTCATGTCCGGAACTTGACTGGCGGGTTTTCCGGATGTATCTTTAAGGAACGAAGATATTTTGCTCGGTTGACAGGAGATTCTCTACGGAAATCATGGACGCGGTGCCTGACTCTTTCATGGAATTCATCTCGCTGGGAAGCGGTTCCGGCGGCAACGCATTTGCCGTCAGGACCCCCCGTTGCACCCTGCTGGTGGATGCCGGTTTTTCCTGCAGGGAGATGTTCGCCCGGCTGCAAAATGCCGGCATTGAACCGGAAAGCATCCGGGCCGTGCTGCTTACTCACGATCATGTGGACCATTCCCGCGGCTGCAGGGTCCTGTGCGACAAACTGAAGATCCCCCTTTATACGGCCGGACGGACCGCCGAGTTTCTCGATGACCATGGAGCACTGCCTGCCCGGGTTTTTGAATTTGAGCCCGGAGCGCAATTCATGCTTGAAGACATAAGCGTCCGGAGTTTCCCGGTGTCCCACGATGCCAGTGCCCCGGTGGGGTTCGTGCTGCATTACGGGGAAAATTCGTTGGGGATCGCCACGGATCTCGGAATCGCCGATGACATGGTCCGCGGGGCCCTGTCCGGCTGCCGGATGCTGGTCTTTGAATGCAATTATGATGATGCCATGCTGGCTGCTTCCTCCCGCCCCCCCGCGCTCAAGCAGCGGATCCGCAGCCGGAGAGGGCACCTCGGCAATACGGATGCCATGGCCATTTTGCCGGAATTGATCGGCGATGCCACCCGGATGCTGACCTTGGTGCATGTCAGCCGGGAGTGCAATGATTACAGCCTCGTGTCCCGTATGGCCCGGGAGATGCTGGAGCGCATGGGGCGCAGCGACATCTATCTGGATGTGGCGCTGCAGGATACCGTCAGAAAACCATTCAGCTGCAGAAAGGTGAATCATGGAGCCGCCTGATGCATTGAAGATCATCTGCCGGAATTGCGGCGCAAAGTTTGATGTTTCGGAATTTGAACCATTCAGCCGGTTTGAGTGTCCGGGTTGCGGCACGCATCTGCGGGTCCCCAAACGGTTCGACAAATATCTGCTGGAGCGAATCTGCGGCAAAGGCGGCATGTCGGAAGTTTTCAAAGCCATTGACCCGGAATTCTCCCGCTATGTGGCCATCAAGATCATGAACGAAGAAGCGGCCCGGGAACCGGAAGTGTGCGGACAGTTTCTCAATCAGGCCATGCTTGTGTCGCCGGTGGACCACCCGGGATTGATCCCCATTTACGACAGCGGTATCGTGGAGGGCAGGCCTTTCCTGGTCATGCGCTACATGGACGGCGGCTGTCTGGAGCAGCTGGTCCGTGAAAAAGCGCTGCCGGAACTGCCGGTCCTTCTGGATGCGCTTTCCATGGTTGCCGGCGGGCTGCGGGCTGCGCATCAGGGTGGAATTGTCCACCACGACATCAAGCCGGGCAATATCATCATGGCCAAAGACGGCGGAGCGGCACTGGGGGACTTCGATCTGGCGGAAAGTCCGGAGTTTCCCTTTCAGGGAACTGTCCGGGAATGGGCCAGTCCGGCTTATGTAAGTCCCGAGTGGCTGGCTACCGGCGTGGAGGATTTCCGCGGCGATATTTTCAGTCTCGGAGTGACCGCTTATGAACTTATCACCGGGCAGATACCCTATGCCGCCGATGGCGATGCTGAAATCCTGCTGGAACGGCGGCGGCACCCCCTCTATCTGCCGGCAGGGGACCTGAATGATCTGATCTCCCCGGAATTTTCCGGATTTCTCGCACAGATGATGGCGTTTCAGCCGGAAGAGCGTCCGGGGTATTCTGAAATCATCGAAGCCTTTCTGCATGAAAGCCGCCGGATTTCCGCTTCCGGTCCGACCCAGACCACGATCTGGAAGATCCTCGGCCGCTGACAGCGCGGACCGTCAGAACTGATTCTCAAAAAAAACAGAAAAACTGCTTGCAAAACCCTTCTTATGAGATACTGTATGCTGTATCGAAAACGGTTCCCGTCTTTCCGGGAGATTTTGAGAGGATGCAGTACAGTATGAACAGTTGCACTTTGCAGACGGCGGCCTCGGCCGCCGGTCAGGGACAGGTGTTCCGGTTCTGGAACGAACTGGATGATGCCGGTCGAAAAAAGCTTTCCGGCCAAATCGCCGCGCTGGATTTTGAGGAACTGAATCTTCTGGCGGCGGAATATGTGATCAAACGCCCGGAGACCACCATCCCGGCGGATCTCGAACCGGCACCCTTCTTTCCGGCGGAACCCCGTACAGGAGAGGAAAAAAAACTTTATTTTCAGGCCGATCAGACTGGAGAGGAACTTCTGCGCATCGGCAAAGTCTGTCTCCTCACCGTAGCCGGCGGTCAGGGGACGAGACTGGGCTTCGAGGGCCCCAAGGGGACCTATCCCATCGGACCGGTTTCCGGACGGTCGCTTTTTGAGTATTTTGCCGGGACCGTTTCCGCTGCGGTCAAACGGTACGGGAAGCCCGTCACCTGGTATATCATGACCAGTGTTGTCAATGATCAGGATACCCGGAATTTCTTCCGGGAAAAGAACTTTTTCGGTCTGGACCCGGAACGGGTCATGTTTTTCACGCAGGGTTCCATGCCCGCCTTCGGCACCGACGGGAAACTTCTGCTGGGTGCCAAAGATTCCCTCTCCCTTTCCCCCAACGGCCACGGCGGCACACTGCTGGCACTGAGAAACTCCGGGGCCTTGGACCGCATGGTGCGGGAAAATACTCCGGTCATCAGCTATTTTCAGGTGGATAATCCCCTGGCTCCCATGCTGAATACCCGGTTTCTCGGGCTGCATGAACTTACCGGAGCAGAGATGAGCGCCATTATGCTGCCGAAGACCAACCCCTACGAGAAACTCGGCAACTTCTGCACTTCCGGGGGGCATACGCAGATCATCGAATACAGTGATCTGCCGGCAAATCTGGCGGAGAGCCGCAATCCTGACGGGTCGCTGCGTTTTGTGGCAGGATCCCCGGCGATCCATGTGATCTCCCGGGATTTCGTGGCCCGCCTCACTGCAGGCGGCAAACTGCGCCTTCCATGGCACCGGGCGGACAAAAAAGTCCCGTTCATCAATGAAGCGGGGACGCTGGTGAAACCGGAAAGCCCCAATGCCGTGAAGCTCGAGTCCTTTATTTTTGACGCCCTCCCGCTGGCCTCAAAAACCATGATTTTAGCCGGAAAGCGCGAGACCATGTTTGCACCCACCAAAAATCAGACCGGGGTGGACTCGGCGGAAAGCTGCCGGGAAATGCTTCTGGACCGGGATGCCGCGATTCTGGAAAAGGCCGGTTTCACGTTCCCCCGGGACAAAGCCGGAAAACGGACCGCAGATATTGAACTGGGTCCTGCCCTGGCGGCGGATCCGGCGGGATTGACCCGCTTCGCCGGACGGAAGATCGTGCCCGGGACCAGGGAGGTGTGGGAGTGATCGGCAGAATATGCTGAGGCTTCTCAATATTGCGCTGGATGAGATCGTGCTGGACGAGCGGGCCCGGTCGGCGGAGATCCATGCCGTTCTGCGCCGGAACAGTCTTGCCGTTGCCGGCGGGGGCCGGATCGGCGACCGGCTGGTTCTTTCCTGCGAATCGGGACCGGTGCCGGAAATCTGCCGGATCGCCCCCTTCTGCGGAATGTCGCCGGACGAGATCCTCTCGGAACTGCGGGCCCGGTACGATGCCGGATTTTCCGTTGCCGCAGTCTGGGAATACGCCGAACAGGTGTGGGGGCTCTTTTTGAAAGTCTGAAAAGGAATGTCGGGGAGAATCTTTCCGAAATGAAATCATTTACCGAAATACGTCCGGAAGAGATTCCGGCGGAACTGGTCACTTCCAGGACCGATGCGGTGGTTTCCGGGGTCCGGGATCTTCTGATCGTAACCGGCCTTCTGGTGGCATTCGGCCTGACCATGCTCTATTCCACAAGCTACGGGATTGCCGGGATCAAATATTTCCGCATGCAGATCATCTGGCTCCTGCTGGGAACCGGAAGCGGACTGACGGTTTTTCTGCTGGGCTACCGGCGGATCGCCTCGTGGTGGCCGTTTCTGATGGGGGGAGTTTTCCTCCTCCTTATGGTGGCCATGTGTTCCAAGGAAGTGAACGGCGCCCACCGCTGGATCAACCTCACCATCCCCGGTCTGGGCAAGGTGGGAATTCAGCCCTCGGAATTCGCCAAGGTCATTCTGGCCCTTACGGTCAGCAAATACTGTGCCGACCATCTGCGGACCTTTCATGAACTTTTCCGGCTCAAAGGCGGTTTGCTGCAGCTGGGGCTGATCGTCGTGCCGGTGCTGGGAGGGATCCTCGCCGGCAAGGATTTCGGCACCACCGTGCTGGCCTCCACCATGGTCTTTCTGATTCTGCTGGCGGCGGGACTTCCTGTACGCTATACCCTCTTTCCGGTTGGGGCGCTCACCGGAGCATTTTTTTACATCATGAGCTGCGACCCCATGCGCCGGGCCAGGATCCTCTCCTTTCTGGATCCGGAAAAATACGCCGCCAACATCGGGTATCAATTGTGGACCAGCTTTCTCGCGCTGGGAGCAGGCGGCTGGTGCGGCGTGGGATTCATGGAGAGCCGCATGAAGGCCCGGTATCTGCCGGAGGCCCACACCGACTTCATTCTGGCCATCGTGGGAGAGGAGCTGGGGCTGATCGCACTGGTGCTGGTGATCATTGCCTACGCCTTCTTCTGCCGGGCCGGGCTGAAGATCGCCTCCAACGCCGGCACCCGGCTCGGCATGCTTCTGGGATTCGGTCTGACCATGTACATGACCATCCAGGCCATCATCAATATTTCAGTGATTTCCGGCTGTCTGCCTACCAAGGGGATGCCGGCGCCCTTCATCAGTTACGGAGGAAGCAATATGCTTTCCTGCATGACGGCGGTGGGACTTCTCCTGTCCATAGCGCAGGAGACCATTTCGCCGGATTACAACAAACGAATATTTGCGTATCTGCGCCGGAAGCTGCCGTTTGGCAGTGCGCAGAATTCAACGGGAGAATAAAATATGTTTCGGAATCGGACCATTGTCGGAGCCGTAGAATTCGGCAGCAGCGGGATCTGCGTGCTTCTTGGGGCCATGCAGCCGGAAGGCACACCCGAGATCATCGGACGCGGGGAGGCCTTTGCCAACGGCATTGTCAAAGGCGAAATTGACAGTTCCGACACCGTCTTTGACCAGCTGGGACAGGCGTTGAACGATGCCGATGCCATGTCCGGCGGAGAACTGAACAACTGTTCCCTTTTCGTCATCCCCGTCAGCGGCTGTGACATCCGTTCCTGTCAGGGGCGGGGAGCCGTGACCATCGACAATCCCGACGGGCGCATCACCGAGGCGGACCGGGCCCGTGCCCACAAGATCGCCAGGGTATGCCGCCTGGATGCCGGCCGGGGGATCCTGAACAGTTCCGAATCCTTTTTCGTCATTGACGACGGGCTGCGCCGCCGGGATCCCATCGGTCAGACGGCGTACAAGATGGAAGCCTGGGTGCATATTGTCCACGGTGTGCTCAACCGCATGGAGAATTTCCGTCAGCTCATCCGCAATTCCGGGCTGGAATGTCCGGTGGAAATGGTGTTTTCTCCCATGGCCGCCGCCGAGGGCGTACTGGCCGGCGAGGAACGCGAAAACGGCGTTCTTCTGATCGACATCGGAGCCGGAGTGACGGATTATGTGCTGGAATTCAACCGGGGGGTGCTGGCCAGCGGTCAGCTCCAGGTGGGCATGCTCCACGCGGCCAACGATCTGGCGCTGGGGCTGAATATCCATGTGGATACTGCCCGGAAAATGCTGGAAGACGGCTCGATTGCTTCCGCCATCCTGGAACGGCATGAATTCATTGATATCCCCGCCGGACTGAATAAATCCCGACGGATCCCGACGGCAAGTTTTGAGACGATTCTTGACTTGCGCCTCCGGGAACTTCTGGAGATCATCCGTTCCGGAATTGAACCGGAGGTTCTCTCCCTGGTGAACAGCGGCACCGTGCTCATCGGGGGAGGCAGTCTCTTTGAGCCGGTTCAACAGATCGCCCGGGAAGTCTTTCAGGGTACGGTCCGGGTGGCCCGTCCCGCCGATACCCGCGGCGTGGTAACCAGCCTGAACAATCCCCGCTACAGCGCCGTATGGGGTGCCCTCAAAATTGCGGATTATTATCAGCGCTGTACCGAAGATGATGACGGCGGCGCAATCAAACGGATGCTCAACGTGGGCGATTCGGTCCGGAAAATGTTCCTCAATGTGGGAAGCGGCCTTATCGACTCCTTCAAACTCTGAAGGGACAGCATCTGCTCCCCCGCCAGCGGCCGGCGGCCGGCGGACCGCTTACAGCAGGTCCGTTTCCGCCAAAGGAGCGAAACCGGCGGATTCCAGCACGGCCTGCGCCCTGGCCGGGTCCCCGAACCGGAAGACCATCAGCGCCCGGTCGAGCTTCCCCTCAGGAAATGCATACATATAAAGAAGATCCAGTTTGTTTGCACTCAGAATTTCCAGCACTCCGGCCAGCCCTCCCGGCTGATGGGGCACCGGCACAGCAAGCACCGGAGTGGTCTTGACCATGAATCCGGCTTCGGCCAGAAGTTTCCGGGCAGTCTCCGCATCGTGGACCAGCAGCCGGAGGATCCCGTATTCCTGCGTGTCGGCCAGCGAGAGCGTGATGATATTGATGTGATTCTTTCCCAGCACCTGACAGGCCCGGTTGAGATTGCCGGATTCATTGGGGATAAAAACGGATAATTGCTGAATGACATTCATGGCGGATCCTTTCCGATGGCCCGTGACCGGCGGAAAACACTGCCGGCCCCGCGCAAATGATTCTTTGTCGCACACTATAGCATATTTTCGTTTTTCTGCAAGGGGACGGCGGCGTTTTTTCCGCCGGAAAATTTCCGTTTTTTTTGAATTCCGCACTTGCATTTTTTCAGTTCGGATATAAAATATACCCCATATCGTGTATGAATGTCGTTCCATAAACACAAGATATAGTATCCCATTAAAAAACAGAAAAGGAGAGAAAAATGTCAACCGAACCTGCCGCCTATGATATAGTTACCGATATTTGGAGTCGGAAATATCGGTATTCCGGCGGCGACACCATTCCTGCGGACAAGGACATCGACAGCACCATGCTCCGGGTGGCAAAAGCCTGTGCGGCAAAGGATCCGGACCAGAACGCCGGAGCAAAATTTGCCTCCATCCTGCGGACCATGGAATTCATCCCGGGCGGACGCATTGTGGCCAATGCCGGCACCGACCGGGATGAAGTCACCATGTTCAACTGCTATGTGATGAACAAGATCGATGACTCCATCGAAGGCATTTTCGACACCGTCAAGGAATCCGCCATGACCCAGAAACAGGGCGGCGGCGTCGGGTTCGACTTCTCCACCATCCGGCCCCACGGATCCCACATCCGCGGCTGCGATGCGGCAGCTTCCGGCCCCATAAGCTTCATGCAGGTACTGGACTCCACCTGCCGGACCATTATGAGCGCCGGTCAGCGCCGGGGCGCCCAGATGGGGATCCTCCGCTGCGATCACCCGGATATTGAGGATTTCATCACCGCCAAACGGGAGAACGCCCGGCTTCAGATGTTCAATCTCTCCGTGGCCATCACCGAGGATTTCATCAAGGCGGTGAAGGCGGATGCCGACTGGAACCTGGTCTTCAAGGGACATGTCTATAAAACTGTCCGGGCCCGGGATCTGTGGGAAAAGATCATGCGCTCCACCTACGACTATGCGGAGCCTGGTTTCATCCTGATGGACAAGATCAATCAGATGAACAACCTCTACTACTGTGAAGAGATCCGGGCCACCAACCCCTGCGGCGAACAGCCCCTGCCCCCCTACGGGGCCTGTCTCCTGGGTTCCGTGAATCTGACGAAATTCGTCCGCAACGCCTTCACGGATCAGGCCGTATTTGATTTCAACCGGCTCAAAGAAGTGGTCTCCATCGCGGTCCGGCTTCTGGATAACGTGATCGACATCAGCCGTTATCCCCTGGAACGGCAGAAGGAAGAAGCCATGAGCAAGCGCCGGATGGGGATCGGACTTACCGGATTGGCCGACTGCTTCATCTTCCTAGGTATCCGCTACGGCTCTCCGGAATCGGTGGCGCTGGCGGAACGGATCATGGGCACCATTACCGAAACCGCTTACCGCGCCAGCGTGGAACTGGCCAAAGAGCGGGGTGCCTTCCCGAAATTCGACGCGGAAAAATACTGCGCCGGAAGATTCATCGCGACCCTGCCGGAAGACCTCCGCGAAGAGATCCGCAAAAACGGCATACGAAACAGCCACCTCACCAGCGTGGCCCCCACCGGGACCATCAGTCTCCTGGCCGGAAATGTGTCCAGCGGTCTGGAACCGGTCTTCGCCATCAAATACACCCGGCGGATCCGCAATACCAACGAGAACGACTACAATGAATACGAGATCGCCGACTACGCCTACCGCAAGTACTGCGAGTTCAAAGGCGTCAAGTCCGTGGAAGTGGCGGCGCTGCCGGAGAGTTTCGTGACGGCGGAATCCATCACCCCCATGGATCATCTGAATATTCAGGCGGCCCTGCAGAAGCATGTGGACAGTTCCATTTCCAAGACCATCAACATCCCGGCGGATTATCCCTTCGAAAAATTCACCGATGTGTATATGAAAGCCTACGAGGCCGGTCTGAAAGGCTGCACCACCTTCCGCCCGTCGGAATACATTTCCGGTGTTCTGATCCGCAAGGATGAAAAGAAAGATGCCAAAAAAGAAGCCGCTCCCGCACCGTCCAACCAGCCCCCCAAACGGCCGGATGAACTTACCGGGACCACCTACAAAATCAAAACCCCCCAGTCGCCGGACGCCTTCTACATCACCATCAACGACCTGGTAGACGAAGCCGGCAATCACCGGCCCTATGAGATCTTCATCAATACCAAGAACCTCCATCACTTCAGCTGGATCGTGGCTATCAGCCGTCTGATTTCGGCAGTCTTCCGCCACGATCCCAAACCCCGGTTTCTGGTAGATGAACTCAAGAGCATTTACGATCCCAACGGCGGGTTCTTCAACCACGGTCAGTACATCCCGTCCCTGGCGGCGGAAATCGGCTATGTGCTGGAGCACCATCTGCGCCTCTGCGGCGTGATCCCGGACCCTGCCAAAAAAACCGCAGCCGCACCAGCTGCCGCCGCAGCGGAAACCAAGCCTGCCTCCGCCTCCATCAATTCCGGCAAGATGATCTGCCCCCAGTGCAATGCCCGGGAACTCATTCATACCGAAAACTGCATGAAGTGTCTCGCCTGCGGCTACAGCAAGTGCGGCTAGGGGGCAGCACCCCCGGGCGGATGTCTCGGCGGCTGCCTGGCTTTGCCTCGCCCTGATCGGAGGGGCAGCCCCCCCCGGCGACTGGTCTGACTGGTCTGACGGGGCCGGAAAAAACAGGAAAGAAATCATGTGTTCCATTGCGGGGATCATCGGATTCGCTGCTCCGGCGGCGGCAGCAGCCGTTGCCGGAGCCATGAATCAGGCACAGCGCCACCGGGGACCGGACGAGGGTGGCCTGTGGTGCGGCGAGGGTGCCGTTCTGGCCCACCGGAGACTCTCCATCATCGACCTCGCCGGCGGGCACCAGCCCATGACCAATGAAGACGGTTCTCACCATCTGGTTTTCAATGGAGAAATTTACAATCATGCTTTTCTGCGGAAGGAACTGCAGCAGAAGGGCCACATTTTCCAGTGCCGTTGCGACACGGAAGTTCTGCTCCACCTTTATGAAGAGGAGGGAGAGTCTTTTGTCCGGAAACTGGACGGGATGTTCGCCTTTGCATTGTGGGATGCCCCCCGGAAAAAGCTGATCCTCGGGAGGGACCGGGCCGGTCAGAAACCGCTTTACTATTTCGTAAAAGACCGGATGCTGGTCTTTGCCAGTGAACTCGGGGCTCTCCGGCTGCATCCGGATTTTCCGGCGGAACCGGATCCTGAAGCGGTGTCGGACTACCTTTCGCTCCAGTACGTTCCGGGGGACCGGACGGTGTACAAGGGGGTCCGGAAACTTGTGCCTGGTTCCGTCATGACCTTCTTTCCGGATACCGGCGAGAGGAATTCCTGCATTTACTGGCAAACGGATTTCCGCATCAAGACCTCCTTGGATTTCCGGGATGCGGCAGAGGAACTCCGCCATCTGGTCACCGAAGCGGTCCGGAAGCGGCTGATGTCCGATGTTCCCTTCGGGGTTTTTCTTTCCGGCGGCGTGGATTCCGCCGTCATCGCGGCAGTCATGACCCGTCTCCGGATGCCGCAGGAAACCATGGCCTTCACTATGGGTTTTGGAGACCCCCTGTACGATGAGCGAAGTGCCGCAAAAATCAGTGCCTCATGGATTTCCGGACGCACCGGCGGGGCGTTGAAACAGTTTGAGAGGAATGTCCCCGCCTGCAGTTTTGAAGAGCTGACCGGGTTGCTGAAACATTTTGGAGAACCTTATGCGGATGCTTCTTTTCTCCCCACGGCCATACTGAGCCGTTTTGCCCGGGAAAAGATCATCATGGCTCTTTCCGGTGACGGAGCGGACGAGCTCTTTGCCGGATACGAGCGGTATCTGGCCATGAGACTTGTCCGGATGACCGGGTTTCTTCCGGAAAGTGTACGGCAGATCTTTTTTCCGATGCTGGAAGCGCGCATCCCGGATGCCGGAGAACGGACCCGTGCCGGACGGCTGCGGCGGCTCTGCAGGATGCTGAGGGAGCCACGTGACCGGCAGTATTTCTCGATTCTGGACCGTTTTCCGGCGGAACTGCGCAACCGGCTGGCAGGCGAGCGGCTGAAGAACACGGCGGATCCGGCCCGGAATTTCAATTTCCGCCATACGGCAAAAGATCTGGCGGAACAGTGCATGGAGACGGATTTCCGGCAGTATCTCGAGGGCGATATTCTGCCGAAGATGGATCGGATGAGCATGGCGGCGTCCCTGGAAGTCCGCAATCCCTTTCTGGATACCGAAGTGGTGGAATTTGCCTCCTCCCTTCCCCTGGAATTCAAGCTCTGCGGCACCTGCCGGAAACATATCCTCACCGAAGCCTTCCGGGACGATCTGGCTCCGGAGATCCGCACCGGAAAGAAACGGGGATTCGGGATCCCTCTCGGGAGCTGGCTCTGCGGCCCGTGGAAGGAACCTGCCGCCGCCGTACTGTTCGACGGCCCCCTTGTCCGGTCCGGCTGGGTCCGGCGGGACGGTCTGGAAGAAGTATGGCAAGAACATCAGCAGGGGATCCGGGATCACCGCTACATTCTCTTCAACCTGACAGCATTGGGGCTTTCGGGACTGGATTGATCATCTTTCCCGGAAAGGCTCGAAGTGCACTCTTTTTCCTGCGGCATCCAGGACCGTGATCCCCGGTTTCACGATGGATGTTTTCCCGTCGGGCAAGGTAACGGACCCGGCGGCAAAGGCGGCCGTCAGGACCTTCCCTTCCGCCAGCAATGCATGGATCCGGGGCGAAGAGGTTTTAAGCCGGATCTCCGTTTTTTCAGGCACTCCGGCTTTGCGGAGGCAATAGAAATACGCTGCTCCTGCAGGTTTCACGCCGTGGGGAATGAAGAGTTTGACGACTTTTCCGGAAACCGGCACGGAAGCGTGTTCATGGAAGAATTCTTTCCAGTTCCCATGAACTTCTTCGGTCATGCGTCTGATTTCCGGCATGCCCTCCGGGGTCCGGCAGAGGACGGGAAAATTCTTTTCCGAATCGGCCCGGAACTGATCAACGCAAGTCACCACCGGAAAATCTGAACCGGACCGGATGTCCGATCCGGAGCCGGTCACACCGGAAGAGGTCACAAAATACACCTTGTCCGCTGCAAGGTCCCCCGTATCCAGGCGGTATGCCGCCACTGCCGCCGGATACCCTGCCCATACGGCATAATATCCCCGGGGATTGCGGTCCCGGTCCGGTGTCAGGAGCCGCCGGTCCTGGATTTCCGTGGTGCCGGGGATCATCCTCGCATCGAAGAGGGCCGGATATCCTTCGTAACGGGCTCCGGTCCCGAAAAAAACCGCCCCGTCCGCCTGATAGAGACTTCGCAGATTTTCCTGATTGATGCCCTCGCTGCCGATAAGTTTCCGGGAGTTCATCTTCACCGAAAAGTACCATTCCGGAGTGTGACAGACCAGATATCCGCTGTGAGGAAACGCCCGGGCCCCGCAGAGTTTTTCCGGGGCGTCAAGCCATATTTGCAGAAGTTTCCGGCGTTCCGGCGAAAGCAGCGGGAGAAGCTGTTTTCCACAGTCGATGACAGCCCGGAACTTGATTTCCGGATCCCGCGGTTTGAGCTGCCGCCCGCAGGAGGAGTAATCCATGATCCCGTCCCGCAGGGTCCAGCGGAGACCGTCCATGAAATAATGATACAGGAGGTCGATCTTTTCCTCCGGATAGGCGAAACGCGTTCCCCGGAGCATGTTTGCCCAGCAGATCTGCTCTGCGGCAAAAGCAAGACCGTAGTTGCCGAACTGGAGCTGGGTTCCGTGCTGATGGTAGGAAAAATCTTTTTGCAGTCCCTCTTTGCCGGCGGGCCGGATCTCCAGTTCTCCGCTGATACCAGACATGCCCCTGCGGATCAATTTCTGCTCATGATAGAGCAGTCCCTCTTTGATCAGGATCCCGGAGACCCATACGAGATTTTGTCCTTTCATGGCGTAGCGGGGCCGCTGATACAGAAGGGAACGCACGGATTTCTGCAGTTCCGGCGGAACATTCTCCATGCGGAGCCGGATCAGGATGTCGGCCAGATGCCGGGGAACCCAGATGCAGTTCCACCACCAGTTGAAACAGCGGGGGTTCATCCGGACCCATGCGTCCAGAGCCTGCAGAGCGGCCCGGCGGTCGTATGCCGCCAGCTGAAGAGTGCGGCTCAGATGGGAACCGGCGGGCCAGATGCCGCGATTCTGACTTTGGTAGTCAATATCGCTCCAGGTGCCGTCCGGAAGAAAATTCTCCATACTGACCTGAAGTGCCTGCGGCTTTCCCCGCAGACGGTTCAGGATCAAATCGCAATCTTTTGCCAATTCCCCGTCTGCGGCGGAAAGCCCGGCGGAAAATCCCATGCCGCAAACGGCCATCATCATTTTCGGAAAGAACATCCTGATCTCCGTTGTTGATTCTGGGAAATTCGTTTTCAAGCCCGTGGCGGGCAAATCCGGAAATGAGCTCCAGACGGCCCGTTCAAATTGGCCCGCCCTGAAATAATAACCGTTTTTCTCCTTTTGTCAAACGGCGGATCCCGGAAATTTCTCCGGAAAACATTCCGTTCGTCTGTACGCAGGCAAAGTTCTCCGCAGTATTGCCGCCGTATAAAAAAAAACAAAAAAAAAATAAAAAAGGGGTTGACTTTTGCGGTCTTTTTTGATAGAATATATCCAGCGGAATTTAAAGATGTCATTTTTTCGGGGGGATGAGATCCAGAAAGATTTTTGATTGGCCGACAGCCGGTTTTGTTCCGGTTGTTGATCTGATGAACCGGCCCGTCCGTGATTTTCCGACTGCTCCATGTGTCAGCGCAGCGCCCTGTCTGATCGGTAAGAAGCACGGAAGGGCCGATGGCAAAAAAAAGACAGAATAAAACAGGGATTGCGCGACAAAAGAAAAAGGTTTGTCCCGGATTCGACGACCCGGGGAACCACGAAAGGAAAAAGGATGAATATCTACGTCGGAAACCTGCCTTACAGCATCGATCGTGACCAGCTTCGTGAATGCTTCGCCCAGTTCGGGGAAGTCCGCGCGGCCCGTATTGTGACGGAGCGCGAATCCGGCAAGTCCAAGGGCTACGGCTTTGTGGACATGGACAATGACGCCGAAGCAAACGAGGCGATTGCGAAACTTAACGGCACCGACATCGGCGGCCGCAAGGTCGTGGTCAACGAGGCCCGCCCCCGGGAGGATCGTCCTGCCCGCGGTTCGCGTTACTGATTCAGAAAGCAATTTTGCGAAAAAACTCCGGAAAAATCCGGAGTTTTTTTCTGGACATACAATAAATTCTCCGGAATTTCGTTTGCCACTTGACAGGATATGGATTGACAGGAGAGGTGTATGGCTTTTCTTCGTAAACACATGTGGAAAATTCTTGCCGTGATCGCCTTGATCGCGGCGGGAGGCTTGTTCCTGTATTTGAAACAGGGCGGCCCAAAAAACCTGATGCCGAATTTCCGCATCGGATATGTGACGGTGGGGGACCTCCGGAAGACCATTGCCGCCTCCGGGACCATCGAACCGGAAGAACTGGTGGATGTGGGAGCCCAGGTCACCGGGCCGGTTCTGTCCTTCGGAAAGGATGCCTCCGGCAAAGAAGTGGACTACGGCTCCAAAGTTTCTGCCGGGACCGTGCTGGCCAAGATCGATGATGCCATTTACACCGCCAGTTTCCGGCAGGCCCAGGCCCAGGTTCTGCAGGCCAATGCCAATCTTCTGAACGCCAAAGCTCAGAAAATTCAGCTTCAAGCCAAATTTACGCTGGCAAAAAACAATTTTGAACGTTCCGCCCGGCTGCGTCCGGACAACGTGATCGCCGAGGCTGAATACGATTCCGCCAAGTCGGAATATGAATCCGCCTCCGCCAATCTGAAGGCGGCGGAAGCCTCCATTGCTCAGGCCGAGGCTCAGATCGCCAGCGCGGAAGCCAACCGGGACAGTGCCCGGCGCAATCTGGAATACTGCACCATCAAGTCTCCGGTACAGGGAGTCATTATCGACCGCCGGGTCAATATCGGGCAAACCGTGGTTTCCAGCATGAGCGCCTCCAGCCTTTTTCTGATTGCCAAAGATCTGCAGAAAATGGAGATTTGGGTTTCCGTCAACGAAGCGGATATCGGCAATATTTTCATCGGCCAGAAAACGATTTTCCGCGTGGACGCCTTCCCCGGCAGGGAATTTTTCGGCAAAGTCGGCAAGATCCGTTTGAACGCTTCCATGTCCCAGAACGTAGTGACCTATGTCGTAGAGGTGGAAACCGACAATTCCGATGGAAAACTCCTGCCCTATCTGACTGCCAATGTGGAATTTGTACTGGATGAGAGGTCTGATGTCACCATAGTTCCGGCGGCGGCCCTCCGCTATCTGCCGGATGAAAAACTGGTCCGGGAAGATCAGAAGGCTCTTTATGCGGATCGCGCTGCCCGGCGCAAATATGTGGTATGGTCCATGTGCGACGGGAAACTGCAGGGAACCGAGGTGATTCCGGGGCTCACCAACGGACTTCTTACGGAAATCAAAGCCGGAGATGTCAAGAAGGGGACGGCTTTGATTACCGGACTTTCGTCTGTCAGCCTGATGGCCGGAAAAACGGCGGCGGGAGGCAATCCCTTTATGCCCAAAATGCCCCAGAGAAAAACTCAGAACCGCGCCCAGGAAATGCAGCGGGAAAAAAACGCAGCGGCAAGCGAGGCACGTTGAGGAAATCTATGGATCTGCTCGAACTCCATAACATCAACAAAACCTATTTCATCGGCGAAATGCAGGTGCCGGTACTACGGGGGGTGTCGTTTGCCATCCGCCAGGGAGAGTATGTGGCGCTGATGGGAACTTCCGGCTCCGGCAAAAGCACTCTGATGAATATTCTGGGGTGCCTTGACCGGCAGACCTCCGGCGATTATTTTCTGGACGGAGAGGAAGTGGGGCATCTTTCCAGCGACCGCCGGGCGCTGATACGGAATAAAAAGATCGGGTTCGTCTTTCAGAGTTTCAATCTGCTGCCGCGGACCTCGGCGCTGGATAATGTCATTATGCCTCTGGCCTATACTGCAGGCGGACTGTCCATATGGAAATGCCGCCGCCGGGGCATAGCCATGCTGAAAAAAGTCGGTCTGTCGGAGCGGCTCCATCACCAGCCATCACAGCTCTCCGGCGGTCAGCAGCAGCGGGTGGCCATTGCCCGGGCGCTCATCAACAATCCGCCGATCCTCATTGCCGATGAGCCTACCGGAAATCTGGATTCCCGGACCAGCGTGGAAGTTCTGAAAATGTTCCGGGAATTCAATGAAAAAGAGAAGATCACGATCATCATTGTCACCCATTCTGCAGAAGTTGCGGAAAACGCCGACCGCTCCATCCGCATTCACGACGGCCAGATCGTCGATGGTATTTTCACTGGAGGTGCGGTATGAAAATCACCAGTACTTTCTCCATCGCCTACAGTGCCCTTCTGCGCAATCCTGCCCGGGCTTTGTTGACCATGCTTGGGATCATCATCGGAATCGCCGCCGTCATCACCATGATGGAGATCGGTGCCGGTTCGGCGGTCAGTCTGCGTTCCACCATCGAGGGGCTCGGCGCAGGCAACATCATGATCTTTCCCGGGGCCGCCAGAACCGGAGGAATCAGTCTGGGACAGGGCAGCAGCATGACTTTGACGCCGGAGGATTGTGCTGCAATGATGCAGTACTGCCCCACGCTTACCGCGGCTGCGCCGCTGGTAAACGCCCGGGCCCAGGTAGTGGCGGGCAACCGGAACTGGACGCCGAACCAGTCGCTGGGAACCAGTCCGGTGTATTTCGACATCCGGAACTGGCCGCTGGCGGACGGGGAGTATTTCACGGACCGTCATGTTCAGACTGCCGCCACGGTGTGTCTGGTCGGAAATACCCTGGCCAGAGAGCTTTTCGGCGACGAATCCCCGGTGGGACACACCGTCCGGGTCAAAAACGTGACCTTCCGGATCATCGGACTTCTGGCTCCCAAAGGGGCCAATATGATGGGATTCGATCAGGATGATATTCTAATCGCCCCCTGGACCACCATCCGTCAGCGGGTAGCGGGGTCCCGCACCAGCACGGGCACTTCGTCCACGGTGGAGGTCAGCACCAGCACAACTTATCCCGGCGGCAGTACCAGTGACCTTTATCCCAAAGTCAATTCCTCTGCCCAGACCAACTACCGCCTGAGCCCGAAGTTTGTTTATGTCGATCAGATTCTGGCAGTGGCGGCCAAACCGGAACTGGCAGGCAAAGCAGAGGATGAGATCGTAAAACTGCTCCGGGAGCGCCACCATCTCGGCGAAGGTCAGAACAATGATTTCCGCATCCGCAATTCGGCGGAATTTCTGAAGATGCTCACCAGCACCACCTCCATGATGACCAATCTTCTTTTGTGCGTGGCGCTGATCTCTCTGATTGTGGGAGGGGTGGGAATCATGAATGTCATGCTTGTTTCCGTGACCGAGCGCACCCGGGAGATCGGACTGCGGATGGCTGTGGGAGCCCGGTCCAGGGATATTCTCCAGCAGTTTCTGATCGAATCCATCGTCCTGTGTCTGGCCGGCGGATGCCTGGGAATTCTCCTGGGGCACGGAGCGGCTCTTCTGGTGAAATTTCAGCTGCACTGGGCGGTGGCCGCTTCGCCGGGGGCGGTGGCGGCGGCGGTGACGGTATCCGCCTTTGTGGGAATCGCTTTCGGGTTCTATCCCGCGTGGAAAGCCTCCAAGCTGGATCCGATAGATGCCTTGAGATACGAATAGCTGAAGATTCAGGACCTTGTTTTGGGGTCCGCTGCGATGACGTGCGGAGTTCTCTCTCCCCCGCCCGTTGTCCGGCGGGCCCCTTTTTTGGGTTCTTCGTCGGTTTGTGAAAAACGGGAGATAGC
>DCGO01000008.1 GCA_002314605.1 Lentisphaeria bacterium UBA1776 | reverse complement strand
ACCTCGGTCGCAACGAAGGCTGGATGGCTGAGCATATGCTCATTCTGGGCATCGAATATCCGAACGGCGACATTAAGTACATCTCCGCTGCGTTCCCGTCTGCCTGCGGCAAGACCAATCTGGCCATGCTTATCCCCACCATTCCCGGCTGGAAAGTCGAGACCATCGGCGATGATATCGCGTGGATGAAATTCGGTGCCGACGGCCGTCTGTACGCCATCAACCCGGAAGCAGGGTTCTTCGGCGTGGCCCCCGGGACCAGCATGAAGAGCAACAAGAATGCCATGATCTCCGCCTCCAAGGATACCATTTTCACCAACGTCGCCCTCACTGAAGACGGCGATGTGTGGTGGGAAGGCATGGATGTGGAGCCCAGGGGCACCCTCATTGACTGGCACGGCAAGGAGTGGAAAGCCGGCACCGTGGATGCCGAGGGCAAGCCGGTCAAGGCGGCGCACCCCAATGCGCGTTTCACAGCCCGTGCCAGGAACTGCCCGGCCATCGCCGCCAACTGGGAAGATCCCCAGGGCGTTCCGATTTCCGCCATCCTTTTCGGCGGACGCCGTCCCAGCACCATTCCGCTCATCAACCAGTCCCTGAACTGGGAGCACGGTGTTTTCATGGGCTCCATCGTGGGTTCTGAAGTCACCGCTGCCGTGATCTCCGACAAGATCGGTCAGGTCCGCCGGGATCCCTTCGCCATGCTGCCCTTCTGCGGCTACAACATGGGCGACTACTTCAAGCACTGGCTGGAGATCGGCAAGAAGACCTCTGCGGACAAGCTGCCGAAGATTTTCTTCGTGAACTGGTTCCGCAAGAGTGCCGAAGGCAGGTGGCTGTGGCCCGGCTTCGGCGACAACAGCCGCGTCCTCAAGTGGATCTTTGAGCGCTGTGACGGCGAAGGCAAAGCGGTGGAGACCCCCATCGGTTATATGCCCTCCGAAGATGCCATTGACCGCACCGGCATTGAGAACGAGGTCACTGCCGCCGACATGAAGGAGCTTCTTTCCGTGGATGTTGCCGGCTGGAAGAAAGAGCTGGAAATGGTCGAAAAAGATCATTATCCGAAGTTCGGCAAGCATCTGCCGGCGGAACTCTCCAAGCAGATCGAGGCCCTCAAAGCCCGTCTTGGCTGAGCCCGAAAGTCAAAAAGACGCTTCCCGCAAGGGTGGCGTCTTTTTTTATCGCTGCGGACGGAGCGGCAGGAGGGGATTCTCCGATGAGTTTGGTACAATGCTTCCGGTGAATCCGGTCAGTCCTGCTGGTACCAGGCAGGAGTGATTCCCAGTTTGCGGATGTAATAGTGGATCATGCGGGAACTCAGGCCAAGTTCCCGGGCCGCTGCGGCGGGTTTGCCGTGATGGCGCTTGAGGGAGGAGACAAGGAGCTCCCGCTGGTAACTGGCCACCATGACTTCAAAAGGCGCCGCTCCCGATGGATCCGGCCGTTCTCCGGAGGAGGTCTTGCCGGTCTGCAGCGAAGGCGGCAGATCGTAGCTGTGGATGCAGTCGTCCGATGCGGTCAGCACGGCCCGCTCGATGCAGTTCTCCAGTTCCCGGACATTGCCGGGCCAGTGGTAGGCCATCAGCATATTGATCGCCGGGGTGGAGATTCGGGAAACGTGTTTGTGATAGCACCTGTTCATCCGGGCGATGAAGTTGTCCGCCAGCAGAATGATGTCGCTCCGGCGGCGGCAGAGTTCCGGCAGGGCAATGGGGAAAATATTGAGCCGGTAATACAGGTCCTCCCGGAATTTTCCCGCTTTCATCAGCGCTTCCAGATCCCGGCTGGTGGCGGCCATAAAACGCACATCGGCATGCAGTTCCTGATTGCTCCCCACCCGGCTGAAGGTCCGTTCCTGCAGAAGCCGCAGAAGTTTGACCTGAGTCTGCAGCGGGAGATCCCCGATCTCGTCCAGAAAAAGAGTTCCCCCGTCGGCGGCTTCTACCCGGCCGATACGCCGGCTGGTGGCCCCGGTAAAGGCCCCTTTTTCGTGTCCGAAAAGCTCACTCTCCACCAGAGCTTCCGGAAGCGCCGCACAGTTGAGCGCCACAAAAGGTTTCCGGCTGCGGGGGGAAAGGTTGACAATGGCTTTTGCCACCAGCTCCTTGCCGGTACCGGTGGCACCCCGGATCAGCACGGTGGCTTCAGAGGGAGCCGCCTGCCGGATCTGGGTGTAAATGGCCTTCATCTCCCGGCAGTTGCCGATAAGGTCCCCGGGATTTTCGGCCAGCATGTCCCGGAGTTTGCGGTTTTCCTCCTCCAGCACCCTGTGTTCCTCCCGGATCTTCCGGAGCATGCTTACGGCATCGGCGGTCAGGATCGACACCGTATCCAGAAGCAGACGGATATTTTCAGCTGGTTTCGCCCCGGACCGGAAATACACCGCAAGCAGCCCAAGTTCCTCCCCCCGGTGCATGATGGGAATGGACTCGTACCCTGCCGGGACGGGAGGATTGTCGAATTCTTTTCCGAAAAGTTTCGCATCTTTGGCACCGCAGACGGCTTCGGCGTGCCACACCCCGGCGTCTTTCAGAAAAAGCGCGCCGTCCGCAAAGTCCAGTTCCCGGGCAAGGGCGGACAGGATTCCTTCCGCCAGGGCGGAAATTTCATCCTCCCCGGAGATCACATCCAACACCTGCCGGATCACATCCAGATCCCGGTGATCTGATTCCTTTGCTTTCATCGTACCGTCTTCCCTGCGGGGTAAGATACACCTTTTCCCGTGTATTGCAAGCCGGCTATCCCCCGCACGGTTACAGTCCCGCAGTCCCCCTTGCCGTCGTATCAGGAAAGATGCTTCACTTTCTTGAGTCTGGACGCTTCCGGACGCTCTTTGTAGAAGTGGTCCAGAAGATAGCACCCGGACACCATGCCGTGCCGGGGCGCTGTGGTGCAGTCGCCGAAGGTCCGGCAGATCCGGCACCGGTCAAGCACTTTGTGATCCAGCGTATCCGCACAGATCTCCGGGTAGGAAAGCACCATCCGCCCGATCCCCGCATAATCCGCTTCTCCCGCCCGGAGGACCGCCTCGCCCACATTGGGGAGATAATCCTGAAAACAGGTGTACCCGGAACCCACAACAGGGACCTCCGGAACCAGCACTTTGAACTCCCGTACCGCCGCCAGATGCCGGGATGCCTGATACAGCGGATGCACCGGCGGCGGATACCCGTCGGACACGGCATAGTAAGCGGGCCGCTGGATATGCACGTTGTAATAAGGGCTCCCGATGGTGGCGCAGACCATTTCAAGGTTGTACTCCCGGTGTGCCATGCGGACAAATTCCGCCGGTTCCGTCAAATCCCAGCCTTCGCCGGTGCCGTCGCCGCCGAAGGCGTAGGGATAGCGGCCTCCTTCCCACTTCATGGGTTCTCCCTGTCCCGCAGCATTTTTGATCCACGGGAAAAAGTCGGCCAGACTCAAACGCATGGCGATGCAAAGATCAGGACAATCCCGCCGGATCCCTTCGGCCACTTCCCGGAAGAACCGGGTCCGGTTTTCAAAGCTTCCGCCGTAATCTCCGGGACGGTCCACGGCGCTCAGGAGTTCATGAGCCAGATATCCGTGAGCGTGCTTGATGTCCACAAAATCAAATCCGGCTTTGGACGCATAAACTGCCGCACGGTGAAAGTGCCCGATGATATCCCGGATCTCCCCGTCGGAAACAACGCACGCCGGGGTACTGTGAAACTTTTTGTCCAGCAGCGGGTGACTGTAAGCGGTCCGGGATTCCAGTTTTGCATCGTCATTCGGGTGGGCGAAGCGCCCGGAATGGGTCAGCTGGAGGCCGATCCGGAGGTCGTCCGCCGTGCCGAATTTTGCCGCATGGATTTTCCGCATCTCCTCAACAAGACGGGCGATCTTTTCGTAGGCGGCAGGGGTCATGGTGAGCTGCCGGGTGTTGCTCTTGCCCGCATGCATCACCGAACAGGCTTCCACGCCGAAAAGAAGCTTGGCGCCGCTTTCCGCAAACCGGAGCCAGCGGCGGCGGGTGAATTCGCTGGGTCCCCCGTCCAGGTCGCAGTCCCACCCCTCCATTGGGAGGATGGCCCAGCGGTTGCCGCATGGTTTTCCGAAGCAAGTATGAGCTTCTCCCAGTTTAAGTTCTCCCGACAGGTCCGCGCAGAAGGGGACCCGGTAAGACTGCGAAGTTAGAAATTCCTGAAAGGCTTCCGCCGTCTTGAAAGATGCGACTTTTTCAAATCCGGCCATCTTATTTCACCTCATATATTTTTTTGGTTCTGAATTCCGCCCAGACGTTTTCGAACCAGTCATCCGCCTCCGGAATGGGGCGGCAGTCGATCCAGCGGGACCCCTTTTCCGCCATGGTGATGAGCTGTTTTTTTCGGAAATCTTCATTTTCCGGCTGAAAGCGCCATTCCGGTCCCAACTTCGGATGGATGTGCTTTCCCGCCGGGTCCATGACCATGCCGGATCCCCGGGAGCCCACACCGGACTGGAGCTGAAAAGCAATGGCATCCAGATACACCCCGTGGGCATAGGCCAGCTGGAGATTGCGGAGAGCCTCCGCCGTATCCCGGGGAGTCTTTCCCTGCACGCCGGATTTTTCCAGCCGGTGAAACTGTTCCCACGCCGCCCGGGCCGCTTCCGTCACTTTTTCCCGGCTCCGGATGTGGGCGGCGTATGTACTCATGCGGGTCTGAAATTCCCGGCGCTCCTCCCGCCAGGAGCGGGGCGCAGGGGTTTCCGCCAGAGCCCGCAATCCGGCACAGGCGGCTTCGGCGGCGGCCTGTGCCCCGGCCTCATCCAGCGTCCTGTCCATATAGGCGTTGGCAATGAATTCCGCACAGCGGAAGGCCCCCGCCTGTCCGGCATTCAAAGCCGAACCGCCGGGACGGGTCACCCCGTGGGAACCATTCACCTCGCCAATGGGAAAGAGATGGGGGATATTGGTGGATTCATACCAGATATTGCCGGCAAGGCCCCCGTTGTTGTGCTGACTGCATACGGCGATTTCCAGCATTTCCCGGGCAAGGTCGATCCCGTGCTCCCGGTAGAGCGCCACGGCCCCAGGATTCATTTTGAGCAGACGCTCCAGCGGAGTTCCGAAGGCAGCATTGGATTTTTCGAGATAGGTCTTCGCGTCATCCGACAGCTCATGGAAGTCAAAGTCGGCGGGGTTGTTCCGGAAATCCAGCCACACCCGGCGGCCCCGGACTGCCGTTTCCTGATAGACGAGAATATCCACCAGCGAGGACCCGTCGGGAAGTTTCCGGGTGTCAAAGGGCCACTGGTATCCCTTCAGGAACACCATGGAGTTCATCTCTCCGGCCGTTGCGAAATACTCCCGGAGGAATTCTTTCGGTTCATTCCCGTCGGCACCGGTGGAGATGAAGCGGGGGAGGACCTGCATGTAGGTCCCTGACACATTCCAGCGGAATTTGGTGGAGGCAAGTCCGTACTGGGATTCCGGCAGGGAACACGCCTCCACCCCGGCCTGCAGCGCCAGTCCGATGGCCCCGGTGTGGACGGCAGGATACACACTGCAGCTGTAGAGCCCCCCCGGGCCGCCCACGGCAAAGACCACGTTTTCAGCCATATAGAACTCGAAGAAATTCTCCCCGGATTCATCAAAATTCACCGCAAGCACGCCCGCCGCACGACCGTCCATGGTGATGAGCTTCACCGCGATCCGCCGCTCAAAGACGGGGATATTGCGGACCCCGATCTCCCGTATGAGTGCCCGGCACATCTCCCGGGAGGTGTACGGTCCGCAGCTGGTGGCCCGCCGCAGGGGGTCGTGGTCGGTCTTGTACCCGGCAAATTCCCCGTAGGTATTGCGGGGGAAAGGGACCCCCAGATTCACCAGATTTGCAAAGGCCCGGACACTGGTCACCGCCTCCACGAGCGCGATGTCGCCGTGGGCGGAACTCCCCATCAGGGATTCCGCCAGCGCATGGGGGGAATCGGCATCCCGGCCGCAGAGCCCAAGTTTGTAATAGGTCTGCTTGTCGCTTCCGGTATTGATGGATGTCCCCATCTGCAGCCCTTCGGTGACAATGGCCACATCCCCGACCCCTTCGGCTTTCAGGCGCAGTGCCGCCGAGAGACCCGCCGCACCGCTCCCCAGAACGAGGGTATGAAATTTCCGTGTCAGCATAGTTCTGAAAACCTACAGTTTCTGGATCTGCATGCCGCCGTCAACATAGACCACCTGCCCGGTGGAGTACGCCAGATCCCCGCGGATAAATGCCGCCGCGACTTTCGCCACATCTTCCGGGAATCCCCAGCGGGGCGTAAGGGTCAGCCCTTCGGCGATAAGCTTATCGTATTTGGCGGTGACGACCTCCGTCATCGGCGTCTTGATGATGCCGGGGCGGATCTCATAGACGTTGATCCCGAATTCGGCAAGCCGCACGCTCCAGAGTTTCGTGGCCATGCTCACCCCCGCCTTGCTGATGCAGTATTCGCCCCGGCTTACACTGGCCACATCGGCGGAACAGCTGCTCATGTTGATGATGCACTGCCCCGGTTCCTGATGGGTGCTCATGTAACGGGCCACCAGCTGAGTCAGAAAAAAGGGTCCCTCAAGGTTGATGGTAAGGAGCCGTTCGAAGCTCTCAATGGTGGTTTCCAGCACATCCAGTCGGACCTTTGGGGCCACCCCGGCGTTGTTTACGAGGCAGGTGACGGAACCGAATTCCTTCAGCGTACCGTCCAGAAAAGCCTGACGGTGGGCCGGGTTGGAAACGTCGCACTGAAAATACACTGCCCGCCCCGGGTATTTGGCCTTCAGTTCCGCGACACGTTCCACCATGGCGGCAGGTTCCGTACTGCCGCAGAATGCCACATTGTGCTTTTCGCTCAGAAGTTTTTCCACGATCCCGGCACCGATCCCCCGGGTGCCGCCGGTTACCATGACATTGGCCATTTTTTTCTCTCCTCAGAAATGTTTGGGTTTGTGAATATGGATCATAATCATCCGGCAGTCCTCCAGCACCTCGTAAGTGTGGGGGAGCATGGCGTCGAACTGCAGCGCCGCCCCGCCGGAAAGTTCCTTCCGTTCCCCGGGGAGGTCGATCCGGATCCGGCCGGAAAGGATCCAGCAGAGTTCATATTCGTCCCGGTGTGCTTCCGGGCGGGAATGGCGGCTCCCGGCAGGGGCCTCGGCGTAAAAACACGCGGCGTTGCCGAAGCGGATGCGGCGGAAATGAAACCCGTTCATGGGATACCGGGCCTCTTCGGCAGTCTGGGTACAGCGGTTTTCCGCCATGGACAGGAGTTCCCCGGCGGTGATGCCGAAAGAGCGCCCCAGCCGGTACAAGGTCTCCAGTCCCGCATCGGAGCAGTTGCGCTCCAGCTTGGAAATTACGCTGGAAGCCACCCCGGAGCGCTCCGACACCTCCCGGATGCTCAGCCCGGCCTGTTTCCTCAACTCCCGCAGGAGACCAAAATCATAAAAAACCGGTTTCATGTTTCTCCAATGCAAAATTATTGGTTAAAATATAGCATAAAGGAAAATTTTGTCAAGCCGGAAAAGGGGACGAAGCGGAACCGGTTTTTTTGGGGGAGGAGAGCCATGGTGAAATTCATGCTTTTGGAGAGGGGCGTGAAATCACAAGGCCGGATCCGGTGCGGAATTGCGGCAATGCGGCAGCCGGGGCTTCCGGCATAACCTCCGGGAAACAGCGGTCAATTTCAGTCGGCAAACTCGAGTTTGCAGATCCCGGCTTCGCCGGGCTCAAGCACCCATGGTGTTTCCAGCGTTCTTCCGGTCATGGAGAACGTGGCTCCTTCGAACGTCCCGCCTTTGGTCAGCCGGAAGATTCGGCGGGGCGTTTTCTGCAGAGTGATCCGGATCGGCAGGGGATCGTAGGAGGAGTTGAATACGGCACAGACCAGCTCCCCTCCCGGCAATGTGCCGCAGAGGATCCGGCAATCCTGCATTTCCGGGATATAACCCGGGATGCCCCCCAGTTTTTCCAGCCAGGAGATATACAGGAGCTTCCGGCCGGGATTGACCACATGCATCGGATGCCATTGCTGCAGATTGACCGCAGTGACAATGATTTTTCCGCCGGAGGGATTGACAAAAAACGTACTTCCGGGCATAATTTTTTCGGGGGACGCGCCGCTGTACGGGGAAAAATACACTTCACTTAAGATCTCCGCCCCCGGCAGGGCCGTGAGCAAGGGCGTCCCGTCAGCCGACAGAAATCCGACACCGAGGGCCATGCAGCGGGACTCTTCCCGGTTGCCCCGGACCGGCCGCTCTTCGGCTTTGACGCCAATGAAACTGCTGAACCCCCGTTGGGTGAGCTTCACGGCGGCGGCCCCGTCGATCATCACCCGTTCGGAAAGCAGGAAACGCAAGTCACTGTCGGAATAATGATCCACCTGACCGCCGCTCAGAAGATGGATGCCGCTGCACTGCATGTCGCCGTAGCGGACCGGCAATCCGGTGCGGCCGAAGCAGCAGTTCACCCAGCTGCAGTGCGCCGGGAAATCCGTTCCGGCGGCGGGAAAGGGATTCTGTTCCAGAGGCGGCACATTGATCACGCATCCCTCAGGCTTCCATGTGTGCGAGATGGCCATGACCTGACGGTAAAACTCCCGGTTTTCCGACAGGATCTTTTCGTAGGGACGGGAGATCTCCCGCAGCGGATAAGCCCCCTGATCCAGCCAGAGTTTGCCGCCGTCAAGCCCCCGGAGCAGTCCGGCGGTAATGTGGGCATGCATGGTACGGGCACTTTTGCTGAACCGGTTGTGCGGACAGGTGTCGGATTCGTCCAGAAGCCGGATGCCCTTTCCTTTCATGAGTGTCACCTCGAATCCGGTGGCGGCATCGTTCCAGATGGAATCGTGCAGAGCGCCTTCCAGATAAGTTGCATTGCCGATCCGGAGAAACGGGGGTGTCCCGCCGGCAAGTTCCCGACTTTCGGTCTCCGCGTAGTCGTAACGGTTGGCGACAATGCAGCTGCCGCAGCGGATGGAGGGGTCCACTTCGTCAATACTTTGGCGGATTGCCACGCAAAGTCTCCGCATGGCCTCGATCTGCGCCTGTTCGAAGGCCCGGGCCACGGGGTCGCGGGGACCGGCATCTTTTACTGCGGCGGCCAAAGTTTCGCGGGTGAATTCAACTCCAGACATTTCGGAGATCAGTCTGACATGTTTTTCGCAGTAGCAGGTTCCGGCAAACATGCGCATGTCGTCATCCCCCAGCGCAAAATCCGGGTGTTCCCCGCACAGGGTCCTTACACAGGACCGGATGTAGTCCAGGAAGCGGTCATCCAGAGGACAGCAGCGGGAAGTCACGGTGCCGTCGGCATTGACGATGCGGTCCGCATCAAGAGTGCATTGCGGCGCAAGATTCCAGTAGCCGCCGTGCCCCAGCGTGGTCTGAAAAAGGAGGCCGAGCTTGATTCCGTCGTTCTCTTTGAGAAGACTTTTCAGCTTGCGGAAAGACTCCTTTTGGAGCCGGACCTTTTCATGAATGTCGCTTCCCTGTGGATGCAGGGGATAAGACATCGCATAATATTCGATCCCGGTGGTTCTGTAACGGTCCCGGATCAGTTCGGCCAAATAGGATTCCCTTCCCGCAAAATGCGGGATGATGGAGATGAAAAAAGGCTTTCCGGTTTCAATTCCGTACGTCACAGGCATCCTCCCGTCATTTTTTTTTTAGCCTTGATGAAAAACAGCCGGAACCTGCCCGGTTCCACATTGAACCTGAAATTCCGGGATGCGGAAAAACTCTTCCGGGTATTCAGGTCCAGGACCTCTGCCTCGCCGTACGGCAGCGTGACAACGGTTTCCGGAGCCGCCTTGAAGTAATTTCCGGCAAGAAGCAGCATTTCATCCCCCCGCCGGACCATGCTGTAAAGCATTTTGTCATTGCCGGATTCAATGCCGGAATATTCCCCGTTGATCAGCAAGTCCTCATAGGGAGCAAGTTTCATGACCGCCAATGCGTGATAATAAAAATCCAGCGGAGAATCGGTAAAGTAGCGGAACTGGAAATTCAGGGTCCCTCCGGCGCCGTTCATCAGCGCTTCAAGCACGATCGGCTCGACCAGATACGAGTCATATTCTCCGTAGCACCCGGTGGTGAGCCAGGGAAAAATGTCACGTTTTCCGATCTTGTTGTAATTGCTCCGGATCGACCGGTGGACCTCCTCCGGATGGCCCCCCACATATAAACTGGGCTGGACGCTCTTGAGGATCCCCGGATAAACGTCGGACAGACGGCAGATGCCGTAATGACTTTCGCAATCCAGTCCGTACAGATGCAGTGCGGGGGCGGGGAGCCCGGCTTTTTCCGAAGTTTCCGCCAAAGTTTTTGAGATGTCTGCAAGCAGCCGTTTGCCGCAGCTGTACATATATTCCGTCTCGCTCATGCCGGATCTCCGGATGGCTTCCGAACAGCGGGAACACTCTTTGGCAGAACGGCGGAAAGCGTTGCCGAAACACTCAATGTCCAGAAGTACATGATCCGGTTTGCACATGGCCACGCAGCGGGCCAGCCGTTCCATATCCTGCCGGTAGAATTTGCCCGTATAACTGGGACAGACAAGTTTGGAAGCCGGTTTGGTGATGCAGAAGACTTCCGAGCCCGGTTTGTGGTTGAAAAGCATGCTGTGGACCGAAGGGTAATTCATGAAGATCTTCAGTCCCGCCCGGCGGAGCTCTTCGTATCTTCCGCTCATCCGGTTCCGCACGGCTTCATTTCTGCTGACATAATAGTAGGGAAATACGCCGGCGCTGTTGAACCCGAAACGCCGGTAATTTTTCAGAAAATCCGGATAGGTGACCAGCAGCGCTTCCGAGTTCATCCAGGCCAGACAGACCGGGATCTTTTGGAAAGTTCTGAATTTCGGAAGCGTAACAATTTTCACCGGCAAAGATTGCCGGAATCCGGTTTTGCCGTCATATTCCACATGAATAGCAGCCGGAGGCAGGCGGTCCGGCGTATTGCTGTCACTGAGGATGTAAATGCAGTCGAGGCTGAGTTTTGGGCTGAGCGGCAGCCGGTACTGGTTGTATTTGACACCGTTGACGGTGATTTTTTCCGCCGGAAAATTGTAAACGGTCAAGGGGGTCGGCAGCGCCAGAACCACCTGCGCTTTCCGGATCCTTCCGGGAGTCGTGCGATAGTCGCTGATCTCAATCTTCTGAGGGGCGGCAACGCCTTTGATGACGGCCAGTTCCGGCAGTCTTGGACTGGCGGTCAACCCGTCCTTCGGGACCGCAAAGCCTTTCCCCTTATAAGCAAGATTGAAACCGGCGTCTTTTTTTTCCGCCGCGATAACGGCCATTTCATCGCTGACGAAATTCAGATCGAGGTTCAGCTTTACAAGGATATACCGGGCGTCCGCCTTGACCTGCAGTTTGAAACTCTTGCAGGTGCTTTTGCTGTAGTGACGGTCCTCCGGATAAAAGTAGGACTTGACGAAATCACTCTGCCCGGCCTCGGCGGGCTCGAGTTTGTTCATTTCCGATGCGGCAAAGTATGTCTCCCCGTCTTTGGAGACAAAGACCTCAAATTTTCGGGGCCAGCGGAAATGGGTGATCCCGCCACCCAGGGCCCGCAATGCGATGTAATCCACCGGCGAGACCTGTCCCAGATCAATGCGCATGAGAACCGTGCTGAAAACCTCTTTTCCACTGTCGCCGACAAAACCGACGGCCTTCCGGTCAAACCAGATCTTGTCGTCTCCGCGTCCGGAAAGGGCGCCGTCGGTAAGGTCCAGGGCATCACATCCGGCCTCCCCCTTCCTGTCCTGGGTCAGGGAGTACTTGGGCCGTGGGAAAAATTGAACCGGTTTTCCCAGTGCCAGATTCTTTCGGTTCAGCGTCATATCCAGCCACATCTGACGGTTGTCCAGGGTCTCTGGGGATGCGGCCGTCACGAGTCCCTGCGGGACCTTGCAGGCGGTTTCCAGCCTGACCGGAAAAGGCATGGTAAAATAACTGTCCATGCGGTCAAGGGTCGCCACTGCCACCAGACAGACTTTCTCTGCGGCAGAATCCAGCGAACAGGCGTCTTTTGTGACTTTTACATCCGCAGTATAGCACTTGTCCTTTTCGCTGTAAACCGCCTCAATGGACGGCTCCCGGCAAAGCCTGAATCCCTGCAGTCTGCGGTAACGGTCTTTCCTTGCCGTGGTAAAGACTCTGATCCTGACCGGACCGTCACACTTGCTGCGGCGGAAAACTTTGAAGTGCAGGATATCCCCCGTTTTCAAGGGACCGTCTGCGGGCTCCTTGAGGGCTACGAGGCTGTTTTCCGGCGCTTCGGAAATTTCATAGCTGTAGTACTTGATCCAGGAGCCGGCAGTTTTGCCTGAGCCCCATTGACTGACGGCAAAGGCGAAAGATTTGTCCATCCGCGGAGCATAGGTATTGATGCCCTGAAAGATCACGCCGAAAGAGCGTCTGTCAGAATCGGAAACACTGCCGGTCCAGGCGTATGCATCGGAATTCTCCATGCCGTCAACATGGATCTGCATGTATTTCCCGTCCGGAACGGCATTCAGCTCTTTTACGAGCTGTCCGTAATTTCCTTTGGCATGAGGCGGAACGGAGGCTCGGACACAATCCTCGCTTTTTTCGCAGCCGATACGCAGTTGTTTCCAGGAGGCGAGGTCCTCATCGAACCGGACCGGTCCGGCGGAGATTGCCGCAACACCCCCGAGCATTGCCGCCGCCAAAAACAGGGTTGGATTTTTCATGAAAGTGACTCCTCTATTTGCAGTTTGCAAGACAGTTGGCGGGTGTCTGAGGAGAACCACACGGGTTGGAGTACCCCGCATTCAGTTTTTCCAGAAAGGAGGCATCCGTGCTGGTGAGGCGGAATTCCGCATGGCCGTCAAGGAAAGAACTGTTTGTCCGTTTCGCACCGTGGCGGGTACTGGCGAAACCGTCCTGGGAAACGATATAGCTGGTTTTATTGGCGGAATCAGTTTGCAGAATGACTACGGAAGCCTGTTTGACAGCAGACATCTTTCTGACCGGGGCGGCACAATGCATAAAGCGGCTGTTGATGCCGTAGTGCGTATATGGGAAATTCGGACTGGTGCCGGTGGGAACTTTTTCCGTCGGGCAGATGTAGATCTTGTAGTGTCCCTTCAGGACCGTGGCGTTATTTTGGGCGGGGGCCTGGGGATTGATGGTCTGCGTAAGCACCGACCACCAGAAATTCTTTGCCGCCCATTTGTTGTAAAAATGTCCGCAGGGAATGTATTCCCGGTTGTTGTCAGCATACTGCTGGGTCGCAAAGGCCATGGTTTTCAGGTTGGAGAGACAGGAGATCTTCTGAGCCGTCGCCCTCGCTTTGTTGAGGGACGGAAGAAGCACGGCCGCCAGAATGGCAATGATGGCGATCACCACCAGCAGTTCGATCAGCGTAAAACGCTGTTTGAATTGCAATGACGCGTGGTCCGTCTTCATTTCATTTTGCCGTGACAGGTGAAGGATGAAATATGCAATGGGGAGTCCCGTGGATTTCCGATGTTTCTTCTGCATTTACAAGCTCCTTAAACCTTAAACATTCTGTCCTCAGTTTTCCTTGTAAAAACCGTTTCTCACCATGGTGGGGTCCACCGTGGCAGTCCGGGCCATTCTCCGGTACGGCGACATTTCCATCCAGAGGTCCTCCAGAGCGATCTCCGCCATGCAGGTCGAATAATCTCCCGCCCCGTAATAGAGCCGGATAATGCCGCCGTCTTCCAGTACCGCGCCGCAGGGGAAGATCACATTTTCCCGCCAGAAAAGTTTCATATTTCCCGTTTCGTAAGGATATTCCGGAACCAGAAGCGGCTGCCGCGTCATGGCGAGGATCTCAAAGGGGTCATCGGCATTCAGCAGCACGGCGCCGCAGGTATATCGGGAGTACCACCGGGTCCCGTTCGGATAGACGATCTCCCTGGCGGGATTGTCATCGACGGCGTGAAAAAACAGCACATAGCCCCGTTCTGTCCTGACCGGCGGCGCCGCCGCTCCGATCTTGAAGGTCGCAAAAGGCACATCCTCCACCCCCAGCAGCAGTTCGGCCTCCCCCCAGTGGATCAGATCCTCCGAGTAGGACATCCAGATATCCATGACCGATCTTCTGGTGGCGGGCCGTTCCATCCGCCAGTATTTGCCGTGGATCTTATCCGGACAGAGGACCATGTTCCGCTGTGCCGGGATCCCGAGGCAGATCACCTCAAAATCATCGCCGCCCTTCCATTCGGCAAACCCCGGCCGCTCGCCGTGTTCGCAGTTGTAGCAGAAACTCAAAAAAAGCTTCTCTTCCAGCACGGTCAAGCGGGCGTCGTTGACCCAGCCGAGCAGCTCGTTTCCCCAGTGGAAACGGAGCGGTTCCGTGTGAGAAATCCAATGGATGCCGTCGTCGCTTTCCGCCAGCCCGGTCCCGGAAATCTCCAGACCGCATTCACGGTCGTTGTTCAGGTATTTGTCGTACCGGAACGCCATGTAGTAACGCCCGTTGAACTTGGCCGTTCCGGCATTGAAGGCAAGGTTGCAGGGGAACGGGACCTGTTCCGCCGTCAGGAGCGGATTCCCCGCAAAACGCTTCACGGCGGGGGAAGATTTCAGTGTGCCGACGATCCCTTTTTCATAAGACGGGGGAATGGTATTTTCCATGTTCTGATCCTTTCTGTTTTTTATTTGATCGAAATATAGCATTCCCCTTCCGAAAATCCTCTGCTTTTTGCGGAAAACTATCCTGGGATGATTTTTTTTTTGCTCCTGCTGTTGCAAACGGCCCGAAACATGATAAAGTATCCGCAATGCGGATCCGAAGAGACGAGGCGGGCCCCCGTGCCCGGAAAACTGCGGGGGGGAGGAACTTTTGATGCGTGAAATGGAAAAGAAACGGCCTTTGACCCTCCAGTTCCGGAAGATCGTTCCGGAACACCCTTATCACTTCTTTTTCAGCCGACAGTATGTGGGGCCGAAACAGACCGGATTCTGGAAACACGACCACGATTATTTTGAGTTCTTTCTGGTCGAAAGCGGTACCGTGATCCATACGATCAACGGCATGCAGGAACTCCTTGTCCCCGGAGATCTCCGGTTCATTCTGCCGGATGACGTACACCGGCTGCAGCGGGAAAAAGACAAAGAATTTGCGGTTTACAACTGCAATATCGATGCGGAACTCTTTCAGACATGCTTCCGTTTTCTGACGGCCGGAAGACTTGCCGCAGATGATTTCCGGCACCGGCTCCATTTGAGCGGAAGTGCTTTTGAGGATCTGCTTTCCCAGTTGAAAAGCTTTGTTTTGTCCTGGAAATCCTTCACGCCTTTTCAGGTCCGGCTTGCCGGAAGAGCCATGATCGTAAGAGTGCTGGAACTCTTTTTGAAGCATCAGGACACCCCCGGATTCCGTCCCGTATGGCTGGAGGAACTGTGCATGCAGATGCAGAGACCGGAAAATTTCTGTCACGGCGTCCGCCGGCTGTTTGAACTGACGGATTACTCCCAGGAACATGTCAGCCGTTCCATCCGGAAATATCTGGGGATCACGCCTCGGCAGCTGATCCTGGAATACAAAATGCAGAATGTTGTCCGGGAACTGATCCACACGGACCAGTCCGTCAACCGGATCGCGCTTCAGAACGGGTTCCGGAATTATGCGTATTTTCACAAATCGTTTCTTGCCAGGTATGAATGTACCCCCCTTCATTTCCGGAAAAATTTTTCGGGTGATACCGTGAAACAGTCCGCAAAGAGCTTGAGGAAGGCATTTCCCGGAAAGAAGCCCCTGCAGCCGTGCTGAAATGCCGGTATTTTATTTTCTCAATAAGGTTTCGCAGTGCGGGGGCGATGCGGTAAAAAATCCGGAAGAGTTTGTAACTCTCCGGAAATCAGGGCAAAAAAATGGAGCCAATGTTCGGAATCGAACCGAAGACCTATTCATTACGAGTGAATTGCTCTACCGACTGAGCTACATTGGCCTGATGTTTACTTAATATATCCCTCCCTGCTGAAAATGCAAGCCGGACTTGAAATTTTTCCGGAAAAATTGCTCTGTTCCTGGAGGATTGTTTCTCCGTCGCTTGACTTTTTTTCCTGCGGCGGTAAGTTATGCCCGGCTGATATCTTGTTGACGGCGCAGGGTGCCGGAAGAGCGTGAAAGAGAGGCCATGCATGAAAAGGTCGGGTCGGGTTTTGGACAGGGAAAATGCTGCCGGGATTCTGCACATGATGCGTCCTCCGGGGAGTGCCTGTACGGATATCTTTGAACTGGTGAATGATAATTTCCCGGGCCGTGACCGTCTGACGGTGCTGGAGATCGGCAGTTATGCCGGAGAGTCCGCCCGGCTGTTTCTGGAAACCGGAAAAGTCGGAAAGATCGTCTGCATTGATCCCTGGGTTCAGTACAAAGATATTTCCATTCCCGTTACGAACTTCCGGTCGGCTGCCGAGGCGGAGAATGCGGAGAAGGCGTTTGACAGGATTTTTTCCGGGGACGGCCGGGTGGTCAAGGTGAAAGACTATTCGGAAAATGTCAGTTTTCTCTTTGCGGATCATGCTTTTGATCTGGTATATATCGACGGGAATCATCAGGCGGAAAATGTCCGGAAAGATCTGGAAAATTATCTTGTAAAAGTGAAGCCAGGGGGGATCATGTCCGGCCATGATTACGAGCCGAAACCGGGTCTGGCGGGATTGATCCGGGAGGTGGATGCCTTTTTCGGCCGCAAGCCGGACAGAGTCCTTGCCGATTTCAGCTGGTTCTACCGGATCCCGGAATAAAAAACGCTGTCAGTTTTTTTATTTTTGGTTAATGTCCCAAATCTTGTGACGGGACG
>DCGO01000007.1 GCA_002314605.1 Lentisphaeria bacterium UBA1776 | reverse complement strand
GCAGGATACCGAAACCGCCGGTCCAGTCCTGTCTCTTTCACGTCCGGCCCTTCAGGAAGGTCCTGACCCGGGATCACACCTTTGCCGCGATCGTCGCCGGGGCCATGCCCTTTGTGATCTATTACAGTCTGCTTCTTGTCGTCTGCAAGAAATTCCTGGAGGACGTCTGCCACGTCGCGCCGTCGACGACGGATCTGCTGCTCTCCGGGATGGTGTTGCTCTCCGCTGCCATGAACTTCTTCTCCGGGACCTTGAGTTATCTTCTGGGAAACCGCCGGAAACCATGCATCTACTTCATGACGGGGAGCTGTGTGGCCGCCGGGATCGTCCTGATCTGGGGGACTTTGAGCGGGGCTCCCGGATGGTTGGCGGCGGGGGCGTTCATCGTGTTCGCCGTGGCCGCCGGATTCCAGACGGTGGGGATCTCCCTCGTCCGGGAACTTGCTCCCCGCTCCCTTGTGGGGACCGCCACCAGCGCCATGGAATTCTTCAGTTACCTGCTGGTGGCGGTGATGGTCTCGCTCACGGGTTTTCTGCTGGAGTGGTTCGGCGGGAACGGGATCGTCCGCACCGGGGAGAAGGTGCTTTATCCGCTGAAGTCCTACGTCGGAGTCTTTTCCGTTATGCTGGTGTTTTTCCTGCTGGCGCTGTGGCTCTCTTTTCTGCCACGGGAAACGAAAGGGCGGCCCTGCACCGACGAGGTGTAGCAGAACCGCCTCCGGGATTCGGGAACCTTATTTTTCCAGCCAGAGGACGGTGTTGTCCGCCGCCTCGAACCGGAAGGAACCATCCGCGTTCCGGGTGAAGGGGATCTCTTCCAGAGAACGCTTCTCATCCAGCAGGAAAAGTTTTGCACCGGAGAGGTCCATCCCCTTGACCGCGAGGTCGATGGAGAGGGGGGCATCGTTCCGTTTGGCGTCCGTGTAACAGCTGATCAGCACGCCCAGTTTCCCATTTTCGCCGGTTCCTGCCACGGCGTAGATGTCCTGAAATTCCGGCTTGCGGACTCGGCGGTCGGTGATCTTCAGCGCCGTCTTCTGTTTCATGTCAGCGAGCTTCGCCCAGCAGAGGAAGGGATAGTAGCCCTTCAGCGGGCGGTAGGTGTAGTAGTCGAACATCCCGTTCCACACTGTGGGGCGGGAATCGTAGTACATGATGCAATCGGCAGGAGAGCACTGGCTTGCACACATGACCGCGGCGGTGAAGGCGGCGCCCTTCACGGAGATGATGGTCTCGATGGTCTCCATGAAGCCGGTGGTCCAGTCCTTGAGGTAGTTGTATTCGCTCATGATGTTCTCGGCCTTCGCATATCCGTACCGGTCCAGCAGTTTCCGGACCTCTGCGGCGCGGTCGGCCATGTACCACGGCTCGCTGGCATAGAGATGCCAACTGAAAAAGTCGATGGGAACCTGATGTTTCTGCATGTAAGCAAGGAAATCCTCCGCCCAGATGGATTTCTGACCTGGCAGGGCGATGTGGGAAACGTCCGCCAGCGCCGGACCGCCGATCTTAAGGTGGGGGAACTTCGCCTTCAGATGGGTGGCGGCGATGCGGTAGAAGTTGAAGAACTGCTCCTTTGTGCCCTGCCACGTGGGCTTGGGGCAGTCGGCTTCGTTCCAGATCTCCCAGTAGCGGATGTTCCAGTGGAAGCCATTTGCCCATCCTTCATTGTAGTGGCGGATGATGTGTTCGCAGATGACGGCCCACTTTCGGAAGTCCGGGGGCGGGACGGTGCCGTACTTTCTGACGCCGTGTTCGATTTTGCTGCCGAGGCGGTAGTAGACCTCCGCTCCCGCCTCCCGGATGGTGGCGAGATAGCGGTCGGTGGCCGCGAAATCATAGGACGCCGGATCGTTGGCATCCTTGGAGAAATCGGGGAAGATCATGTGGACGTCCACGGAGTGTTCTCCGCCGTAACTGCTGCAGAAGGAGGCGTCGTGGTTCCGGGCGATGGGGATCTTTGCCGCCTTCCACGCCGCGAAGTTGCCCCGGGTCTGGGAACTTCCGGGCTTGATGGGGCCGTTGTTGACACCGTTCATTGGCTTGATGGCGCCGACAGTCCGGGTCGCGTCCACTTCCATGAGGATGGCGGAGTCCGCCGCGGATGCCGTCGTTGCCGCCGCGATGGCGATGGGGACCAGGAGCTTCGGGGAGAGTTTCATGATGCTCGTCTTTCTTTTTTCATTTTTCTGCCAGTTTAGGGCCTTGAAAAAATCCCTGACACGCTTATATTATAACCTGTTCCGGGGGAAATAACTACAAAGATTTTGCCAAAAAATTCTCATTTTCTGCCAAATATATGGATTTTTCCAAACCGAACTACATCGACCTGCGGGATGCGGAGCGTTTTCTGGATTTTCCATACCGGTTGTCCGGGATCGGCTGGATGCCGCATCATATCCATATTCATCGTGACGAGGTTCTGGAAGACCTCTTCTTCTGCATCTCCAGTGCGCTGGAGCAGACCTCCATATCGGTGGTCAATGGGAAGTTGCAGAAGCACGCGCCTCATCCGCTGGTGAGCATGAGCGTTGTTCTGCCGGGAACCCGGATCAAAACCTTGCGGGCGAGTTATCACGATGAACTTTTCTTCAAGTATCCGGCAAGTGCGGAACCGTTGTTTCGGAGACTTTTCGGGGAAGAACTCCTCGTTCGAGGATGCCGGATCTTCGCTGTTCCGCAGGAGGAGATCGAGCGGCTGCGATCCCTGCTTTCCCGGCGGAATGTTCCGGGGACGGCTGATCTTCTGGATCAGCAGGCGGTTCATCTTTTTACCGTGATCCTGCTCGGAGGGATGCGCGAGGAACCGGACGGCAGACTGGAACTGCGGCTGAACGGCGTGGCGGCAGAACTGCAGAAAGGAACACCAAAAGATGCGGTTCTGCGGCAGTTCGGTTTCAGCGAGAGGACTTTTTATCGGGAATGGGCGCGGGGATTTCGCCAATCTCCCGGTGCGTACATTCGGAAAAATCGCTGTATGATGGCTGCCCGGTTGCTGGAGGAAGGCGAATTGTCCCTGTGCGAGATTTCGCAGAGATGCGGATTTTCCTGTCAGGGGTCCTTTTACCGGTCCTTTCTGCAGGAATTCGGTGTGGCTCCGGGACGTTACCGCCGCAGGGCTATAACGGAAAAGTGCATTGAGTACAGATAAGTGCCAATGTCGGGGAGTTTTTTCGCAATTTTGCGCATAGAGTCAGGTCAGAAGTTGTTGCCGTGCGGAAAATGTTTGCAGCGGCGACAGCCGGATGTCTTTTCTGCCGTTTTGTCAAAACGATGTCGGGGGATGAACTTGAAAAGTTGCTGAAAGATGCTATTTTAAAGCATTGTCGGCTCTCCTACGCTCAAATTAAAGACTATGAACACCTTTAATATAGCGTAGAATCCGACTTTAACAATCAATTCCGGTAATTTTTACCGGACAGTAGTGGATNNAAGTTGCTGAAAGATGCTATAGTAAAGCGTTGTCAGAACTCCTGCATTCAAATGAAAGATGTTGGACATCTTTACATATAGTACGGGAGCCGATATTGACAATCAACTCCGGTAGTTTTTACCGGACGGTACCGGGCGGATTTTGCGATGAGCAATGGCGGTGACGCCGCCGACGTCGCCTGGTGCAATGCGGACACCAATTTGGCGGGTTACCGACAGATCAACGTCAGACCGTTGATTTGCAGACAGACCGTCGGAACTTTGGCGTAAAGGTGTTTTTGGGAATAACGTACAGAAAGAAGATTTTTGTAATGAAAACGATAATGGTGTATGAGCCATTTCTGCAGGGCAAGGAAAAGCAGTACGTCAATGATTGCCTCGATACGAATTGGATTTCATCAAAGGGAAAATACGTAAAACTTTTCGAGGAGAAATTCACCGAATATACCCGGGCGGGATATGCCGCATCGGTATCCAATGGAACCGTGGCGATTCATTTGGCTCTCGCCGCACTCGGGATCGCTCCCGGAGATGAAGTGCTGGTTCCTTCTTTGACGTATATTGCCAGCGTAAACCCCATCATGTATATGGGCGGTACCCCCGTCTTTGTTGATTCCCGCCTTGACGATTGGCAGATGGATCTGGATGACCTTGAGCGGAAAATCACACCGAAGACAAAAGCTGTTATCGCTGTTCATCTTTACGGCAACGTCTGCGATATGGACCGTCTTTGCCGGATATGCAGGGAGCACCGTCTTTATTTGGTCGAAGACTGCGCGGAGGCGCTGGGTTCCACCTGGAAGGGGCGGCACGTCGGAACGTTCGGCGACATCGGCTGTTTCAGTTTTTTCGGCAACAAGACCGTGACGACCGGAGAAGGCGGAATGGTGATCTCCGGAAACCGTATGCTGGCAGAACGCCTCGTCCACTTGAAATCGCAGGGCGTATCTGCCTTCAAATGCTATTGGCATGACGTCATTGGATATAATTTCCGGATGACCAACATTCAGGCGGCCATCGGGCTTGCTCAGTTGGAAAACATTCAGGAAATCACCAAAAGGAAACGGGCAATCGCTGAGTTTTATAAGTCGGTGATCGAAACGCGGAAACTTCCTGTTGATGTTTTGTGGGAAACCGAATCGGTGCACAATTGCATGTGGTTGCCGACCATTCATCTCCACGATTGGGAACGCCGGGATGCTTTGATTACCGCCATGAAAGAGAAACACGGGGTGGAAACCCGTCCGGCGTTTTATCCTGCCCATACCATGCCTATGTACAAGAACTGCGCTCATGGAGAATTGCCCAACGCGGAATCTCTTTCCCGCGGCGGAATGAATCTTCCCGGACATCCCGGTTTGACGGAAGATGATATCGTTTACGTCCTTGATGCTTTGGAACAGGAGTTGAACTGATGGAAAGAAAGTGTGCTTTTATCACCGGCATTACAGGACAGGACGGTTCTTATCTCGCGGAATTGTTGCTGGACAAAGGGTATGAGGTTCACGGATTGGTGCGCCGTTCCAGTTCCTTCAATACGGTAAGGATCGACCATTTGTATCGGGACATTCATGAAAACGATATAAAATTGTTCCTGCATTTCGGCGACCTGACCGACTCAAGCAATCTGAACCGGCTGCTGGAGAAAATCGGTCCGACGGAAATATACAATTTGGGCGCACAGTCGCACGTGAGAGTGAGTTTTGACGTCCCGGAATATACTGCAGAGGTGGATGCTCTGGGAACACTGCGGCTTCTGGATGCCATTCGGGAAACCGGATTGCAGACCCGTTTCTATCAGGCTTCCACGTCGGAACTTTTCGGGAAAGTTCAGGAGATCCCGCAAAGCGAGACAACTCCTTTTTATCCCCGTTCCCCCTATGCGGCAGCCAAGCTTTACAGCTATTGGATCACCAAAAATTACCGGGAGGCCTACGGACTTCATGCCAGCAACGGGATTTTATTCAACCACGAATCCCCCCGTCGCGGCGAAACTTTTATTACCAGAAAAGTCACCATGGCCGTCGTCAGAATATCCAAAGGCCTGCAAAAATGCCTTTACGTCGGAAATCTGGATGCACGGCGTGATTGGGGATATGCTCCTGATTACGTGAAATGCATGTGGCTGATGTTGCAGCAGGAAAAGCCGGATGATTACGTTGTTTCAACCGGAGAAAATCATACAGTTCGGGAATTTATCGAGAAGGCGTTCGCTGCCGTCAACGTCAAGATCGAATGGCGCGGAACCGGAATCGATGAGACCGGGATCAATGCGGGATCCGGAGAGGTGATAGTAAAAATTGATTCGCGTTATTTCCGTCCCACCGAGGTCGATACCCTGCTTGGAAATTCGGAAAAAGCCAGAAGGCAGTTGGGTTGGAGTCCGACTGTGACCTTTGAAAAATTGGTGCAGATCATGGTCGAGGGCGACTTGAAACTCTTGGCCCGAAACGAATATTGCAAAGGTTTTTAAGATGTTTCGTCAAATGGTTAGCTACATCGGACGTATTTGGTCAATCAGATATTTTTGGTGGAATCTGACTTTGGCCGATTTGCGTTTCAAGTACCGACGATCATACTTTGGAGTGCTTTGGAGCATTGTTCAGCCGCTGGCGATGACCTTGCTGTTGAGTTTCATCATGGGGCGCTTTTTCAAGATGCCGATGCACTATCTTGCCCCTTATATTTTCGTCGGCATGATCGTCTGGGAATTGCTCATCGGTGCCGTGATGACCGGTTGTACTGCGTTGATCAATGCCGGAAGTTACATCCTGCTTTTCAATCATCCGATGATGATCTATCCTCTCCGCAGCAGTTTGTCCGTCCTGATCAATTTCCTCTATGCCCTGATCGGTCTTCTGCTGTGGTGTCTGATCGCAATGCCGGAAAATCTGAACTGGAGTTACGTCACGTTGCCATTGGCGACGTGCATTCTGTTTGCCTGGTGTTGGGGCGGCGCGACCATCTGTGCTTTTGCGGGGGTCCGGTTTCATGATTTACCACAGTTTCTGGTCATTGTCATGCAAATAATCTGGTATATGTCTCCGGTTTTTTTCCCGTTGGATCTGTTCAAAACCGCAAAATTATCGGTATTGCTGGAATATAATCCGGTCTATCATTTACTGGAAATGTTCCGTTCGCCCCTGTTGTTGGGGACGTTCCCGGATTGGAAACACTGTGCGTGGAGTCTCGGCACCGCATGTGTCTTGTTGGCGATTGCCGCAATAACCACGCGACTTTGTGAAAAAGAAAGCATATACTACATCTGATCATGAAAACTATCGGAATAAAACTGCAGGATATAGAACTTTACTATTCCTCCAAGGCCTTTTGTGAACGGTCTCTCAAGGCTGCCGTGCTTTCTTTCTGGAAGCATGAAAAAAATACGCTGGCGGATATTCATGCGTTGAAATCAGTCAGTGTGGAGATCCGGCCGGGGGAGCGCGTCGCCTTGTTGGGACGCAACGGCGCAGGCAAGAGCACCTTCCTGAAAATGGTTGCCGGACTCTATCCCATCCGGAGCGGGATTCGTGAAGTAAGCGGCAATATCCGCGCATTGCTGGAACTTTCTCTGGGATTTGAATCCGAAGCGACCGGCAAAGAAAATATCCTTTACCGTGGCCTGATGCTCGGCCTGACGCCTCAACAGGTTTTAAGCAAAATGGATGAAATTATCGCATTTGCCGATTTGGGCGAATTTATTGATTATCCGATAAAAACCTATTCTGCCGGCATGATGGTGCGGTTGGCATTCGCCGTGACGGCATCTCTGGATGGCGATATCCTGCTGCTGGACGAGATCCTCGGCGCCGGCGATTTCGCCTTTATGCAGAAGGCAAAACAACGAATCATGGGTCTGATCGAGCAGGCGAAGATCGTTGTGCTGGCGACGCATGACATGGGGGCGGCGCAGGAGATCTGTCAAAGGGGACTGCTGTTTTCTCATGGGGAAATCATTTTTGACGGCCCGATCCAAGATGTAACGTCAGAATACCAGAAACTGCTGAAAGCAGGGGCCGCAAATGAATAAAAAACGAATTTTGTGGATATGCAATCACGTTACTTTGATGGATGCCGAGGTCCCTCTTTTGCTGGAACTCGGTTTTGAAGTGTTCGCGCCAAAAAAATTTCCGTCTAAAAATGATTTTATCAGCTGCAAGGCGAATTATGAATACGATGCGTCCCTGACCATTCCCGAATCCGATTTACAGTTGCTGAACGGGATCGATTTCTACGAAGACCGATTTTCCACCGAACAGATTGAAGTCATCAACCGGAATTTTGATATTGCGATCACGGCTTTTTACGAAAATCCGTTGAAATTGCTGGTCAATCATTTTCCCGGGGTCATTTTTATCCGAGCTTTCGGTTTGGCCGGCGAGGCAAATTATTGGGACGTGGCCCGGGAAAGTTGGGGAGAACCATTTTTGTACAAGATGGAACAAATCCGTTCCCGTTTGTATTTTGCGGCATCTTACCGCAATATGCTGAAAGTGGAACAGAATATTTTCCGCGAAAATGGCGTTTTCCTTCCGCTTGGATTGCCCGAAAATTTTGCAGCGAATCTGAAAGACGGTTATACGGGCGAAAAGAAACAGATCTTGTTCGTCTGTCCTCGGATCTGCGTGTCAGCATATTACTATGGCATCTATGAAAAGTTCAAGAAAAATTTCAAAAAATTCCCCTATGTAATCGCAGGAAAACCATTTGGCCAGATCAGCGATCGGCACCTGCTCGGATATTTGCCCCGTGAAGAATTCAACCGGGTTTTCTGTGAATCGCGGGTGATGTTCTATCATTCGACCGAACCGCGGCACTTGCATTATCATCCGCTGGAAGCCATTTATGCCAATCAGCCGTTGATTTTCATGTCGCAGGGCATGCTGGGAGAACTCACTCCCAAGGTCAAGTATCCCGGAGCCGCCGATACGATTGCCGAAGCCAAGCAAAAGATCCGGCGTGTTCTCAACAACGATTCCGGCTTTATTCGCGACGTTCAGGAGTCGCAAAGGGAATTGCTGGATTTTTTCTCTCCGCAGTACGTCAAAAAAATATGGGAACAGAATTTTCTGCCGCTCGTTTCGTCATTGCCAGACCAATCAATCAGCCCGGCGCCTCTGCCCTTGTGCAAACACAAAACACGTGTCGGCATTATTTTGCCGATCGGATACCGCGGAGGAACGCTTAACGCATTTATCTCCATGGCGAATATGCTGAAGACGTGCGGATATTCGGTAACCGTCGGAATTCCGCATGATTATTTTGAAACAGGAGAATACTACTATCCTGAAATTTTGAATGAATTGAAGGCCAAAATAGATAAGAGCATATCAATTCATGTTTACTTATGGAAAATCTTAACACCGGATCAACTTGCGTCTTTCCGTTTTTTGGGACATTTTTCCAAAAAATTGAATCCCGGCATTAAATATGCCATTATGGATGATGGCAATAACTGTTTTTGCGAATGTGACCGCTGGCTTTTTGTTTCTGATCGTTTTACCAAAGCTCTGCCACTGCCGATGAAGCCTTACAGTGTTGTCGTTTACGATTATCTGCAGCGCTATCTGCCCAGTAATTTTCTTCCCAAATGGCTTGAAAATAATTATTTGGAAATCGGGCGGCAGGCCGAGCAGATATTCGTTACCAATCAGGTGACTGGAGAAGATGCAGTTGCCTACTGTGGAATCGATCCCCGGAAGATATTTTTGTTGCCCTTTGAATTCAGCGTTCAGGAATTGGAAAACTATGAAAAAAAGCACAGTACTGTCTGTGCTCCTTCCAAAAAATACTTTGTCTGGGCATGCAATCGTGGACCACACAAAAACCACGTTAGAATTCTACAGGCTATCCTGAAGTATTATCAGGAGTTGAACGGTGAATTGGAAATCTTTGTAACCGGAGTAGAGACCCGTGTCTTGGATTTCCGCGAAAAGCAGGTCGGCAAAAATCTGCCGAAGTATATTGAGCAGTTCCGCAATCTTTTTGAAAAGAATAAGGATCTATTATCAAAAAAAGTCCATATCCTTGGAGAAATTGACCGTTATCGATATTTTGATCTCGTCAGACGTGCGGAGTTTTTGCTTTTGAGTTCCTTGGTCGATAACGGGGCTTTCGGTGCGGTTGAAGCCGCGTGGTTAGGGACCCCTTGTCTGGCCAGTGATTATCCTCATATGCGGTACATGGCAAAGTATTTTGGTCTGAACATTGATTGGTACTGTGGAAAGAATATTGATTCCATTGCCAATGCATTGAAAAACGGGCATAAGGAAGGCTACAAACTGCCATCCAGGGAGCAACTCCGGGCCTGTTCCTATGAACAGCAGCATGAAATAATCAGGAAAACATTAGAGGAGGCCTGGATGTTATGAGAAAAATCGGTGTTTTCACGGCATATCAGCCTTACGTGAAATTAACTCAGGACGGACTCGGACGCTTGCTGATATATATTATCGGCGGCATGGTTGAGTTGGGAGATGACGTAACCATACTTTGCCCGAGTTGGCACAAAAAAGAGGTAAAAACGCTGCTGAAGGAACACCTTCTGGAAAAAACAGTCCACATAAAAACCCCCTTTTTGTTGCCGCCGCCCTTGTTCCTGTTTTATGATTTGCGATTTCGGCGGCATCTCAAAAAAAAGTCGAATGCCGCAGTCTCCGAAAAGAGGCGTTTCCGCAACATAATCAGGGATGTTTTCTTTGCTATTCTGGGCGGCCGGTCTCTCATTCTGCTTTTTATCATCGGAATATTATCACTCCCGGTCGTTTTATTGTATCTCGCTTTCATTTTTGTGCGGGTCATGATACGCAAGATATTCAAAATGCGCAATCTGCTGTTTCCCGCAAGGATAAAACGGTACTTTCAGGAGTTCAATCCAAGACAATTCCGCGCCGATCTGCGAATCCTCACCATTTGGGAATTTGTCAGAAAACACGAATTGAACAAAATGATAAAAATTGTCAATAAAGGGAATATCGATTTGTGGTACGTCCCTGGTGTTTTTTGGCCGGAAGTCACAAAAATAAAAAGAAAATACGCATTGGTTGTTCCCGACATAGTTTTTGCGGATTTTCCGCAAATTTATTATCAGGACGTTGCAATGCTGTTCAGCGCGCAAAAAATTGACAGAATGCTGAAAAAAAGACTGCCTTTGGTCTGTTACAGTAATTACGTTGCGGACTATCAGCTTTCGCACCTGCGGAACATCCGGAGAAGCAGGATCAAAGTTATTCCCCACGGCCTTATTGATATTTCCAGTCACTTAAAACAGGGGCTTTCTCCGGAAGAAATCATCAAGAGTTACCTGGAAAAACGAGATCCGGCGATCCCCAATCTTGATTACGTGCTTGGCTATCCGTGGAAAGAGGGCCGCTTTATTCTGTATTCCTCACAATATCGTTACCATAAAAACATTAAGTTGCTGCTCAAAGTTGTGGCCAAACTGATCCACGAAGAATATTATGATCTGAAACTGGTTCTTACTTGCGCAAACTATACATCCCTGCTTGACATCATCGAGGATTTGAATCTGTCCCGCGACGTTATCATTCTGCCGTCAATTCCGGAATCGGTTCTGGCCGCCTTGAATGCGCTTGCCGTTTTGCATGTCAATCCTTCTTTGTTTGAAGGCGCATTCCCATTCACTTTCGGAGAGGCATATTCTGCCGGAACGCCATCCGTTATGGCAGATATTCCGGTAACCAGAGAAATCGTGCGTCCGGAGGAAGCGGAGTATATGCTCTTCGATCCGTTTGACGAATTTTCCATGACGGAAAAAATCAAATGGGGGCTGGCTCACAGAAATGAACTTCTGGAAAAGGGAAAACCGATTTTTGAACGGCTTTCCAAACGTTCCTGGAAGCAGGTGGCGGAAGAATATATCAGTGCAATGCGTGTTGTGAATCAGCATGAACGTTTGCCGAAGCGCAGGAAGAAAAGATGGAAACGCTCATAATTCATGGTTGCGGCGGACACGCCAGAAGTGTCGCCGCTTCCGTCATGCACGAATGGGACGTCTTTTTTGTGGACGATAACGGCAGACCTGATGAAAAGATCTTCGGGCGTCCCGTGTTCCGCGATTTGGAAATGATTCCGGCGTATGAAAAAGCATTTCATCATATTGGTACCGGCGATCTGGTACTGAAAAAAAAACTGTTTGATGAGTTTTCTCAACGTGGTTTTCGTTTCCCCGCATTGATCGCGGCGGACGCGGTAATTGCGGCAGGTGCCCGTCTGGAGCCCGGTGTGTTCGTCGGAGCCGGGGCCTATGTCGGTCCGCTGGCGCATGTGGGTCAAAACGCCATCGTCAATACTCGCGCAGTTGTGGAGCATGATGTCAGCGTAGGATGTCATTCACATATTTCCATCCATGCGTCCGTTGCAGGATATGTCAGGATCGGCGCCCGGGTCATGATAGGCGCCGGCGCAACTGTGATTGATAAAGTAAGTATTTCTGACGACGTTGTCATCGGCGCCGGAGCAGTGGTCGTGCGCGAGATATCGATTCCGGGGACTTATGTCGGAGTGCCCGCTCGCAGGATAAAATAAAAATCCGGTCTTTGACGGATTCCGCCCTTCGTTGGAATATCATTGAAAAAAAAGCAAAAAAGAAGAATTTCACGTTGAGAGGGAGTTTTCTTCCGTAATCCGGAAGGACTGGAATGGAAGAGCACTTTTTTATCATCCCAACGTCTGGTGGTACGACTACAGATCGCCCGGATGTCCCATTGTCCAATGCGAAGATTTTCCATTTTTAGGATATGTTTCCGGCGGGCGTTGTTACACGCCGAATCCTTTTGAAAAACTCCAGCCGGACTACCGGATTTTTACCGATGGACCAGTCACTGCGCCGTATATGGAAATCCATTCCCCCCAATTTCAGGGAAAGACATACAGAGTTGGGGAAAAAAGCGGAGATTGACTCTTTGCCTGCTCTGCCGCTCTTTATTTTCGGGGCCCCTTCGGGGCAAAAGAGATTGGCGAAAAAAAGCGGGGATGCCGAATGGTATCGGCATCCCCGTTCCATAACCGCAGTCGGGCGGCCGGACTCCCTTACTTGAGGGATTTCAGGACCTGCTGGACGAGAGAAGGTTTCTCGCCGGTGAGTTTTTCCTGTTCCTCCATGGCCTCGTAGAGTTTGATGCAGGCGCTCTGGTAGTCCATGTTTCCCAGTTCGGAGATCAGCCGGGTGGCCCGGTCGATCAGTTTCTTGTTGGTGCAGTCCACGAAACTCATCCAGTTGCCGGAGACCCGGCCCAGCACCACCATGACGCCGGTGGAAACGGTGTTCAGCACCAGTTTCACCGCCATGTGGCGCATGAGGGAGAGGGGCGTGTCGGCGGTGTCGGTCAAAATGGAGTAATCCCCGGGACCGTCAAAGGTCAGCGTCTTCCGCTCGGCAAAGGCGGCGGCGAAGGCATCGAACTTCGCCTTCAGTTCACCGCGGTTGGCCGCATCGGCGAAGCCCAGCAGCACAGCCGCGTCCTTCCCGGTGGAGTGGCGTTCGGACGAGGCTTCGTTGCCGATTTCGAAGCGGAGCAGTTCCGCTGCCCGGATGGCGGGAGGATTGTTCTTCACGGCGTCCGGCGCGCCCAGGGCTTCGTAGTCTGCAGGGGTCCACTCCAGACAGCGCAGGGGGCGCTTCATGGAGCGCTTCCAGACTTCCGCCGCCGGATAGAGCGGGTTCTTCACAAAGGCCCACGGCACGGCGGAGGCGGTGTCTCCGCTCTTGCGGAAGGGCGGCAGCATGAAGGTCGGAGAACGCTCCGTGGTGTCGGTGAAAATGTCGAGCAGATAGTCGTCGGCGAAGTAGGTCATGTACCCCTGCTTTTGGTAGATTGACGCCTCCAGCATGATGAAGGCGGAGATCACCGCGGCGGCGGCCTCCAGCTTGGAGAGCAGTTTGCCGAAGTCCGCGGCGTAGTCGGGAGCCGCTTGGCCCATGAGTCCGCAGGCGATGGCCTCCAGTGCACCGCCCGCGACCAGTTGTTCGCTGGTGGTGGCCTGCATCCGAGTGGAACCGGCGAGGGCCATGGGACCGCAGGAGAGATCCAGCACGGTGACCCGGGGATCCTCGATGGCTTTGCGGGAACGCTCCAGATGAGCGGCGAGGACGTCCGCCGGATTGTTGAACATGAGGAAGCTGTTGACGCCCCGGTCGAGGCATTCGAAGACGGTCCCCAGCACGGAACTGGTCTCGCCGCCCTCGGTGATGGCCACCAGCATGTCGCCGGCGGAAAGGTTCAGTTCCTGCACCTGCCGCCGTCCGAAGGTCTGATAGTCCTCGAAGAACTCCACCGACCGGACGAGCGCATAATCTCCGCCTGTCATGATGCTGAAGACCTGATCCGCGTAGGGGGCGAGGGCGGCGTTCTCCGCCGCGGCCCGCCGCCACATGCACTCCAGCAGAATGCTGAGGCGTCCGGTGGCACCGCATCCGGAGAAGCAGATCTTGTGTCCAGCCTTCAGGACCTTCGTTCCGGTTTCCACGAGGCTGGCGAACTGCTTGGAGGCGAAGACCTTCTGCGCCATGGCCAGCACTTCGACCCGGTCCACGTTCTGAAGGCAGCGGACGCCGTCCTCGACGGACCCGGCGAAGCGTTTGTCCAGATCCCGGCTCAGGGGGTTGGACTGTTCCGTGGGCAGAAAACCCAGATGAAACTGTTTCTCGTTGGCGATGAAATCCAACGCCGCCTGCTTGCTTTTTTCGCTCATGAAAAACTCCTTTCGGTTGTTTTGGAAAACAAGAGAGCCAGGCCTGCCTCTAACAGGCCCGGTGATTTTCAGTCAATGCCGAAACGATGGCTTCGGCGGTGCGGTCCGCGCGTTCCGCCGCCTCCTCCGGCACTACGGAGCCGGTCACGCCGAAGCCGATGGCCACTGCAGGAAATCCGGCCACCCGGATCAACCTGCCCATCTGTCGGATGCCGTCGCAGAAGAAATCGATCCTGCCGCTCTCCCGCAGGGGACGCAGCGCGGGGACGGTGAGGTCCGTCTTCAGGCCGGCGAGGAACTTCCGGCAGAGCCGGTCGTTCATGGAGGCCAGGAGCAGCCGGCCGGTGGCCGTGGTGGTCATGTCCTCCCGGAAGAGAAACCGCTTCCACGGGATGAATCCCGGACTTCCGCCCTGAAGCGCCAGCATGATCCGCCCGGAACCGGAGAGAGTGCAGCAGTTCACCGGCATCCGCAGAAACTCCGCCAGTTCCGCCACGGGGCCCGCGGAAGCCAGTGCCAGCCGCCGGTAGGGGTCCTCCCGCAACGCGAGGCTCTGGATCATGGGACCGGTCCGGTAGCCCTCCCGCAGGGAGACCCGCTCCAGATAGCCCCGGTCCGCGAGTTCTCCGAGGATGCGGGAACAGGTCACGAGGTTCAGCCCCAGCGTCTCTGCCGTCCGGCTGGGCGTCAGCGGAACGCCGCTCTGCAGAACGGTCAGCTCCAAAAGATCCAATGTTTTCTGGAGAGATTTCATAATGTGTAATCTCCGTTTTGAATTTCATGTTAAGATAGCATTCTTTTGACGCGTTTGCAACTCCTCCGCCGAAAAAAAGAAGATCCGTTTTCCGCAGAGTTTCCGCGAGTTGGGGCAGAAGGGAGATCCGCCGCTTGACAAACGGGGGATAAGGTGCTAAATTCTACACAGTCTTGTTGCAGACAAGTCGGAGGCCTGGAAACGTATGACGTCGAAATTGAGCTACTTCTTTGATTGGCAGCACTTCCCGGAGGAAGCGTATCCCCGGATCCTGCAGGAATTTCTGGACTGCGGAGAGAATACCTTCGTCCTGACCAACGTTCTGATTGAGCGGATGGGCAGGGAACCGGAATACGTCGCGCTCTGGCAGAAATTGCTGAAGGATTTCGGATGCCGTTTTGCCGGGGTCCATGCCCCGCTCGGCAAGACCCGGGACCTTTGCGTCCCCGAGCCGGAGGTCCGTCGCGAGATGCTTGCCGCGCACAAGGATTGCCTCGCCATCTCCCGGGACTTCGGGTGCCGCACCTACACCATCCACGTGGGCGCGGGGCACTACTGCTACGATCACGTCCCCTTAGAGACGTTGCGTGCCCGCTGCCGGGAGACGCTGGACGAACTGCTCCCCGTGGCGGAGAAGTGCGGCGTGATCATCGCCGTGGAAAACGCCTTCGAGCCGCCCAATTCCGCCAAGGAGGTCATGAGGTTGGTGAAGCCCTATCTTTCCAGCCCCTTCATCGGGACCTGCTTCGACACCGGGCACGCCAACTGCGTGCGTTATGAACCGGGCAAGGACAAGAGCAAGTACGAGGATTATTTCCCCGTTTGCTGGTGGGAGTCCGATGGCGTGATCTACGAGAACGACGGTCTTGAGCAGATGCGCGACACCATCGTCACCTGTCACATGCACGATAACAATGGCTACGGAGACTACCACGACCTTCCCGGTTACGGTACCATCGACTGGCCGGACGTGGTGGCAAAACTCCGCTCCTGCCCTCGGATGGAGGAGTTTCAGACGGAAGTCTCTCCTCCCGGCGGCCCAAACTGGGCGGGCAAGCGGGCGGTCCCGGCGGGCGGCTGGTCCATCAGGCGCATTGTGGAGACCTTCCAGAAGCTCGGATTCTGAAGGGGCCGCCTGAAAAACGGTTTCTTCCTGCGGAAAAGTTATGTTGCTGTGCAGAAATGAGCGCTATCTCGTCCGGCTGGCAGAATCAGAGGACGAGGTGGAGCAGGCCCTGCGCCTGCGGTATCGGGTGTTCCGGGAGGAATTGGGGAGGCTCTCCTCGCTCTCCGGCTTCGAGGATCGGGACGAATACGACCGGTTCTGCCGGCATCTGACGGTGGTCAGCCGGAGTTCCGGGGCCGTGGTCGGGACCTACCGGGTGGGGATCCCGGAGGAACTGCCGCCCGGAATGGAGTTGTACAGCCAGCGGGAGTTCCGCATTCTGGGCTTGGGGGCGCTTCGCGGCGTTCTTCTGGAGGTGGGGCGTTCCTGCGTGGCGCCGGAGTTCCGCTCCGGGGCGGCGGTGGCGTTGCTTTGGGCCGGACTTGCGGAGTTGAGCCGCCGCACGAATCGGTACTTCCTTTTGGGATGTGCGAGTTTCGGCGAGCGCGAGGCAGCGCTTGCGGCAGCCTTCCATGAGGAGGAGCGGTCGGCGCATCGCCTCTCTACGGAGTTGACGGCGGAGCCGAAGGACGGGTTTCGGCTCCCTTCTGTTGCTGCGCAGGGGGAGGGAGCGCGGAAGGAAACGGGGCCGTCGGCGCCTCCCGTGGAATTCCGGAAATTGCCGCCCCTGTTGAAAGGATATTTGCGGCTGGGGGGAAAGATCTGTTCCCCTCCGGCATGGGACCGGGAGTTCGGCTCCATTGATCTTCTGGTCGGTTGCGACCTGAAAAAAATGACGGAGAAATATGCGCATCATTTCCATCTGCAGTGCCGTTAGCGGCTTCTTCCGGAAGTTCTGCCGCATCGCCGGGGCTTTGCTCTGGTGTCTGCTCTCGCTGATCTGGGGGCTTCTGACCTCCCGGGGGCCCCGGGAGAAGCGGGAACTCGCCGCCTTGGAGCGGACCCGCACTTGGGCGAGCGGACTGGCAAAGATCATCGGTCTGCAGGTGATCTGCCACGGAGACCCGGACACCTTTCCCGGCGGCCTCATCGTCAGCAATCACGTGGGATATCTGGACATCATGGCCCACGGTTCCCTTTTCAAGTTGAAGTTCGCACCCAAGGCGGAGATGCGGAAATGGCCTCTGCTGGGATGGGTCACCGCGCAGAATTTCCCGGTGTGGATCGACCGCACTTCCCGCACCAAGGCCGCCGCCAGTTCCGCCGCCATGGCCGAGGCCATGCGGAAGGGATTTTCCATGCTGGTCTATGCGGAAGGCACCAGCACCGATGGCGAACACGGTCTTCTGCCCTTCAAATCCACTGCGTTCGAGGCGGTGCTGGAGTCGGGGAAGAACATCCTGCCCTGCCTGACCTTCTACCGGAGCGTTCCTGCGAGCGATGTTCCGCTGGGATGGTTCGGCGATATTTCGCTGATGGCTCACGCGTGGCACATCCTCGGGCTGAAGCGGCTGATCGCGGAGGTCTGGATTTTCGACGAGATCGTGCCTCTGCCGGGGGAAAGCCGCAAGGAACTGGCACTGCGCGTCCATGACTTTTTGGAACGGGAATTTTGGAGGATCAAAAATCGTGAATGAATTGCGGAAAACTTTTCTCGCCGGTTTTTTCGCGGCCTGGGAGACCGTCGTCGATCTGCCGCTGAGCCGGAGTTCTCTCTCCGCCCGTCCCCCCCGGTGGGCCGCGGCGTGCTTCCCCCTGCTCGGAGTGGTGTTCGGAGGGGCGGTGCTGATCGCCGGGGACTTGTGCGGATTTTTCTTCAATCCCGTTGCCGGAGCGGTAATCTTCGCGCTTGCCGGGACCGTGCTTTGGGAGTTGCGGGACTCGGGGAGGGGGAGCCGGCTGCTCGCCACCTGCCTCGGGGAATGTTTCCGCGGGACCGCGTGGCAGGAGGCGCTGGAGAACGCATCCTCATCGCCTGACGGCATCACCATTCAGCCGGCGGCACCCATCTACTGGATCGGTCTTGCGGCGCGTTTTCTGATTTTGTTCGCGCTGGGGAGGTCCGGTGCCGGGTCGTGGCTCATCGTGATCTGGATCTGCGGATTTTCCCTGCAGGGGATGCTGGCATTGGAGTCTGCCGGACCGGAAAAACAACCGATCTTCCCCGGCGGAGAACAGGGGCACCGGGCGCTGCTGGGCATGCTGATCCTGTCAGGCGTCTGCTTCTTTCTGCAGTTCCCGACCGGAACGCTGGCGGCAGGGGCGCTCTATTACTTCGCCTGCCGGAAAGGTCGCGACCTCCTCGCCGGGGATCCCGATGCCGTCAACGACCGCATTGCTCTCATCTCCGCCGGAGCGGAACAGTTCTGGCTTCTGCTGGGACTTCTGCTGGCGCTGTGACGGCGCGGAGCGGACTTCGATCAGAGTCCGCCCAAGTCGTAGGCGAAGTTGTAGCCCACGGCGCTCCGGTGGAGGCACCGGTCGTAGTAGGGATGGGCGTAGCGTTTCTTTGCGGATTCGCTCCATTTGGCATTGGGATCCGCCAGCACCCGGATCTTGCCGTCGGCGGAGTGCATGACGTACTGTTCGCCGGGGAGGTCGTCCCGCAGGTGCCCCACGATCATCCACTTGTCCTGCACCGGGACCCGGTAGAGCGCGTTGCCCTTCAGGTCGTAGATGGTGCGGTCGCAGATGATCTCATGAATGCCGTCGCCGTTGACGTCGATGCCCCGGGGCGCAAAACGCCGCTTCAGCGGCAGGTCCAGCGGTTTGCCGTCCTCGCCGAAGAACAGGGTCGGCATGAAGGAGCGTTTGAGGGTCACGGGGTCCGCCCTCATCTCTTGTGCCCAGAAGACTTTGTCGCCCTCGGCATTGATGCGGAAGATGCCGCCGCGGTCGATGTGACCCTCCTTGAGCGCGCCCCAGCGGATGCGCAGCTTGGGATCGTAGTTGTTGCAGCGGAACTGCTCCGGATGATCTTTGGTGGGGCGGGATTCCCGGCAGGTCCAGACTCCCGAAAACTTGTAATTCCGGTCGAAGTAGGGCATGACGATGTCGCTGTGACCGTTCCATGCGTCCTCATTGCCGAGGAAGAGGTCCTTGCCGTTGTCGATGGAGATCAGCCGTTCGCCCCAGAGGATCTCATCGGAGCCGTCGCCGTTGTAGTCGTAAACGCTGGTGCAGTGGCTGGCTCGGGGAGTGCCGTCCTGGGGGATGAGGCGGCGCCAGATCATTTTGCCCTTCCGGTCGTAGGCGAAGAAGTTCATGTCGCGGTAGGTCCCGTTCTGCATAATCAGCACGGGTTCGCCTTTTTTGTCTTTGCCGCCCATGAGGATGAAGCGGTAGTCCTTCTCCACCTTCACCTGGAAGCGCATGAACTCCTTGCCGTCCCCGGCGCGGAGTCCCACCAGACTGCGGCGGAAACTCAGGGGCTTTTTCGGGAGTTCGTTGTCGATATAGAATATCTCGTCTTCGCCGTCATCGTCGATGTCAAACGAGAGCACCGGGCAGAACCAGTCCCCGGCGATGATGCCCCAGCCGAGGTCCTTGGTCCACAGGACCTTGTTGCTGTTGAGGTCCAGCAACGAGAGCTTGTAGCTGTCAGTGGGATAGACGAAGTGATCGGGGGCGGGGTCCACCCGGGGACTGTTGGCGTGTCTTACCAGCAGAAAATGCTTCCCTTGAATGGTGACGCCGGTGGCCCGGGCGTGCTGGATGGGCATCTTGAGGTCGATCTCGTTGACCACGGGGAGCATGGGAGGCTTGGGCGTCTTGGCCTCGGACGCATCGGCTCCGTGGAGCAGCATGGCTCCGGCGAAGACCGGCAGAAGCAGAAGAGTGCGGAGATGCGTTGACATGGTTTTCCCTTTCTCAAAGTTTTGATCCGTTTGTTGTAATATATCATTGAAACCGGGATTTGCAAGGGATTTTCAGAGGTAGCGCTATTATTTTTTCCTTGCAAATCCCGGGACGCCGGAGTAAATTACTTTTATGACGGAAACAGGTGGATTGTCTGCCGAAATCAGCAATAAGGAAGGTGCTCATGAAACGCTTGTTATGGCTTTTTCTCGCTCTCTCGGTCCTCCCCCTTCGCGGAGAAAACTGGACCTTGGATTCCCGGACGCAGGTGGTTGCTCCGCCGGAAGGCAAGGAGGCCGGACAACTTCTGCAGGAAGGACTTTCCCGCTGTCTTGCCGGGAAGTCCGCCGGCGCGGCGGTCAGGATCGAACTGGTTTGCGCCCCCGATGCAAAACTGGACCCGGAGGGCTTCCGTTTTTCCTATCCCGGGCCGGGTACGGTGCGGATCATCGCCCGGAACCGCTTCGCTCTGCGCCACGGCACCTGCGCTTTTCTGGAACGTTACCTCGGCGTCCGCTGGCTTTTCCCCGACGAACTGGGAACCGTGATGCCCGGGCACGACACAGTGGAACTTCCCGGACGGGAGGTGGAGGAGAACCCTGTGTACAGGATCCGCAGTCTCTGCTTCGAGGAATCCAATCAGAACGAGTACCTCTGGGCGGAGCGCAACCGGAGCCTCTTCCAGTACGACTTCCGCAAACTCCCGGACCGCCCCTGGTTCCAGCACAATCTATGGCGGCTTCTGCCGCAGGAGATTTATACCAAAAGCCATCCGGAATACTTTCCCATCCTCAACGGGAAGCGTTTTCTGCCGGAGAAGGGAAACAACGTCTGGTGGCAGTACTGCTTCACTGCGCCCGGGATCGTGGAAGATTTTTCCGCCGCGCTGGAGAAGTCCTTCCGGAAGACCCCGGGGTGCTATTCCCACTCCATCGGCGTCAACGACGGCGCCCGGTACTGCGAATGTCCCCGCTGTCTCGCCGTGGACGGCGACCGGAAGAATCTCATCGGCCTTGCGGACCGCACCCACACTTACTTCAATTGCATGAATCAGGTGGTGAAACGCTGTTCCGCTCCCGGTCGGACCTTCGGATTTCTCGCCTACAGCGCCCTTCTGGAACCACCCTCCGGCCTGAAACTGGAGCCGGGGATGGTCCCCTTCCTCACCCTGGAGCGCTTCTACTGGGCGGATCCCGTCCGGATGCAGGCGGACAAAACGCTCACGGAGCGCTGGTGCCGCGCCGCAGGAACGGTGGGGTGGTACGGGGCCCTCCTCTGCGCGAATTATCTGATTCCCAAGATCAGTTTGAAACTTCTGCCGGAAGCGCTCCGCTGGGGGGCCGCTCACGGTGTGAAGCACTACTATTCCGAGGTCTATCCCGCAAAGGACTGGTCCTGCGGACCCATGCCGTGGCTCCTGCTGCGTCTCACCTGGGATCCGGCGCAGTCGTCAGACGCCTTGCTTCGTGACTGGTGCGTTTCCGCGGTGGGGAAGGCGGCCGCCCCCGCTCTGGCGGAATACTACCGTCTCTGTTCGGAATACTGGGAGAAGGAGGTCCCCAAGACCCCGTGGTTCCATCAGCCCGGGCGGCAGTATCTGGACTTCGGCAGCGGCGGGTACATGGATGGTATGACTTCCTCCATGCTGGACCGGATGAAGGCGGCGATGCTCCGCATGGATAAGGCGGCTTCCGCCTCCGGGACCACGGAGGAAAAGGCCCGGGCCAAGCACCTGCTGAAGGGGTTTCTCGATCGGGAACCGCAGGCGCGGCAGTTCATCGCCAACGTGCAACTGAAGTCCCGGCTGAAGACCTTGGAGTTCCGGGAACTCAAACATTACGATTTCAACCGTCCGGGGCTGTGGCCGACTTGGCAGCGCAAGACCAGCCAGGGCAAGTTCCTCCATGCTCCTCACGGCGGCGTGGACGGCTCCGGCGCCCTGGAGATCGACCCCCGGGAGAGTTACAAGAGCATGGTCTACATGAAGGACGTTGCGGTCACGCCCGGAGGAACCTATCACGTCACCGCCAAGGTCCGCACCGCCGGGACCGATCCCGATTGCAGGGTCGGATTGCGGATCGCATGGAGCGCTCCCGGGCAGAATTGGCTCAACCCCGCGAGTGAGGTGACGGAGGAACTGGGCGAGGATGCCTCCTTCCAGTGGCGTACCCTCTCCGCCGCAGCGAAGGCTCCGGACGTTCCGGGGTGCCGGCTCCGCTGCATCCTCTCCATGGATGGAACGCAGAAAGGGCAGATCTTCTTCGACGAGGTGGTGATCCGCGAGGCGGTTTCCAAGCGGAAATAGCCGCTTGCCTGCGGAAGGAGCCTCGGCATCGCCGGGAAAGGGCAGGGGAGTGCGTCACTTTCCGCCGAAGCGGTCGAGCATGTATTCCCGGTAGTAGTCAGGATAGCGCCAGGATTTCCCCGCCAGCAGATTTTCCCGGTAGTACTTGTACTCTTCGTAGAGGGTCTCTGCGCGCTCGCCGCCGCACTTGCGCTTCCGGGCGGGATTCTGCATGAGGCCGGTGTACTGGTAGATGATCTGTTTGTCCACGTATGGAGCGGAGACCTCCAGTTGCGCGACCACGCGGGAGGCTTCCGCCGGGATCAGTTCGTTGCGGGTGTTGAACTCCCACACCTCCAGATCGTTCCACAGGGCCACGCGCCCCCGTTTCCGGAAGTAGCCGTTCCAGTAGTTGTCGGCCTTGGCCCGGTCCTGCCAGCCGTCGTGGTAATACCGCAGCATCTCGTAGCAGTACTTCATGTAATCGAAGGACTCCTGCCGCGAGAATCGGACCGTCCGGCCAAGGGTGTCGGGGGAGACGCCGAGGCCCGCATTGTCCTGATAGGCGATGATGTCCACGTCGATGTCGTCCATGAGGGAAGGCGTGGTCATGCGCTCCAGATTGGGGGCGATCATGACGTCGCAGTCGCGGATCGCCCGGAGCGCCGGGACGATTTTTTTCAGGCTGTCCCGTCCGGCCACGCTGGAAGGCGGAAATTCATAGGTCCAGTACCATCCGCCGAAGGAGGGCTGGTCTCCGTAGAGTTCCAGCAGTTCCTCGGCAGTGACCCGCGCCTGCGCGATGACTTCATCGGTGCAGAGGTAGGGATTCTTGGAGTACATGGTGCCGACGCCGTAGATGATCTTCATACCCCGTTCCGTGGCGTGCCGGACGACGGCGGAAAAGAGGTCGCCGCGCATCCAATCCGGGCGTTTCCGCGTTTTGGATGGATAGTAACTTCGGGTATCGTCCCAGCCGGTGCGGTTGTCCACGCACTGCTGAAAGATGATGGTATCCATGCCGAGGTCGGCCATGTCATCAATGGATTCGCACCAGTCGTCGCAGTCGAACTGCCGCAGATCGGCCTGAAAGCGGGCGCCTTCGCTGTCGCTCCAGTGGTCGATCTGGATGAAACTGCCCGTGATGAAATTGGAACTCTGCATTTTGCCTCCTTGGAACCGCCTCTCCGACGCTCTCCGAAAGGGCTTCCGGACTTCGGAACGGAGGAGCCGCCGGGTGACTTTGATGCGGCATACTATACCTTGTCTCCCGGGAAAAAGCAAATCCTCATGTGGCAAACGAAAAATATTTCTCGTCCGCACAATAAACCCGGCCGGGAAAGCGTTATACATAAGTGTGGACTCGCAGTTGTTCTGGATCAAAAAGGAAGGGAGGAGAAAAATGCTTCGTGTTTTTCGGCGTATGAGTCTCTTTTTGTGCGTGCTGTGGGAGGCGCTGGCTCTCTCTGCGGCGGATCTTGCCGTCATCTCCGGCGGAAAAAGCGAATTCAGCATCTACCACAGTCCGGATGCTCCCCGCACCGTCAAGGCGGCGGCGAAAGACTTGCAGTCCTACTTGGAGATGGCCACCGGAGCCAAGTTGCCCATCGTCAACTCCCCGAAGAAACCCATGATCTCCCTCGGGGACAACGCTTCCGTCCGGGCGGCGGGACTGGACGTTTCCAAGGTGCCGGAGGCAGGCTTCCGCATCTTCGCCAAGGATGGTTCCATCTACGTTGCAGGACAGGATACTCCCGACGGCAAACGGACTTCCCGGGACGGCTTCCTGCAGGGCACTTCCAACGGCGTTTACGGATTTCTGGAGCGCTTTGCCGGAGTCCGTTTCCTGATGCCGACCCCCTACGGCGACTACGTTCCGAAGCATGCGGCGCTGACCGTTCCCGCCGATTTAGACTGGCAGGACGTTCCCTTCTTCCAGAACCGCAAACTTCCCTACATTCAGGAGGAACTCCCGGTGGTCCGGAAGTGGATGGACCGGCAGAAGCTTGGCTGCGGTTTCCTTGCGTACTGCCACCACAACTGGATGAGAGTGGTCCCTCCCGAATACTTCGAGACCCATCCCGAGTGGTTCTGCCTCATCAACGGCAACCGGAGCCGCCCCACCAACAACCAATATCTGCTTTGCCTCACCGCTCCCGGACTGGTGGAACATTTCGCCGCGGCGGCGGACCGGTATTTCAAGGAGAATCCCGACCGTTATTGCTTCTCGGTTGGGCCCTCCGATGGCGAAGGTTGGTGCCATTGCAAGGAGTGTTCCAAATACTATGAAAAGGACAGCAGGGGAAAACTCTCCACCACCTACGCCGTGGTCCGCTTCTACAACGCGGTGGCCAGGGAGGTCAAAAAGAAGCACCCCGACAAGATCCTCGGCGGCTACATCTACTCTACCTACATCGAACCGCCCGCAAAACCCATCGAGTTCGCGGACAACCTCGTGCTGACCTATGCCTTCTCCCCCAACTACGGATACACCCTCTACCGGGACGGGAGCAAGGCGTACTTCCAGCGGGTCTCCGAAGGCTGGGGCGACCGTCTGCGCTCCATGGAGTACTACGACCTGCCCAACACCTGCTGGCCCAACATCACGGGCGCGCCGCCGGCCCCCGGATTCGACATCCTGCGGCAGGTCTATGGGATCACCACCCGGTACAATATGCCCGGCATCTACCTCTACGGCAGCCACGCATGGGGCCACAGCGCCGCCAACAACTACATGCTGGCGAAACTGGCGTGGAACCCCAAACAGGACCCGAAGGCGGTCTTTGATGAATTCTGCAGATATGCTTATGGGGAAGGCGCCCCCGAGATCATCGCCATGTACGACTTGATCGAAAAGAGTACGCGGGAGTACTTCCGGGGGCTCAAGGCCGTGGACGGGATGGCGGCATGGGTCATGACTCCCCAGTGGATGAAGGCGGTCTACTTCGACAACTTCCCCGAGATCGAACGGCTGGTCCTCGAGGCGAAGGCGAAGATCACCGATCCTGACGCGAAACAGCGGCTCCACGCGCTGGAACTGAATCTGGGCATACTGCTGGAGTCTTTCGGAACCCATGGGTTCAAGGTCCCGGCGTCCAAACTGGCGCTCAGCGAGGAGGAGTACAGCAAGTGTGTCTTCGACCGTTCCTTCCGTCCTATCTGCTTTCAGGGGCACCGGGAGGCGGGAGAACTGATCTTTAAGAGCACCTACAAGGGCGGAAAAGTCTCCGGCCGTGCCGTGGACGTCCGTCCGTCGAACTACAAAAAGCAGGTTCCCGTCATGCGGAACCAGAAGGAGTTTCTCGTCCGTGCCAAGGCGGATGGCCCCGTGACCATGACCATTCGGACCTCCCGGCACCTCGGCGGGGATAACATGAGCCTGCGGGTATTCAAAGGCAAGGAGTTCGTCAAAGGCGGCTTCGGCATCAGGGGCGTCACCTGGAATGCCAAGGCGGGCGAGACCTTCTGCGTGAGTTTGCCCAAGTGCAGCAGCATGTTCCGGGCGGAGGTGAAGAATGCCGACTGGGCGGTGGTCACCGGCGGGATTGGCGGCACCCAGTTCAACGGCAAGGGAGGATATGCATGGATCCCGGTCCCGAAGGGGGCGAAGGAGTTTGCTCTCATGCTGGGCGAGGGGGACCCCGGCGAATCGGTGCAGGGCACGTTGTACAGTCCCTCCGGGAAGAAGTTCCGCCTCTCCTGCGCAAAGCAGACTGCCGATCGGCAGGTGATCCCGGTCGGTTCCGGCGAGGACGGGGAATTCTGGAAACTGAAGCTGGAACCCGTTCCCGGGGTCGAACTTGACGATTACAACGTCAAGGTTGACGGCATCCCCAATCTGCTCTGCCTCGATCCTGTCAACGCGCTGATGCCGGAGCCTGTCCGCTGAACGGCTCCTCCGCATGCAATCAGGCACCGGAACTCCCCTTGCCGGGAATTTCGGTGCCCTTTTCTTATATTGCTTTAGCGTAAAAAAAC
>DCGO01000104.1:1340-9403 GCA_002314605.1 Lentisphaeria bacterium UBA1776 | reverse complement strand
ACGGCCGGATCAAGGCGATCGCCGACGCCGCCCGTGAGAACGGACTGAAATTTTAAGGGGCTACTGTCATGGCAAAACGTGAAAATGTGAAGAACGAAGAAGCGCTGGGCGAGGAGATGGGCGAGAGCCTGATCTGCGTCAACCGCAGTGCGAAGGTCGTCAAAGGCGGCAAGAACTTCAGCTTCGGCGCTCTGGTTGTGGTCGGCAACCGTGCCGGCCGTATCGGCTACGGCTACGGCAAGGCCAACGAAGTGTCCGACGCCATCCGCAAGGGCGGCGAAGCTGCCCGCCGGAATATGTTTGACGTGCCGATGAATGGTCAGACGCTGCCCCACGAGATCCTGGTGAAATTCGGCGGGGCCAAGGTCCTGCTGAAGCCGGCCAGCGCCGGTACCGGACTGATCGCCGGTGGTGCGGTCCGTGCCATCCTCGAGCTGGCGGGCGTCAAAGACGTGCTGGCCAAGAGCCTCGGGTCCGCCAATGCCGCCAATGTGGCGAAGGCGACCTTCAAGGCCATCGGGGAACTTCAGACCCGTCGGGCGGTCATGGCCCGGCGCGGTCTGGCATCCTCGGAAGCTCCGGCGGCGGAAGCTCCGGCGGCGAATTGAGAAAGGATTAGATCATGATGAAACTCCATGAAATGAGTCCGAATGCGGGTTCCCGCAAGCGCCGCAAGCGCGTCGGCAGGGGGGATTCCTCCGGCATGGGCAAGACCTGCTGCCGCGGTGAAAAGGGGCAGAAGTCCCGTACCGGCACCTCGATCCGTCCCTTCTTTGAAGGCGGTCAGATTCCGCTCTTCCGGCGTCTGCCGAAGCGCGGGTTCAACAGCCCGGACCACAAGGAATACGAGCTGGTGAACTTATCCATCATCGATGCGAATTTCAAAGCAGGCGAAACGGTGGATATCGAGACTCTCGGGGCCAAGAATCTCCTGGCCAAAAATCTGCGTCCCATCAAGGTCCTTGCCAACGGCGAGATCACCAAGGCGGTCACGGTCAAAGCGGCGAAATTCTCCGCTGCGGCCGTCGCCAAGATCGAAGCGGCCGGCGGCAAAGCCGAAGTCGTGGAATAACACAAACGGGAGCGCCGGACCCGGTCACCGGACCGGACCGGCGCTTTTTAACGATTGGATGACAAGATGTTTGCTGCGTTCAAAAATCTCTGGGTCGTAAAAGAACTGCGGAACCGGCTGCTGTTTACCGCGCTCATCATCATTTTGGTGCGCGTGGCCAGCAACATTCCGTGTCCTGGCGTGGACCCCGCCGCATTGGAAGACTACTTTGCCCAGATGAATGCCAATGCCGGCGACAAAGGCGGCTTCATGGCGATGATCGACCTCTTTTCCGGCGGTGCGCTGGCGCATTTCGCGCTGGGCGCTCTGGGGATCATGCCTTACATCACGGCGTCGATCATCCTGCAGCTTCTGGTGCCGGTGCTTCCCCAGCTGGAGAAACTTTCCCGGGAAGGAGATTCCGGACGTCAGCAGATCACCCAATACACCCGGTATCTCACCATTGCGGTCTGCATTGTGCAGGGCGCCATGGTGTCCATGGGGATGATCAGTCCCGGCAGGCTCGGTCTGCCGGAACCGTCCCAGCCGCTGTACCTCGGGTCCCCGGCGGTGTTCATTTTTGTGACCACGGTGGTGCTGACCTGCACGACCATGGTTTTCATGTGGATGGGCGAGCAGGTGACGGACCGCGGCATCGGCAACGGCGTGTCCATTATCATCACCATCAACATCGTGTCCCGGATGCCACACTCGGTGATCGAGCTGGCGCAGATGGCGTGGAAGGGGGAGACCCCGGACGGCACGAGTTTCCGGATGGTCCAGCTGCTTTTGCTTTTGATCGTCTTTGCGGTGGTGACTGCCGCCACGATCCTGCTTTCGCAGGGCTACCGCCGGGTCCCGGTCCAGATGGTCCGGAAGACGGTGGGCAATCAGATTTCCAGCGGATCGACCTACATGCCCCTCAAGGTCAATTTCGCCAACGTCATGCCGATTATTTTTGCCGGGGCGATCCTGATGTTTCCGAACTACATATTCAGCTACATGCACTGGACCCGTCTGGCCACCTGGTTTCAGCATGACGGTCTGGCGTACAATGTGACTTACGGCCTGCTGATCCTGGCATTCAGCTATTTCTGGGTGGCCAACCAGTTCAACCCCATTCAGATCGCCGACAATCTGAAGAAAGAAGGGGCCTATATTCCAGGCATCAGCCCCGGAGCGCCCACGGCGGAGTATCTTGACAGTACCATGACCCGGGTCACCACCGGAGGTGCGGTGTTTCTGATGGCTCTGGCGCTTTTCCCCATCGTGCTTTACGCCCAGTTCCGGATCCCCTTTATGGTGGCCCAGTTCTTTGGTGGAACCAGTTTGCTTATTATGGTGGGGGTGGTGCTGGATACCATGCGTCAGCTGGAATCTCACCTGACCATGCGTCATTACGAGGGTTTCCTCAAGTCCGGACGCATCCGCGGACGGAGCAACTGAGTTTGCTGCAGATTTCAAAAGGACCCGGAATTGTTCCGGGTTTTTTTGTGTGCGCCCGTGCCGCCCGGAATGCTTTGAAGAAGAAATGCGGCATATTGGGGAGCCCCGCCTTCATGGGGAAGCGCTTTTGCCCTGTTTTGACGGAAAAAACGGGAAATCGCTTGAATTTTCGGAAAAAAGATTTATCTTTCGTAGCATATTGTCGCGGTTCTGATAATCGAAGGAGAAAAAATGATAGAGAAAGTTCTGATGTCCGGTGCCGTACTGCTGGCCGCCGGTGTGCTTTTCGCCGGCAACGGGCGGAAATTGGATGTGAATGGCGATTTCGGGGGAGCGAAATCCGGTGCAGCCACGGCTCCCGGCTGGGTTACGGATGATGATTCCCCCGGGGCTGTCCGTCTGCTGCCGGACAAAAAGGGGCGCTTCATTCAGGAGATCTCCGCCGCCAATTCCCCCAAGAGCGTGTCCGGCGACTTCGTCCCGGTGACCGGCAACCGGGTGAAGGTCGAGGTGGAGTACAGCGGGACCGGCACCGGGGCGCTGAGCTGTTTCTTTTATAACTCCATGAAGCGTCTGGTGGTGATGAAGGGGGATACTCGGCAGCTCACGCTCCAGGCATGGCGAAAGGGCAAGTTCACCTTCAATCTGCCGGAAAGCACGGCATATATCCGTCTGGTCATGACCGCCGGAGGGGGCGCCAAAGCGCTGTTCCGGGATCTGGAAGCGGAATCTTTCTACGAGGCTCCGGCTCCCAATGAAATCCCGGCTCCGACCGCCGCGGCAGCCAAGGACCCTGCCCGTGTCGTGCGTGCTCCCCGGGCGGATCCGAAAGAGCTGGTCAAGCCCGATCCCAACGGGATCCGCCTGCTGAACCGGCAGCGGTTCCTCTACCGTGAGGTGGCGGACCGGACGGTGTATCTGGCATACATCCCGGCAGGACAGGAGCTGACGTTTTACATCGGCGAGGATTTTGCCCAGAATCTCACCTGGAATCTCTATCCCGTTGACCCCAGTCTCTGCCGGGTCCAGATTGCCCATACCCGGGAAGGGGTGCCTCCGCTGAACAGCGATCAGGCGATGATCTCCTTGAAATCCATGACCGGCAAATCTTATCAGATCGATTTTTACTGTGGTACCAAGCGGATCTCCGTCCTTGTCAACAGCAAGTAAGAGGGAAATTCACTCCGGCTGTTTCGGGTGGCGCGAAGTGTAATAGCCGAAGCACAGGAGATAGGCCAGCAGCAGCAGACTGCAGAGGATCATCACCGGCGCGTTCAACTCCCGGTGTCCGCAGAGTTTGAGGATTGTTCCGGTGAGTATGATGACGGCGATGACGGCGAAGCTTTTGTGAATATGCCGGGCGTAGCCGTTGAGGACGACCCTGTCGTGAAGCCGGACCCCCAGGGGAAAGCTGATGCATCCGCCGATGGAGATGAGCACCGTGAGGATCAGGATCCGCCACTGCGGGACGTCGTTTTTAAAGAGATAGGACGCTCCGCCGAAAAAGGTGGTGACCAGCAGCATGATCCGGATGGAAACGGATGTTTCATGCTCCGATACTTTGAATCCCGATGCAAGAATGGGCCGTATCAGCACGGCTCCTCCGATTCCCAGTACGGAACTGAAGACCCCTGTTGCCAGACCGGCGATCAGCGCCGGAAGGGCCTGTTTTCGCGGGAACCGGCTCCTGGTTGTCCGCCCGGAAGTCCCTTTGCCGAAAGCCGTCTGCAGTCCGATGAAGGTCATGACGGCACTGAAGAGCAGCATCAGCCCGGAGGAACCGGTTTTTTCGTACATCCACTGATTGATGGCGACTCCGGAAAAGGATGCCGCCAGCGCTCCTGCGGACATGGGCAGAAGAATGACTCTTCCCAGACCGTTTTCGGCCCAGGAGAGCTCGCCGGAAGTTCTGATGACCGTCGGCAGAGTGGAGGGTACCATCTGCAGGAGGGAGATGCCTGCCGCTTCCATGGGGGAGAGTCCCAGCATGAGCATGACGGGGACGATGAGCCAGCCGCAGCCGATGCCCCAGTAGCCGCCGGAAAACATGCCGAAAAGACCGACCAGCGGAGCGGCGATCCAGAGGGCGAGACTGATATTGTCGAACATTGCGTTATTGCTTTTCCAGCATCATCGTCCGGAAGCGGGCGATCTCCCGGCGGCTGAAGCCCAGGGAGAGAACATAGTTCTCGATTTTTTCATGCAGCGTCCTGCCGTGGACCCGGTCCATGAAGCCCTGCACCAGAAAATGGAAGCGCTCTTTGTGGCTGAATCCGGTTTGGGGATTCCAGAATCCGGTCGATTCCCAGTCCAGATAAAGCTGTTCCTCCGGCACGCCGAGGAGCCCGTTCAGGATGAATGCCAGAGACCCCGTCCTGTCCTGTCCGGAAATGCAGTGAAAAACAATGGGGTAGTTTTTTTCATCCAGAAAGACCCGGAAGACTTCGGCGAAAGCGGCTTTGCCGTGGCGGGTCTGCATGTTGCCGTAGCCGTGGCTGGAAATGTGGTACCATTTGACCTCCGCTCCCAGGGGGGAACCGGTCATCCCCAGACACTCGTTGTCGGTCCGGAGGTCGATGTCGCTCAGGAAGCGGAGCTCTTTGCGGAAGATCTCAAACCCTTCCGGCGTGATCCGGCGCTTGCCGGGGATCCATCCGATGGCGGTCCTGCGGAGTTCTGCCTGTTCTTTTTTGAGCAGTTTTTCCGCCGGAACGGGGGCGGCCTTGCTTCCGGTCCACAGGAAATGATCTTTGCCGCAGTACCACAGAAAGCTGTCTTTGCCGCTCTGCAAAGTCACGGTGACGAGATTCCTTCCTTTGCGCACAGGGATGAGGTAACTGTAATGCTGGGCGGCGGCATCCCAGACATTGCCGTAGATCTTGGTATAGACGAGCCGCCCGTTGACCCGGACATTCCAATACCAGTCGCCGCTGGAGGTCAGGATCATGACCCCTTCTTCGGAAGAGGTGAATTCCTGCATCAGGATCGCGGTCTGACGCTCCGTTCCTGCCGGAAATTTCAAACAGGGTCCTGCATTGGGGGACATGGGTTTCCCCCTGACGCCAAAGAGGTCATCCGGGATGGCGGCGAGGGCGTCCAGTTTCCGGCTGTCCGCCGTGGAAAGAGAGGTTTTTCCTGAGAGGAAAACGGTCCATCTGCCGGAGAGGGAATAGGGGATCTCATGGAGTTTTTTCCCGTTTTCAAGGGAGCCGAGGAATTCGAGAACGGGCTTGATTTCCGGACGGGAGGCAAAGAGTTCCGCATCGTTTTTTGCAATGATCATCTTTGCATTGTCGTTCATTCCGGCGGTACGGTAGATGCGGCCCTGCCGGACGCGCATGCCGTTCATGGTTTTATATCCTCCAATATCCCGGGCGTTCGGGACATTGGGAAAGCGGATCAGCCGGGGGGGCTGATCCTCGGTTCGGAAGTGCCGCACGACGGATTTCGTCACGGTTTTATCCGGAGAGACCGCTTCGATCTGCCAGTAAAAGGTCCGGGCGATCATGAGGTTGTCTATTTGTGCCCTGTTGTTTTTGCCGGGGACGGTCCGGGGATTGCGCATGGCCGGATTGTCCGACACGGCCACGCGGAAAACGGTTCCTTCGGCGGCATCGCTTTTCCAGGAAAATTCCACCGGAAGAGGCAGATACCCGGCCTTGACGAGTTCTCTGCGGTGTTCCGCATCCGCAAAAAAGGCGATGCGTTCCGCCCGGGGCATGGCAAGATACGCTTTCTGCTGCTTGTTCAGGAGGGGCAGCACACTGCCGTTCTCCGGCTTGACGGGGGTGATCTCCAGTGCCGCCAGCAGGGAGGGGAGGAGAAGGAAGAGCGACTTCAGCAGAAGGGAACTTTTTTTCATAAATGCACCTGATAAATCAGCGGCTGCGGCAGTTTTTCGCCGCCTCCTTGGGTTGAACTCGTGGAGAATATATCATTTTTTCCGGAAAAAGCAACCTCGTCGGGAAAAAGTTGAATTTTTCCGGGTCTGATGTATATTACTGCAACGGGTTTTCCGCTTTACCGGAAAATCTGTCCGACCGATCCGGAAGCGGGCTTGGGAAGCTCCCTGAAGGAGAGGAATTTATTCAATGATTTTGACACGGACTGGACGCGAGGCGGAGTTTCTCCCCCGGGCGTTTGCGGGAAGTCGGGTGTGCCGATGCGCGGCGTTTTCATTTACCGCGCTCAATCCCTCTGATCTTTCCCGTGCATGATTCAGCCGTGCCGGAAAGGAGTGTCCGTTATGGACAGGGGACGTTTCACGCTCATTGAATTGCTGGTGGTGATCGCTGTCATCGCCATCCTGGCGGGGTTGATGCTCCCGGCTCTCGGCAGTGCCCGGAACCGGGCCCGGGAAGCGGACTGCACGGGGCGGAAAAAGGAGCTTATGGGGTGCATCCGGTTTTACATGGATGATCATGCCGGATTCGTACCAGGGGGAAAACTTTCCGCCCCGAACAGCGGGGTGATCTACCCCGTGCTGCTGAACGGGGGCTACTTCGGCGGGCAGGGGGTACTGGAAAAACTCTCCCACTGCACCTTTACGGAACACACTTCCCAGTGCAGTCCCCACAACAATGCCATGCCCGGACCGTCTGCGGGGGTGAATGCCAATTTCCGGATGTACGAAACGCTGGACGGCATCCGTCACCCGTACCGGCAGAGCGGGGTGCGGAATCCATCTCTTCTGGCTTACCTTGCCGACACCCGGGGCTGGGCGGAAAATGGATGCGAGGACGGCAAGGTCGCCTTCAGTTTTCAGCCGGACGGAGCCCATTTCGGTTTTTTCCACGGCGGAGGGATCCCGGTTTATTCCGGAAACAAGATCCTCCGGTTCGGGGGGGACGGAAGGGCCGTCGTGACTTTTTTTGACGGTCACACCGCTTCCGCCGGCAAGCGGGAACTCCTGGACTTCCCGGCGGATTCGGCGTTTTACAACCCGGCGCACCGGTAGGGGAGGGGATTCTGTGCAGACAGCCGGCTTTCTGGTCATGGGGCTTTATCTGGCCATTCTCGTGGGGATGACGTGGTTCCTCCGCAGGACCTCCCCGCGTCCGGCGGAATTTTTTCTTGCGGGACGGCGGTTCGGGGCCCTGCCGGTGGGGGTGTCCATTATGGTGACCAGCTTCAGCGCGGTGAATTTTCTGGCGCTTCCCGGAGAGGTCTCTACTTACGGACTCTACGTTCTGGCGTCGCTTCCGGTATTTTTTCTGGCGGCGTGGCCGGTGACCCGGATATGGATGCCGTATTTATTGCAGCACCCGGCGGTCAGCGTCTATACCTTCCTTGAAGAGCGTTTCGACCTCCGGGTGAGGCTGTTGGCCAGCGGGATCTTTCTCCTGTGGCGGCTCTTCTGGATGGGGGTGGCGCTGTACGCATCAGGCCGGATCATGGCGGCCCTGACGGGGGTGCCGTTTGCGGCGGTGCTGATGGTCTGCGGCCTTGCCGCGGCGGGGTATGCCGCCATCGGGGGGATGCGGGCAGTTGTGTGGACGGATATGCTGCAATTCATTGTCCTTTCCGGCAGTATCTCTCTCGGTGTGTATCTGGCGTGGCGGGGAGG
>DCGO01000104.1:0-1327 GCA_002314605.1 Lentisphaeria bacterium UBA1776 | reverse complement strand
GAGGGGATTCTCTTGCCATCTTGCAGAACTCCGGGCGGCTGAAGCCCTTCTTTCCCGCCGACTGGTCCTATTTGCTGCCGGACCCAAGGATCCGGATCTCGCTCTGGAGCGCTCTTCTGGGGACCTGGGTCACATTTTTGACGCGCTTCGGAGCGGATCAGATGGTGATGCAGCGGTTCCTGGCCGCTTCCAGTTTGCGTGCCGCCCGGCGGGGATTGTGGCTGAACGGCGTTTTTTCCGTGCTGGCGCTGGGGATGCTGGCAATCTTCGGTCTGGCGGTCCACGTTTATTGCCGGAAGAGCGGTCTGTCGGCTGACGTGCCTCCCATTGCCGCTGTGGCCCGGATGCTGCGTGGGTTCCCCGCCTGGGCTTCCGGGCTGGTTGGGGCGGGGCTCCTGGCCGCCACCATGTCCAGCATCGATTCCGGTCTGAACAGCTGTTCGGCAGCCGTCACCGCCGACTTTCTGCCGCATTTTCCGGAATGGCGGCCTTCCCCGGGGAAACTGACGATCCTCCTCGCCATGCCGGTCATGGCTTTTGCCGGGGGGCTCCTCCCTGTGCTGAACCGGGACAATACCCTTTTTGTGATCCTGAACAGGAGCGTCAACACCATGGGGACGCCATTGCTGGCTGTGATGCTGGCGGCGCTTTTCTGGAAAAAAGTCCGGGCTTCCGCCGTCTTTTACGGCCTGACGGGAGGCTTTATCCTGACCATCGCTGCCAGCGTCTTCATTCGGGGACTGGCACTGCACGGATATGCGGTGCTGGCGCTTCTGCTGACGCTGGGGGCCATGGGTATCGCACAATTTTTCTGCATCCGGCACGACGCCCCCGCCGGTTGACCCGTCCATGCTGCGCTCCTCCCAAGCGGGCCGGAGGAGCCGGCAAGTCCGTCCGCCGCAGACTGCCGGTCGGGGCTGTCCGAACGGTTATTGGTTCTCTTCCATCTTCCGGTAGCGATCAAACTTGGCCGCCGCCAGTTCGGCGCCTTTGGCAAAGAAGTTCTCCGCATTTTCCGGGAAGGTCCGCTTGAGGGCGGCGTACCGGACTTCGCCGGCAAGAAAATCCCCGTATGCCGCCTTGGGCTTTTTGGAGTCCAGTGTAAAGGGTTTCTCTGCGGCGGGATTAAAGCGGTAGAGGTGCCAGTACCCGGCTTCCACCGCGTGCTTCATTTCCAGCTGGGCGTTGCCCATGCCGCACTTGAGTCCGTGGGAGAGACAGGGGGTGTAGGCGATGATAATGGAGGGCCCTTCGTAGGCTTCCGCTTCCCTGATCGCCCGGATAAGCTGATTCGGGTCCGCCCCCATGGCCACCTGGGCCACATAGA
>DCGO01000073.1 GCA_002314605.1 Lentisphaeria bacterium UBA1776 | reverse complement strand
AGCGGTAAATTATTCGGTATTCAGCACCCACGGCTTTTTGTGCGGGAACAGTGGGAGAAGCTGGTCTGTTTCCTGAACCTGCCGTTTCTGAATGATCCGGTCCTGTATTCCGATCTCACGGACTGTATTCTCCGGATCCGCATTTCCAACCGCTGCAACTGCAAATGCAAATGGTGCGTTCTGAGGTGTTCGGCAACGCCGGATGTGGACATGGACCCGAAATGGATCAACGAGTACTGCAAACCGCTTTATGAAAAAGCGAAGGTCATTTGTTTTACTCACGGGGAATTTCTAATGGCTCCCGGAGCGTATGAATTGCATAAGAGTATTGCAGAGAACTATCCCCGGGCGACCATCCAGACGGAATCCAACGGGATCGGCTTCAATGAGAAGTGGCGGAATCTGGCGGCGGACAACTTGTTCTTCACGTCTTTTTCGCTGAATTCCGTTTCGGAAGAGGTTTTTCTGAAGGGGGTGTGGGAGCCGGGATGCAGCGGATGGGAAAATGCTTTCCGGGCGTCCCGTAAAAATGTGAAGGACTACATTCAGCTTCTGGAAGAGCGGGGACTGCTCGCCTTTGCACCGTGTGTCAATATGGTGATCAGTTCGGAGACGGCCCATGAAGCGGTTGATTTTATCCGCATGGCCCTCCGGATGAAAGCCGGACGCATCACATTTTTTCTGGAAGCGGGTGAATTTCCGTCGCATACTCAGAAAATTACCAACGAAAAAGTTCACAATACTTTGATTGAAATTGAAAAAATCACACGTCTCCTGAAAGATAAATTTGTCATTCTCTACGATATGTATATTCCTTGGGGAGAAGAAGAGATTGTCAAAGAAACGGTTTCGCAATACCCGGAGGCTGCGATTGCGGAAGAATATGCGGATATCCTTGAACTGGCGCAGGGCCGGTCGGCAGTGCGGGAACACGAGGAACGACAGGCCGTCTTGAAGGCCCGCGGCAGAAAGACATTTACTCTTGAAGAAGAAATTCGATTGGCTGCAACAGCTTTCTGCATTCATGGGAAAAAAATCTGCAAAATGGCCTGGAAGGAAATTGATCTTTCCCCCAATGGAAACATTCAATTCTGCGGCTGGCAGAATACTTCGATTGCAAAGATGCAGGATTATCTGAAAAATGATAGTGTAGATTGGGACAAGATGTTCAATTCTCCGAAGATCCGTTATATTCGGAAACAGATGCTGAAGGGAAATTTCTTCACCTGCATGAAGTGCTGTCCGGCCATCCCGATGGAATTGCGGAAAAAATAGAAGCGGCACTGTCGAAATTCACTGAATCATATCTGCCAAAAACAAGATTAGTTCTTCGGTTTTTTTCCAGCCGAGACAGCCGTCGGTGATGGATTTCCCGTAAACGCCTTCCGAAAGTAGCTGACTGCCGTCCTCAAGGTAACTCTCAATCATCAATCCTTTGATCAGATCGTTGAGCGACTTTTCATAACGGCAGCTTTGCAGGACCTCTTCGGCAATCCTTCCCTGCTGGTCGTATCGCTTGCCGGAATTGCAGTGATTGCAGTCCACGATCAGTGATGCATTTTTCAGATTTGCCTTCAGATACATGTCGTGAAATACGCACAGATCTTCAAAATGGTAGTTGGGGTGCATCAGATTCTGGTTGTCCTGATACCCCCTCAGGATGGCGTGGGCAAATGGGTTGCCGTCAGACTGGACCTCCCATCCGTGAAACACCATTGTCTGGGCGTGCTGTGCGGCATAGATGGAATTCAGGAGCGACTGCATATTGCCGCAAATCGGGTTTTTCATCCCGACGGGAATATCCAGGGCGCTTGCCGTCATCCGGTGGGCCTGGTCCTCCACCGAACGGGCGCCGACCGTTAAATACGCAAGAATATCCATGCAGTAATAGACAATTTCCGGATACAGCATTTCATCCGCACAGAATAAGCCGCAGTTGTTGATGATATCCATATGCAGTTTCCGCATGGCGATGATCCCGCTCCACATATCTTCACGGCTCTGCGGGGAACCGGGACTGTGCAGCAATCCTTTGTACCCGATCCCGGAAGTCCTGGGTTTTGCCGTGTAAATACGGGGAATGATCAGGATTTTCTGAACGACCTGCTCCTGAATCGAGGCCAGTTTTCCGGCATACTCCAGAACTGCATCCGCCCGGTCCGCTGAACAGGGGCCCACCAGCAGGATCTTCCGTCGATCTTTTCCCTGCAGAATATTCTGCAGTTCCCGGATCCGTTTTGCCCGCGTTTTCTGCTGTTCCGGATTCAGCGAACTTTTTGCGATCAGCTCATCGGCCTGGGGAAGTTCCCGAATAAAATTCATATACCCTCAAAAATAAACGGCTTTTCCGATTTCCGCCGATTTGTACGCCGCATAGATCAGACGGATGCAGTCGTAGGCCAGATCAAAGCCCGAGAGCGGCTGCCGGTCATAATAAACCGCTTCCATGAAATTCCGCATTTCATCCGTGTATCCCCGGAGGATCTCGTCCTCCAGAAAAGGATTGTTCCACCCTGTTTTCGAGGGAAGCATTTCCGAGAGATAAACATCGTCAAGATGATCTTCGTCCAGAAAATAGGTGCTCATCAGGTCGGACATTGTCAGTTTGCAGTTGATTGCCGCATCATTGCAGTAGAGCTCGATGTAATTTCTGCTTCCTCCCAGAAGAACGTCGGTGGCGATGATCACGGCCTTGGTATGGTCGGAAAAAGTGATGATGACGGTTCCACAGTCCTCCACATCATGGGGCCGGGCCGCAATATGCCGATGTTCATATTCCGTCAGATTCCCGGTGATCTGCGCCATGTCGGCAAAAACGGACTGGACAGAAACCGATTCCCCGTGCGCTTCCGCTTCAACACGCTTCAGCCACAAAATGGCCGCCAGCGGGTGCGCCCCGGTACGGATAAACGTTCCTCCGCCGGTCCGGTTCCACTCTCCGGCAACGGGGGAACTGGAACCTTTCAGGCTTTCTTCCCCTTTGGCATAAAGGATCCGGCTTTTTTTCTTCCTCAGTATTTCCGCAGCTTTCGTGACGGCTGGTGCATAAATGAAATTCTCCGCATACATGAATTTCCGTTCCGACCGGACTACGATTTCCCGGATCTGATTCAGGTCTTCAAGGAGTTTTTCATACATGACCGATTTGGAAACTTTTTGGCCGATGGGAAGCGGGTCTCCGTCACACCCGAAATATCCGGACAGCGGTTTTTCGCAGATGACATGTTTTCCGGCTTCCAGTGCCCGGATGATCATTTCCTTGTGAACGTAGGGGGGGGTACATACGTCAATGACATCAATCTCTTCGTCGCGGACCAGATCTTCAAAATTCAAACTGCCGTTCTGGAAGCCGTAACGCTTCTTCATGACATCGACCTGCTCAAAGCGTCTGGCGGAAATCGTTTTGAAACAAACCGGGATCCCAGAGAAGCGTTTCAAGGCATTCAAGTGCAGTTCCGCCGCACGTCCGGCTCCGGCCATTCCGAAACAGATTTCACCGTTTGAGTTCATCTTTTTCTCCCTGTAAAACTGCGTAAAGTACCATTTCCGTCGCGCTTCGCTCGTAGGAGCGAAGGTAAAAACTGTATTCCGGAACGAGCGAGTGAATATATTGGGGAATGGTTGTCAGATCTTCGGCTTTGTGATAAAGACAAACAGCAAGTACGGGTTTGTATTTCCGAATCGTTTTTTCTGCCCCTTGGAGCGCATGCAATTCTTCTCCCTCAACATCCATTTTTATGATGGTAGCGCTGGTCCCGTCAAGAATATTGTCAATGGTATCCACTTCAATGGAACAGCTTCCAGAATCTCCCCTTGAAACAGAACTGCTGTCTTTTTCTTCACAAAAATAAACCCTTTTTTTGCAGTTGGACACGCCTTCGCATAGGCATTGATGTCCGTGGAGTTCAAGTTTTTTCATCTTTTCAAAGTTTTCTGCACATGGCTCAATAGAGATAATTCTGTCATACGAATTGAGTTTCTGTTTTTTCAGAGCCTCTATAAATGCTAATGCGGAGTCCCCGATATATGCACCGCAATCCACAAATATTTCATGCTCAGAGAAGGAAATGATATCTGAATCGAAATATTGATTTTTCTGCTGCAATCCGGAAAGATATTTATAATTCATACTGATCTTTTGATTGCAATAGGCAACCAAAGTCCTCCGTGAAAGATCATCTGCCAGACTGGAATAGAAGTTTTCAAGAAAGTCTGTATGGTGTTGGAGCCACTGAAATGAAAACAGAATTTCACCGTCATAGTGGGTCATGCCGGCAAAACAATCCATGTCAATGATCTTTGATATTTTATGCTGCTCATTTTTAAAAACATCAGGGTGATAACCTTTGAATGCTATGATCAGATTTACTGAATGATCTTCTGCTTTTTCCAGAACATCTTCTATGCAGAAAAGTTTTTCTGCGGTGTAATAATAGGTGCGGTTTACTGCGTATCCAGCAAAATCAATGTTCCATTTTTGTAAAAGAAAAACAACTTGGCGTGCCCCGAAACCGAATCCGAAAATATAAAGGTTTTTTCCCGGGGATGATATATTCCGCAATGCTGCATGAAACTCGTTTTCGCGTGCTTCAATTTTTTTTATAAATGAGTCGTTCATTTTTCGATTCACCCGACAACGTCAACCATATCGTTCCGATAACGATTGATAAGAAGATCCTTCATTTTCTCCGGAGAGGAAAACATCATGAAAAGAAATCCGACCGGTTCCGACTGATATCGGGTAATGACATCTCCCTGCTGTCTGAGAAGAAACGAATCCCAGACATAATGGCGATATTCATCCGGAATCCTGATGGAACGGACGGTGCCGTTTCTCGGGGCCAAAACCGTCTTGTACGCAAAAAAACCTTCCTGGACAAGGGCCGATGGCGCATGTCTGCAGGAAAGACCGCATTTTGCTCTTGTTTCCCAGTAATCCCAGTCAAAGCCGGACACCATCTGTGCCGGAATACCATACATGTTCCCCAGTACACGGCGCATCACTTCGATGATATAGGGTTTCCCGTTTTCAAGAATATACTGCAGATGAAAAATCCCGTCTTTCAAATCCAGCAGTCCTGCGGTCTTTTCGATGGCGTCGATCAGAGTATTCCGGACGGCAGCGTCCTGATCCGCCGGCCAGGTGTCTATTTCCACCCGGTAGGGATTCAGAAAACTGTACTCGTTGTTGCTGCAGTACGCAATCACTTTCTGATGGACGAGAAAAGTGCAGAATCCGTGCTGCGTCCCCTGAATGTACCGTTCCAGCACGATTTTTTTTCCGCGTGATACGGAAAATGCATTCAGAACGGCCCGTTCCGCCTCTTCCATGGATGAAATTTTTGAAATCCCGTTGCCGGCACTGGCATCTGTCGGTTTTACGATCAGCGGAAAACGGGCCGACCGGCAAAACTCCAGCGCCGCCTCGGGGGCGGTGAATGCAAAGGATTCCACACAGGGCAGATGGTTTTCATACGCAAATTTTTTGAACTGATCCTTGTTGTGCAGCAGCAGTGTTGTCGCATAACTGTCGTATCCGGGGAGTTCCAGCTGTTCGGCGACAAAGGACGCTGTATAGACACCGAAATCGTTACAGCATTGGCAGATCGCGTCCACTTTTTCCCGCCTGGCAAGTTCCAGAACGGCGTGGCGGTCAGAGTAATCCTGCTGTATGTACCGGTCAACATATTTTTCTCCGGGAAGTCCGGGAAGATTGCCGGTCGCGATAATATAGAATCCGAGTTTCCGCAGACTGCGGATCAATCCGAGGTCATTATGGCTTGCACACAGCAGCAGTGCTTTTTTCATTGCTCAACGATTCCGTCAATAACCTTTTCCTGTTCTTCCTCCGTCAGGTCCGCGTAGATGGGAAGACACAGGATCTCTCCGGCAACTTCATTGGCAACAGGCAGATTTTCCGGCCTTGCACTGGGGAGCCCCCGGTACGTCGGAAAACTGCTGCACAATGGATAGAAATACCGCCGGCTCATAATGCCGTCCTTCTTCAGTTTTTCGTACAGCTCATCCCGCGTCATCCCGTATTCCCCGGCATGGATCCGCACCGGAAAATATGCGTAATTGTGACGCACCCCCGCGATATCCTGCGGCACGGTGATGCCGGGAACCCCCTGCAAGGCCTCCCGGTACCGCCCGGCCACCGCCTCCCGCCGTGCGATCCCTTCCTCCACCTTGCGCAGATTCAGGATCCCCAGCGCCGCCCGGAATTCATCCATCTTGCCGTTGGACCCCGGCGCCACCACCGTCACCTCATCGGCAAACCCGAAGTTCTTCAGAAAATCAATGCGCTTTTTCATGGCCGGATCCCGGGTCACCAGTGCTCCGCCCTCAAAAGTATTGAAAACCTTGGTCGCATGAAAACTCAGCATAGCCAGGTCCCCCCGGCCGCAGATCGAAATCCCGTCCTGCTTCACCCCGAAGGCGTGGGCCGCATCGTAAAAGAGCTTCAGCCCGTAGGTGACCGCAATTTTCTGCAGTTTTTCGTGATGACACGGGTTGCCGTAAACATGCACCGGCATCAGGGCCGTGGTCTGCGGGGTGATGAGCGCCTCAACCTTGTCCGGGTCCATGGTACAGGTTTCCGGCTCAATATCGCAGAAAACCGGCTTGCAGCTGTTCCAGTGGATCGCATGGGTGGTGGCCGCAAAGGTGAAAGGAGTGGTGATGACTTCTCCGGTAATGCGGAGCGCCTGCATGCCGATCTGCAGCGCCATCATGCCGTTGGTGAAGAGGCTTACATACGGGACCCCGAGGTATTCCGCCAGAAGGTTCTCGAAACGCTGATGAAATCCGCCATTGTTGGTCAGCCACTTACTCTCCCAGATTTCCCTCAGATAAGGAATGAATTCGTCCAGATCAGGGAGCGACGGACTGGTTACATAGATCTTTTTTCCGTTCATTCTTCAAATTACCCTGATCTGAACCTTTTCAGAAATCAATGGATCGGCACCCGCAGAAACTTTACTTCAAAGAGTTCAACAACTGTTCTCTGTAATATAGCACAGGGGGAAAAAAAGTCAAGATGCATCCGCCTTCCCGGCGTCCGGAGTCTGTTCCCCGGTTGAAAAAACCGGAAAAGATGCTAAAATAAAGGACGGAAAAACAAGGAAACAAAAGAATGAACAGCCCGGAATATCTGGTCGGTGTCAGCTGCATTACCTACAATCATGCCCGTTTTCTGCCGGATACGCTGGACGGGTTTGTCCGTCAGAAGACCGGTTTCCCCTTTATTGTGGTCATCGGCAACGACCACTCGCCGGACGGTACGGAAAAGATCCTGAACGACTATCAGCAGCGTTATCCCCATCTCTTCCGGGTCCTCAATCATCCGGAAAATCTGGGCCCCATGGGGAACTCCATGCGCGTTGCGGAGAATATGCCCGGGGTGAAATACCTGGCTGTCTGCGAAGGAGATGACTGCTGGAGCGACCCCCTGAAACTCCGGAAGCAGGTGGATTTTATGGAAAGCCACCCGGAGTGCAATGTCTGCTTTCACCGGGCCAAGGTCCATTACGAGGGGCAGGACAAGCCCGATGAAGTCACCCCGTCCGAAGCGGAGATCAAGGAGTATTTTACCGGAAATCTTGCCGGTGCGGAATGTCTCGCGGATCACAATATGATCGTAACGGCCTCCGTCATGTACCGGACCTTCTGTTCAGGGAAAGAGCTGTACAGAAATTATCCGCCGGACATTATGCCGGGGGACTGGTACAACCATCTGCTGTTCCTCAGAAACGGGAAAGTCGGCTTTATTCCCGATGTGATGGCCGTTTACCGGAAGCATGACGGGGGGATCTTTGCGGGGCTGGATCGGGACCGTCATGCGTTTTACAGGCGCTGGGGGATCCCCCACTGCCGTTTTTTTGAGGAAGCCGTAAAGCTCTTGCCGCCGGGATCTCCGGAACAGAAAAAAATGCGGACCAGGTTCCGCAAATTTGTTTGGGAAATCCTTTCCAGCGGCATTGCCGGCCGCGATACGGAAATGCTGGAGCGTTTTTTCGAGCGATATCCTGCGGCAGTTCTGAACGCTTTGACCGGGCAGGGCGGGGACGATCCGGCAATCCTTGCTCTGGCAAGAAACATCTACCTCTTTCACCGGAATTCCGGTTCCGGACTGGAATCGGCGGGAAAACTTCTGATTCGTCTTGCTCTCAAGGTACAGGAATACGGCTGGAAAGGCGTTTTTCAGAAAACGCTCTGGCGGATCCGTTCATTCCGGAAGTGACTCACTTCCGCATCTCTCCGGCCATTTTTTTCAGCTTCCGGTAGTCGGTCTTGCCGGTGCCGAGGAGGGGGATCTCCTCCAGCTGCACCGTTTCCACGATATAGTGGATCGGTGAGAAGCCTGCCTCCCGGATGGCCCGGTTCGCCTCTTTTTTATCAATTGCAAATGTTGCAAAAAGGACGATCTCCGGGGCATCGTCAGTTCCTCCGGCTTCCACGGCCAGAGAAACTGCATCCTTTTCCTTCGGGAAACGCTTCTGCAGCACTTCTTCCACTGCCGGAAGCGAAACCATTTCTCCGGCGACTTTGATGAAACGCCTGAGCCGCCCCCTGAAGGTGATGAAGCCATCTTCATCCGCCTCCGCCAGATCTCCCGTGCGATACCATTTCCGGCCGTCCTTTTCCTCAAAGGGCGACGGACCGTCATAGGCAAGATACCCCTCAAATACCGATGGCCCGGAAACAAAGAGCATCCCGGTTTTCCCCGGCGGCAGCACGGCCCCGGATTCATCGCAGATTTTCCAGTCAAGACATGTCAGGATCCGCCCGATGGTGCCGGGTTTGGAGGCCCCCGGCGTATTGAGCGCCACAATGGGACTGCATTCGGTAATGCCGTAGCCCTCCAGAAAACACGCTTGCGGACACCGTTCCCGGCACAGGTCCAGCACTTTCTGCGGGCACTTTTCCGCCCCTGTGATGATCAGACGGACGGATTTCAATTCCTCCGCCGTGCCCCGGCTCAGGATCCCCCCCGCAAAGGTGGGGGTCCCCACGATCATGGTGGCGCGGTAGGCTGCGATGAGCCTGGATAGAACCGCTCCCTCGGTGGGATTGGGGTGGAAGACGATCTGTACGTTGCCCGCCGCCGGGGCCATGGCGCCGATCAGCAGCCCGAAGGAGTGAAAGGGCGGCAGCATCCCGAGAATGCAGTTGTCCCGGTGCAGATTCAGCGATCTGACCGTGCTGTCGAGATCCGCCATGCAGTTCCGGTGGGTAAGAGGCACGGCTTTCGGCTCGCTTTCGGACCCGCTGGTAAAAAGGACCGCCGCCGTTTCCGACACCCTGGCCGACCGGAGGACCCGCCAGCAGAACCGGGCGCGGAAGAGCGACAGCAGCTTTCTGAAGGGGGAGATGTTTTGGGTGATATCTTCCAAAAAGACCATTTTTTCCCGGATCCCGGAAAAATCAATGCCGCGGGACTCCAGCTCCGTAATCACCCGTTTGGACGAAATGGTCGCCTGAAGCCCGGCTTTCCGTACGCAGCTTGCCATATTGCGGGAGCCGGAGGTCCAGTTCAGGAGGACCGGCGTTTTGCCGGCAAAAAGCAGTGCCATGTAGATCAGGAAAAAGGGTGCACACGCCGGCATGATGATCCCCACCCGCTCCCCGGGAAGTCCGGCGAAGGTTTTCTGCAGCACCATGATCACCAGAATGATTTTTCGGTTGGAGAGAATCCCCACCGTCTGATCCGCCAGGATCGGATAATCCGGATTCCGGGCAGCCCAGTACAGAAACGTTTCCGTGATTTTGCCGCATCCTTCCGGGATTTTCACAATGGCGTCGTTCGGCGGCTGAAACCATTCCGGCGGAACCGGGTTCAGGGTCAGTCTTGTTTTCTTCAGTCCCATGGCTCCCAGCATGACATCCTCCGCCCGGCGGAGGGTGTCCGGCGATGAGACATTCTCGCCGAATTCCTGCTGAATCCAGACGGAGAGTTCATAGATCATAAGACTGTCCATCCCCAGGTCGGCCCCCAGCAGGTCCCGGTCGTTGACTTCATTTACGGATGCAGTTTCCCGCAGTTTGGCGAGGACCTTTTCCCGGATCTCCGGCGGAACGCAGGAAACATCCGCTTCCTCATCACCGGTCGGCTCCGGGAGGACGCGCACACCACCGCGCTCCCACCAGGTGTAGGGTACATAAGTATTGCCCGGAGCCACCTGATTGTAGAAATTTTCAAGATAGCGGTTCAACTCTTCCTTGGTACCGCTGCGGGGGATGTCGGAGGCCTCGTAAAAGGTGATGTCCACATGCCGCCGGGGACCGAAAAAGATCAGATTTTCCAGCAGATGCCGGATGTTTGCGAGGATCGTATCCCGGAATTCGGGGTCCCCGCCGGAACTTTTGCTGAAGGAACTTCCCCAGAGTCCCACTGTGCGGAGCAGCACCACCCGTGTATCGGGACACTGTTTGAGCAGGAGGTGTACTCCCATATTGCCCTTCAGATCCTCGTAACGGCAGTGATAGGTGTGTCCGGCCGGATAGATCAGCACATTTTCCCCCCGGTCCAGGGCCTCGGCGCAGGCGGTGATTTTTTTTTCGACCAGAGCCATGGCATCCCGCCCGAATACTCCCACATCCGGGACCGGCAGAAGTTTCAGGCAGTTGACGGCGTATTTCAGGACGGTAGCCTGGACCTGGGCCGCATTGACCAGGATCCACGGGCGGAAGCGGGGAACCAGTACACTGCCGACAATGGGGGGATCCACCATGGCCGGGTGATTGGGAAGAAAGAGGATGCCCTTGGCGTTTTTCCGGGGGATCGTTTCCAGACCGTGAAGCCGGATGCGGTAACGGAGTTTCAGGAGTCCGGCCACGAAAAAAAACAGAATACGGATCAGCATTATTTTTTCTCCTTTGAGGGTGATCCTCCCTGCCGCCGGGGGATCCCTCTGTTCTCATCCTGATTATGTGGAGAATATACATACCTCCGCAGATTTTGTCAAGCTCAATGGCTTGATAAATCGGGGAAATCCTGCCGGATGAACAAGGCGGGGGGGAAATTGAAAATTCTGCCGGGGCATGGTATATTAACGGGACCGGGGATCGGAATACCGGAAAAACGGGATGCCCCCCGGATGTCTCCAGGCTGTCTTGCAAACAGGAATGAAGGAATCTCTGTGATATGCCGGGTATCGGTTCAATGGTGTCAGCCGTAAACTGGAAGAGGAATCTCTTCTTTGTATGGCTTTCACAATTTTTCGCCATGATCGGCTTCGGGTGCTGCATGCCCTTCATCCCGCTGCTGCTGAAAGATAATCTGCATATTGCCGATGACCAGCTCCGGGGGTTTTATGTATCGCTCTATTACCTTGCCGGTATGGTCAGTCTCTGCATTGCATCGGTGTTCTGGGGGATCCTGGCGGACCGCTTCGGACGGAAACGCATGCTGCTCCGGGCCAGTTATGCGGCGGCATTGTTTTATCCCATGCTGGTTTTTGCGCCCAATTTCTGGGTGCTTCTCTCCATCCGCTTTGTCTGCTCCTTTTTTTCCGGGACGGTCAATCCTGCGCAGACGCTGCTGGTCACCACCACGCCTGCGGAAAAACACGGCTTTGTTCTCGGCACTTTGAGCACCGCCGTCTGGAGCGGGACGATGGCCGGGTATCTGGCGGGAGGACTGATCGTCCATTATTTCAGTTACACGGCGGCATTTCTGACCTGCGGGGCGGTGTATCTTTTCAGCGGTCTTCTGGTTCACTGTTTTGTCGGGGAGCATTTTGTCCGTCCTGTGTCAAAAACGGCAAAAACCAGACAGAGCATTTCCTCGCTGGCAACGCCGGGGATTCTGTGGCTTATGCTGATGTTTCTCCTGATGGGGATCGCACGCCGCATCGAACAGCCGTTTGTGGCGATGCAGGTGGAACTTGTTCACGGAGAAGCCGGGGCGGCATTTTTTACCGGGATCGTCAGCGCGGCGGCGGCGCTGGGCGGGGTGTTCTCCGGTCTTCTGGCCGGGCATCTCTGTGACCGTTTTTCGCCCTGGAAACTGATCGTTCCGGTTTTGGTCTTCAGCGGACTCGCCGGGGTGGCTCAGGCTTATTCCTGCTGTATCGGGATGTTTATTGTGTGCCGTTTTCTCGTTTTCTTTTTTGCGGGGGGGCTGCAGCCCATTCTTCAGCTCATGCTGACGAAAATCATCCGGCCCGAAATGCGGGGGACCTATTTCGGCTGGACCAGCAGTATGAGTCAGGCGGGAGGGATTTTGTGCAGTTTCATCAGCGGCAGCATTGTGTGGTTCGGCAGTGTACGGAATATTTTTGCCGTGGCAGCGATCCTGTTTTTCCTGATGCTTCCGCTGATGATCCCTGCCGGGAGAGCCTGCCGGAAAGAACTGGTGAAGAGCTGATGCGTGTACGCATCCCTTGTTCCGCGAAAAAAGGTTCTGAGTCGGATTTCCTGCAGAGCATTCCGATCGTGCGTTTTACAGTGGTCTGTTGACTTTCCTGTTTCCGCAATCGGAAAAAAGCATTATTTTGAGTTTTTGATTCAGAGGGCAGATATTGCTTCCTGTGAAATCACGATTTTCTGGCGGAACACGAAATCATTCTGCCCGCACCATTGACTTATGAGGATCGTCAAATTTACTGTAAGGAAGAGAGATATTTGAGCGGGTCGAAATGGTCTAAACGAGAGTTTTTCGACAAATATAAAGGATGATGCGGATGTTTTCCAATACGGGATCGTGCTCCGCATGTAAACCACTGCGTTTTGTGCGCCATTCCTATTTTGATCATATCCGCAAGACAATGCATTAAGTATGGTTGCCTTTTAATATTTGTTCCCCATGCTGCCCAGACAGACGGCTTCTCTGAAAGAGACAGGACATACTCAAAAGCAGACATGTTTTCAATATGGAGTGCTTCGTTGAACTCGGATTCCATATTTTTCGGATCTGTTGCTCTCTGAGCATATACATTGAACATGATGAAACTATCGAAGCCATTATTTGCGGCGATTCTCTCTACGGATTTTAGCGTGTTATCTAATGATTCCGGTGCAGCCGTTGATGGATTGATTCCAATCGTGATTAAAGGTTTTTCCCCTTTTGTTCCCAAAATATACCGATATTCTGTATAAAAATCGGGGATGAACAGCCATTTATCGTGGTCATAAGAAAAATTTTTCCGGGATAAATATTGTGCCAAAGATTCTTGAAACGATGGCAAAGTCAAATCTGAAGTCTGCCCATGTGGTATGTGTGTCATTGTAGATTCCTAATGTTTTGTTATTGTCCGAAATTTTGT
>DCGO01000043.1:9688-15870 GCA_002314605.1 Lentisphaeria bacterium UBA1776 | reverse complement strand
TAAAAAAATCATCTGCATCAAATGTCTGCGGGAAGGGAAGACGATTGAGGCAACGGCCCGTGAAACCAATCATTCCCCCGAAGCCGTCACCAGATACGTCAACGATTTCAAACGGGTTTATACCTGTTTGAGCTCAGGATGGGAAATTGAGAAAATTTCCTATGCCACAGGACTTTCAAAATCTCTCACCAAGGAGTATATTAACCTCATCAACGAAGAAAGGTCGGAAAAATGAGCAGTTATTTCAGCTGCAAAAACTGCCGACCGGAAATAGACCCTTATTTCGTATTCTCTCATGCGCTGCAACGGCAAATACGGACGCGATCCTTTCGGGGCCCAGCACCCCACAGGATTGGACATCCTGCCGAAAATACCTTCATCCTGGAAATATACATCGCAATCATTCTGTTTGGTCAGTCCAAGCTCATGCTTGGCGGAATCCAGAAAATTCGGGTAGTTTTTTTAAAAGCCTCGCGGACTTCTTTGTTTCCTTTGGGATGGTAGGTATGAGGCATGACTTTGCGCCAGTTGTGACGATGCAGAACATTATAGGCATAGTCTTTATTCACCGGGCGTCCAAGAATTTTTTCTGCCGCTTTTTTTACGGATAATGCCGTCACAACATGTCCTGCTTGAGCTTTTTCCTGCAAAGTCTTCAGCATTTCAGTCTCAGCTTGCTCACTCATCAGACTGTGATAACGTCCTCCGCGACCTGACAACAGTAATTTTTCAGCGCCTCCAGTGCGATAAAACCAGCACCACTGTGTGACTGTTTTATAGGCCACCTGACAGAGCTCAGCGACCTTTTTCACGCTCATTTCCGGCTCCTTCGCACGCAGCAGAATAACCTGCCACCGCCTATACTGTTCTATCGTATCTGCCTTTTTTACCTTAATCTCAAGTTCAGCTATGCTCAGAATGTGTTTCATCTATACTATCTCCTCTTGGGTTTGATAGTGTAATATAGCACACATTTTTCATTTGTCTATGTCTGATTTAGAAATAGTATCAAAACGGTTTTGACACACAAAAAACAAGTTGACAATGATCAAGAGCCAAAACTTTTGAAATCGGCTCACTTTTACAGAAAACAGATACGGGAAATACACTGATCAAAACTTTCACGGCCGCTCAGGATATTGATCTCCACCCGAAGGAAAAAAAGAGGGACATCCCGGCGGTCCAGCTTCGGAATACGGACCGCGTCCTTTTCCGTGGTCATGATGAGCTCCGCTCCCGCCGCCTTGGCCTCATTGATGAAATCAATGATCTCCTGCTGGGTATAACGGTGATGGTCCGCGTAGGATTTCCGGGCCACAAGTTCCGCACCGAGGCTCGTCAGAAAACGTTCGAAACTTGCCGGTACGGCAATCGCCGAAAGAGCTGCAACTTTGGCCCCTTTCAGCCGTTCCAGAGAAAGCCGCTCTCCCCGGGCGTAAACCCGCTCAATGTACTTGGGCTGATGACAGCACTCAATGATCTCTGCACGGCGGTTGTGACGATGCAGAAAAGACTTCAAATGATGCAGACTGGGACGACCGTCGGATTTGGAGAGAAATATATAATCCGCCCGACGGATATTCTTGATCGGTTCCCGCAGGATCCCCCGGGGCAGCACATGGCCGTTCCCAAAGGGATCCGTGGAATCCACCAGCACGATATTGATGTGGGATTTCAGCATGAGATACTGGAACCCGTCGTCCAGGATCAGCACGTCGGTACGGTAGTTGGCGATGGCAAAAAGCCCGGATTTGACCCGGTCCTTGTCCACGATGACCGCCACATCCTTGAGATTGGTGGCCAGCATGTAGGGTTCGTCCCCGGCGTACATGGAGTCCATCAGCAAATTCCGGCCGTCGGAGACGATCTTCGGCGGGATCTCCAGCTTCTGCTGGCTGAACATGTGGGCCAGTTTGAACCAGAGAGAGTGTTTCTTGCTCCGGTAGCCCCGGCTCAAAATCGCCACCCGCCGCCCCTGGGCGCTCAAAGTTTTGGCAAAGACCTCCACCACCGGGGTCTTGCCGGTACCGCCGCAGGAAAGGTTGCCGATGCTCACCACCAGACACCCCAGCGCATGGTTGCGGATCACCCGCTTGTCGTAAAGCCACATGCGAAACTGGACCACCGTCCGGTAAAACCGGCTGGCCAGCAGCAGAATGGCGAGAAGAAAGTGGTCAAAGGGCTTCCTGCGTCCGCCGCCGATCAGCTCCAGAAAATACGGTTCAAAATTTTCCAGACGGAACTTCATGCTTCCGGATCCCGGGTAAGGGCCATCTGCAGCGCCTGGATCCGCTGCCGTTCCCGCTCGATCCCCTCCTCATCCAGATTCGGGGGAACGGTGGTGGATTCCCCGAGAATCAGTGTCAGGGTCGAAAAAGGTTTCGGGATCTGGAATCCGTCCCAGCTGTGACAGCTCCAGCAACTGCTGGCATTGATGCACATGGGAATCACTTCCGCACCGGTCATGGATGCCACGATGACCGGACCGGGCTTCAGCTCATAACGAGGGCCCCTGGGGCCGTCCGGCGTAAAGGCCACATGGTACCCCTCCCGGATGGCTTCCAGTGCTCCCCGGAGAGCATTGGCGCCCTTTTTACTGGAAGATCCCCGGATGCCATCCATGCCGAAAAAGTGGATGATATCCACCACATACTGTCCGTCCCGGGAGGCACTGACCACCGCCCTGGTCCGGAGCCGGGCGGCTTTCGGAAAAAGCGCCGCAAAAAAAAGCAGCCGGTTGTGCCACATCAGCACCACCGCTCCTCGTTTGGTCGAAATGTAGTCGTGGGGATCCACTATTTTCACCCGGTAAAACAGCAGCAGAAATTTCAGAAGCTGCACTGGCAGCCAGAAAAGCCATGTGGGCAGTTTCTGCTGATTGCGGATCGCCCGTGTGATGAAATTCATGATCGCACCATAGACAAACGAGCCGCCGGCACCGGTTTTCCGGTACGGACGGCCCGCAGTTGTTAACAGTACCGGAAACTCACAGAGAACCCAGCATTTTCAACAGCACGCCCGCCGCCACCGCCGAACCGATCACGCCGGAGACATTGGGCCCCATAGCGTGCATCAGGAGGAAGTTGTGGGGATCGGCCTCCAGCCCGACCTTGTTCACCACCCGGGCGGCCATGGGCACCGCCGACACACCGGCCGCGCCGATGAGGGGATTGATGCCTTCCTTGGAAAACCAGTTCATGATCTTCGCGAAGATCACGCCGCCGGCAGTCCCGATGCAGAAGGCGATGCAGCCCAGCACCAGAATTCCCAGCGTCTGCAGCGACAGGAAACTGTCCGCAGAAAGTTTCGACCCCACCGCCACACCGAGGAAAATGGTGACGATGTTGATGAGGGCATTCTGCGCCGTCTGGTTCAACCGCTCCACCACACCGCACTCCCGCATGAGGTTGCCGAACATCAGCATCCCGATAAGGGGCCCGGCATCCGGCAGCAGGAAGGCGCAGAGAAGAGTGATCATCAGCGGGAAACAGATCTTCTCCAGCCTGGAGACCGGACGGAGCTGTTTCATCTTGATCTTCCGCTCTGCTTCCGTGGTCAGAAGTTTCATGATGGGCGGCTGAATGATGGGCACCAGCGCCATATAGCTGTACGCCGCCACCGCCACGGCCCCCAGAAGTTTCGGCGAAAGCCGGCTGGTGAGGAAAATGGACGTCGGGCCGTCCGCACCGCCGATAATACCGATGCTGGCCGCGTCCTTGAGGTCAAAGTCGATCCCGATATTGAGCATGGAAAGCACCAGCGCCCCGATGAGCGCCGTGAAAATACCCAGCTGGGCGGCACCGCCCAAAAGCGCGGTCTTCGGGTTCGCCAGCAGGGGACCGAAGTCCGTCATGGCGCCTACCCCGAGGAAGATGAGGAGCGGGAAGACCCCGGACTCAATCCCCACGTTATAGACCAGTCCCTGAAGACCGTCCGGTCCGGAAATGTCCGCAACCGGGATGTTGGCCAGCAGTGCGCCGAAACCGATGGGGAGCAGCAGCAGGGGCTCAAACTCCTTCACAATGGCCAGATAGATCAGCACCAGCGCCACCAGCATCATCACCACCCGGCCCAGACCCAGAAGCCAGGTGTCGCCGAAATTGTGATTGCACTGGGCAATGATGTCGTAGAGACCCGTACTTTCCCACAGGCCCCGGAAGGACTCACCCCAGCCGGAGAGTTTCCCCTTGGCGCTGGTATTGGAAACGGAATCGTGGGTGATGAGGACATCCGCCAGTTCCGCAAGAAAAACATCGCTGTTATCTCCGCCGATCACGGAGGAGTTGTAAACCTTTTCGCCGAGGCGGATGATCTTGAAATCCCCCATGCTCTTGAACTTGCCCTTGCTGCGGCCGGAGGGCATGAGGGTGATCATGTCGGTACCCGGCTTCAGAAGCTTGCCGGCCGTCAGGTGATTGCTGTAAACCACCGCCTTTTTGGGCCAGACATAATAGAGACCGTAATTCCCGTTGGGCAGGCGCCGCATCTGAAACACGTCATCGCCGTACTTGGAAAATGCAGCACCCTTCGCCGTCTTCGGGCACTTCGGGCACTTGGCACATTTGGCGCAGGGCACCCTGCCCTTCGGGCACTTCGAACAATCACTCTTCGGACACCCGGCCTGGGGACAGACCTTTTGGGCCGCCGCTTTTTTATCGGCCGGAGCCTTCACCTCCGGCGCCGCCGACACGGTCAGCCCGAAGGCCAGCAGCGCGGCTGTAAAAATCGCTGAAAACTTCATCTTACTTCTCCTCGATCTTGGCCAGCACATCACCGGCGGCGACCACCGCCCCCTGGGCGACAAGGATCTGGGCGACCCGGCCGGCTTTTTCCGCCTTGATCTCAGTTTCCATCTTCATGGCTTCCAGGACGAGGATCGTCTCCCCGGCGGCAACATCCGCACCTTCGGCGGCAACAATTTTCATCACCGTGCCCGGAAGGGGGCTGGTAAGGTCGGAGGCTGCGCCGGAGGACGCACCCGCCGCCTTGGTCGCCGGAGCGGCGGCGCCTTCGGCAACGGCCACGTTGTAGCTCTTGCCGTTCACCTTGGCTGTATAGCTCTTGCCATCAACAGCAACCTCCACCGCCACGGCCCTGCCGTCCACGGTGGCAGTGTAAACACCCTTGTTCCCCGCCTTGACCGCCGGTTTTTCCGCTTCCTTGTAGCGGATGCCCATGGGCTTGTCACCCTTCAGGAAGTTGATCCCCTTTTCGCCGCAGGCGGCGGCGATGAAGATGTTTTCCTCGGTCACTTCAAGCCCGTTCTTCTTCAGGAGTTCGGTATTGAATTTGATCCCCAGCTCGGGGTTGGCATCGTTGATCTCCACCACGCTCTTGGTGGTGGGCTCCATGCCCAGCTGTTCCCGGGCCCAATTGACGAGGACCGGATCCGGCTCCACGGGAGTCTTGCCGAAATAGCCGAGGACCATCTTGCCGTAACCCTTCGGGTCCATCTTCCAGGAACCGTCGGCATTCTTGCCCATCACGGCATTGCGGAAAGCCTGCTGAAAATAGAACTGGGAGACCGGGGTCACGGAGGTGCCGAACCCGCCCCGGGCCACGACCTCGCGCATCTCCTCAATGGCCAGATCATACTTGTCGAGGCAGTTGTTGTCCCGCATCATCTGAGTGTTGGCAGTAAGGGCCCCGCCGGGCATGGGGGAGAAAATGATCTCGGGAGAGACTTGCATGGATTCCGGCGGCATGAAGTACTTGTCCATGCACTTCTTGAAGATCTTTTCCACACCGAGGACCTTTTCGGGATTGATGTCCAGCGTGTAATCCGGGTCGCCGTCAAGGACATGGAACATGGCCAGAATATCCGCCTCGCAGGTACCGCCGGAAAGCGGGGCCATGGCCAGGTCGATCACATCCGCACCGCCGCGGATGGCCGCCAGGTTGCAGGCAATGGCGCCGCCGGCAGTATCGTGGGTATGGAACTGGATCTCCCTGGTCCCCTTCCCGAAGGTGGAGTCCAGGATGGCCCGGGCCTGTTTGACCGTTTCATAGACCGTGGCGGGACGGGAAGTGCCGGAAGCATCCTTGAAGGCAAGGGAGTCAAAGGGGATGCCGCTGGCAATGATCTCGTTCAGACGGTCGATGTAGAATTTCGGAGTGTGGGCGTAGTCCTCATGGAGGTTCGGGGCCAGCCCCATCATGGTCACGGTGACCTGATGTTTCAG
>DCGO01000043.1:0-9616 GCA_002314605.1 Lentisphaeria bacterium UBA1776 | reverse complement strand
TCGAAGTTGCGGATGGTGGTAATGCCGTGCTTTTTGAAGAGTTTGGCGTGGAGGTCGATGATATCGCTGGACTGGCTGGAAAGGCCCACCACATTGACGCCCCGGGAGAGCGTCTGCAGATTGACCTCCTTCCCAACGATTTCCCGCCACTTGTCCATTTCCTCAAAAGCATTCTCCTGCGTGTAAAAGAAGAGGCTCTGGAAACGGGCACCGCCGCCGATTTCGATGTGGGAAATGCCGGCCTTGGCCGCAGCTTCCAGCGCGGGGGCGAAATCTTCCGTCTTGGCGCGGGCACCGATGCAGGACTGGAATCCATCCCGGAAAGAACAGTCCATGAACTTGATTTTTTTCATTTTTTTCAAACTCCGATTTTTTTTGATTATGTAAATGTTTGTTACTTTTTGCGGAAGAAATCCACTGCTGCTGCGGCGGCAGCGGCGATGGAGGCATCATCGGAAGCCCGGGCGGCGGGTTGGGCCGGAGCCGCCGGCGCCTTCAGCGCATCAAATTTCGCACCAAAGGGCGCCAGAACTTTGGCAAGGATGTACATCAGCACGATCATGACGATGAGGAAGGCATACACCATCCCCATCCCGAAGACGAGCAGCTGAAGCCCGTCCAGCAACAGTGACCAATTCATATTTTTCTCCTTTTTTTGGGATGTTGACCGCAAAAATATAATTACAGTAATATACCCCGCAAAAGTGTTTTTTTCAAGCCATGATCACGGGTGCCGGGGAAGAAAATCCGGATATAAGCCGACGCCGGAGACGGGATACCCCGGAAAAATGCAAGATACCTGTGAAAGCGGTTTGCTTTTTCCGGATTAAGGCCCTATATTGGCGGGTGATCCGGTACTTTTGCAGTCGGAACAAGTTTTTTCGGGCCCTCTGCAAATTTCAAGAGAGGATCCGGGGCGTCGTCCCGAAAAACAAAAACAAAGGAAGGGATTGAAAAATGAAACGTATTGCAATGAGCGCAATGGCTGCAGCTTCGGTGATGATCTTCGCCGGATGCCAGATGTGCACTTCCCCCATCGAGGGAGACCCGTCATGCATTGAACCCTCCCATGCCACCGGGACCTCCGTCACGCCTGAAGCTGTGGAATATTCCAAGCCGCTGTTCAAGTCTTCCCGGGATGTTTTCCGTCCGGTTTACAAGGCCGGTACCGCCCGGGTTTCCGCCATCGGGTCCGGTACCAATCTGGAAGATGCCACTGCGGACGCAATTGCCAAGATTCTGGCCTCCAACAAGTGCGACTATGTCGTTGCCGTTTCCCGCGTAATCACCAAGAAAACCCATCCATCGGGTCTCCTGCGGCTCTTCTCCACCACCAACTACACGGTGACCCTCTCCGGTCTGCCCATCTATCTTGACAAACTCGAAAAGGAAACTCTGAAGGACGCCCCGCCTCCGCCCCCCGGCCTCACGGAAGAGGACGCGATCAGGATCGTGAAGAAGGTGATCAAAGATTTCTCGCCGCCGGCGCCCCGTGCTGCCCTCATCAACCTGACGGACATCAGTCTCAGCATGACGGCAAAAGCCGCGACCAAGGATCCTGTGGCAATCGCCGTGCCGGCGCCCAAGTGTCCTGCAGTCTGCCCCGATAAGAAAAAATGATTGCCGCTGTTTTGAATCACTCGAACGCTGCCGCATTTGCGGCGGCGTTTTTTTCGTCCATCCGTCTGGGGAAAACCGTTGCCGGGGGGATGACTTGTCTGCTGCTTCTGGGATGTGCTTCGGCAAAAAATGAGGACTCCCCCCGTCTGGTGCTGATCAACTGCCGGGACGGTACCGGGACCATCGTCCGCGAAGAAAAACTCCCGGAAAATCCCGCGCAGCTGCGCACCGCCCCTGCGCTTCAGCTGCCTCCGGAAAAATGATCCGGACAATTTCGTATCACCGGAATCCCAGATCTCTCAGTTTGGAAACCGTTGCCTTGATCAGCTCATCCGGAACACTGGCGCCGGCGCTTAAGCCCAGTTCCGTCACGTCTTCAAGTTCCTCCTCCGGAATTTCCGCCGGGGAATCAATAAGACGTGCCGGGATCCCGCAGGAGGCCGCAGCCTCCCGGAGACGGTTGGAATTGGAACTTCTGGGAGACCCCAGTATCAGCATGTACTGGACCTCTGGCGCCAGCTTCCGGACCGCCTCCTGACGCACACCGGTGGCATAACAGATCCCTGCGCCTGTCCGCACCTTCCGGAAGCGCTTCCGCAGGACTTCCGTCATGAGTGCGACTTCATCCGCATCCAGCGTGGTCTGGCTCAAAATGCATACCTGCCGTCCATCGTCCGGCGGCAGTTTCTCCAGTTCCTCCGGAGACTCCACAACCTCCATGCTCCCCGGGGGCACATGCCCCAGCACCCCTTCCGTCTCCGGGTGTCCCAGGTGTCCGAAAAAAATGACCCTTTCGCCATTTCCAGCCGCCTCCACCGCCGCCTGCTGGACTTTGCTGACAAGGGGACAGGTGGCGTCAGTCACATGACACCGGGCCGCGGCCTGCCGGAAAATCGCCTCCGTAGTCCCGTGGGCACTCAGTATCAGTTCGGCTCCCTCCGGGACTTCCTCAAGAGTATCCGCGAAACGGACGCCCCGGGCTTTCAGAGAATCCACCACAAAATTGTTGTGGACGATCTCATGAAGCACAAAAAGCGGGGAGGCCCCCTTCTGAAGCAGAGCCTCCACCGTATCCAATGCGCGCCTCACCCCGTTGCAGAACCCCAGGGGAGATGCAATCCGCAGATGTTTTTCGGATCCGCTCACTCTTCGACCACGGTCCTCCGGAAACCGTAACGGTGGCAGTTCCGGATGTACTCCAGCGCCTCTTCGGCACTGTCCACCACGGTCATAAGTTCCAGTTCCGCAGCGGAAATCAGCCCGTCGGCAAGCATGGTATTGCGGACCCAGTCCGCCAGGCCCTGCCAGTAGCTCCTGCCCACCAGCACCACGGGAATGGCGTTGATCTTGTTGGTCTGGATCATGGTCAGCGTCTCAAAGAGTTCGTCCATGGTCCCGAAGCCTCCGGGGAAGACACAGATCCCAAGGGTGTATTTGAGAAAGCACACCTTACGGACGAAGAAATACCGGAAGGAGAGGCTCCTGGTCTGGTGGGGATTGGGGTGCTGCTCCATGGGCAGTTCGATATTCAGCCCCACCGAGATCCCGCCGGCCTTGTGGGCACCTTCATTGGCGGCACCCATAATGCCGGGGCCGCCGCCGGTAATGATGCCGTAGCCGTCTTTGACCAGAAGCTGGGCAAGTTTCTCCGCTTCCCGGTAAAGCGGAGTCCCCCTCTTTACCCTGGCGGAACCGAAGATCGACACCATTTTGACAGGAAGGTCCTTCAGGGACTCAAAACTGTCCACAAACTCCGCCAGAATCCGCAGTACCCGCCACGAGTCCACTTCGATAAAATTGTGATTGTCGGCAAGGACGATTTCGCTGTCCGTATGCTTGTACTCCGTCATCGCGTCCCCCTTCAGTCAAAGAAGTGCAGAAAACGCCCGTGGTTGGCTTCAAAAACCTTGCCGGAAGCCGGGTCCGGCTCAAAGCGTTTCACCGGGAAGGATGCTTTGACCCATTCCCTGGCCGTCCTGGCATCCGGGCAGATCCCCGCACCCCGTGCCTGCATCAGAATATTGCCGATGGCGGTCGCTTCCACCGGGCCGGCCTCCACCGCTTTGCCGGAGGCGTCCGCCGTCAGCTGCATCAGAAAGCCATCCTTGGTTCCTCCGCCCACCGTATGAATCACCGGATAAGCGGTGTTCAGGATCTTCTCCAGTCCGGCCACTCCCCTGGCGAAGGCCAGCGCCAGAGAGTCGTAAATGGCCCGGAGCAGCGCTCCGTCATCGGGAATGGCGCCCTGCCCGCGCTCGCTGCAGAACCGGCGGATCCGCCCCGGCATGTCGTCCGGCGGCAGAAATACCGGATCGCAGGGGTTCAGAAGATATTTGCAGGGTGCCGCCGCCTTGGCCATGGTCTCCATTTCCGCAAAGGAAAGTGTCCGCCCCTTTTCCCGCCAGTAACGCCGGGTCTCCTGCAAAAGCCAGCTGCCCATGATATTGGTGAGAAAACGGATCTTCCCATCGGTGCCGCCTTCGTTGGTAAAGGGCGCCTTTGCCGCTTCAGGAGAGGTGTTGGGTTCATCGATTTCCGCCCCCAGAAGCGCCCAGGTGCCGCAGCTGATGTACAGCGGATTCCCGGCCGTTTCCGGCACCGCCGCCACCGCACTGGCAGTGTCGTGGCTGGCAATTTTGAAGATCGGCACCGGGCCGTGGCCGAACTCCTGCTTCAGGGTACCGCAGACGGTCCCCGGCTGGACGATCTCCGGAAAAATGTCCCGGGGAAGGCCCAGTCTGCCGATCAGTTCGAAATCCCACTGTCTGCGGTACGGGTCCAAAAGCCCCGTGGTGGAACACTCGGTATAGTCCGCCACCGGCGCTCCGCCCAGAAAATAGGTCAGGGCGTCCGGAATGGGCAGCATGAATGCGTTCCGGAAATCTTCCGGATGCTCCTCCAGATGGGCGACCAGCTGAAAAATGGTGTTTATGGACATGTACTGGATGCCGGTACGCTTGTAAAGCTCCTCTTTGGAAATCAATTCTTCGACCTTGGGGAGCTGCCGGTCGGTGCGGCTGTCCCGGTAGTTGTACGGCAAACGCTTCATCTGCCCGGAAGTGCGGTCAAAAAGCACATAGTCCACCCCCCAGGTGTCCAGCCCGATCCCGGCAAGGGCCGGTTCTTCGGCAAAAGCCAGATCCACGCCCTTCTTCAATTCGGCGCAGAGAGCCGGATAGTCCCAGAAGAGGCCGCCGTCCCGGTTTTTGGGACCGTTCTCGAACCGGTGGATCTCTTTGAGGGTAATATGCCCGTCTTCCACCGCGCCCAGGATCCCGCGTCCGCTGGATGCACCGAGATCAAATGCCAGAAAAACTTTTCTCATTTCAGGTTCTCCTTATATTCAGGCTTGCACGTTCAGAATCGGGGATGGGTCCGAAGGATGAACCTGCGGAGGGCCGTCCGTTTTGCGTTCCAGATGTTATTGTACCACAGGTTCGGCGGTTTTCAAGTTGCAAAATCCATTTTGCATTGCAAAAAACCGTTTTCCGGAGTATAGTAGGTGCATTCAGGGAGTAAACATGGATCACTATCAGCGGCTTGGGGTTACCCGGGGATGCTCCTTTCAGGCGCTTAAACAGGCTTACCGGACCCGGGCCAAAGCGTGTCACCCGGACCGTTTTCACAACAATTCGTCCAAAACAGCGGAATTTCAGGAACTGGTACGGGCCTTCAACATTCTCTCGGACCCGGCGCTTCGGCGGGCCTATGACCGGACGCTGATATCGCAGGAAGTGATCTTCGTGTCAAACGATGCTCCGGATCTGGACACCGAAGCCGATGACATTCTGGAGGAACTCATCGTCGGCAACCACGTCCCCCCGGAAACCAGTCTTGCCACATTATTGCAGGATCTGGCGAAAACGGAAGTTTTCCTTACTTTCCGGGAGGGGAAGAATCTCTTTGAATCCGGACGCTGGATCCAGGCGGAAGCGTGTTTCCGGCGGGCCATGGAAGAGTCGCCGCAGAATATTCTGTACCGCGTCTTTCTGGCCAGATCTCTCGCCCGGCAGGGTGCGTTCTGGACGGCACTGTGGCACTACCGCTTTGCCGTCAGGCTTGGGGAAGCCCGGGCGCCTCAACTGCACATGCCGAAGATCCGGCAGGAGTACGCCATGCTCTTCCGCACACACCACCCCTTTCTCGCCCGGGTCCGGGAGTCCTTTCTCACGACCGGAGACCCTTTTGTGGAGGACGAAGCGGACAAGATGGCCCGGGATCTGAGCAATGCCCTCAGCCGGTCCCTGGCGGAAGAGCGCCGGATCGATGTCAACAAAAGACTGCATTAGGCTTGCAATTCCGCGGTTCAGGCATTATTTTATGGAATCATAAATTCAGAAGGAGTTCCAGTACATGAAAATCACAGTCATCGGGGACGGCGCGTGGGGAACCGCGCTGGCCATGCTGCTTATCCGCAACGGTCACGAAGTGGTCCAGTGGGGCCCCTTCCCCGACTATCTGGAAGTCATGCGCACTTCCCGGGAGAATTCCCGTTTTCTCCCCGGCGTGAAACTGGATCCGAAACACCGCTTTGAAGCCGATCCGGCCAAGGCCGTCGAGGGCAGTTCCCTGTGGCTTATCGCCTCGCCGACCCAGTATCTCCGAAGTGTTCTTGACCGGTTCAAACCAGGCTTCCGTGCGGACCGCCACTCCATCCTGAGCGTTGCCAAAGGGATCGAAAACGGAAGCTGGATGCGGATCGATGAGATCGTTTCTTCCATTCTGGGAGAGTGCCGCTTCACGGCCCTCTCCGGCCCCAGCCACGCTGAGGAAGTCTCCCGGCAGGTGCCCACCGCCGTCACGGCGGCCAGTTCGGTCCCGGGCTGCGCGGAACTGGTGCAGGCTTTGCTGATGAATGAGAACTTCCGGGTCTATACCTCCGGCGATCCCATCGGGGTCCAGCTGGGGGGAGCCATCAAAAACGTCATGGCCATCGCCGCCGGCATTGTCGACGGCATGAATCTGGGCGACAACCCGAAAGCCGCCATGATGACCAGGGCCATTGCGGAAATGAGCCGTCTCGGGGCGGCATTGGGCGGCAATCCCTCCACCTTTGCCGGACTGGCGGGGATCGGAGATCTGATTGTGACCTGCTGCAGTAAATTCAGCCGCAACCGTCATGTGGGAGAAGAATTGGGCCGGGGGAAGACCCTGCCGGAGATCCAGCAGTCCATGGGAATGTCCGTAGCCGAGGGCGTGACCACGGCCAGAGGCATCTGTGCGCTGGCCAGCCGGACGGCGGTGGAAGTGCCCATCGCCCGGCAAGTCTATGCCATCCTCTATGAAAATCTGTCCGCCAAACAGGCGCTTCACAACCTGATGACCCGGGCAGCCAAATCGGAGCTGGAATAATGGGATTTCTGCCGCATATTCCTCCCGCCGCTCAGACGGTGGGACTCCTGGTTCTCTCCAATGTCTTCATGACTTTCGCATGGTACGGGCACCTGAAAAATCTTGCCTCAAGGCCGTGGTACGCCGCCGCGCTGGTAAGCTGGAGCATCGCACTCTTTGAGTATCTCCTGCAGGTGCCGGCCAACCGGATCGGGCACACCACTCTCACACTTGCCCAGCTGAAAATCATTCAGGAAGTGATCACGTTATCCGTCTTCGTCCCCTTCGCCCTTTTTTACATGGGAGAGAAGTGGAACTGGAACTACCTGTGTGCCGGGGTCTGTCTTCTGGGGGCCGTTTTCTTCATTTTCCGCTGAACGGCGGGACCTTTGAGACCGGTTTGATTTTTTTCCATCGCATCCAGATACTCCGCAATTTGCATCAGCACTTCCCGGACCCGGTAGTATTCCGAGGGCTTGTTCCGTTTGTGCCAGAGCCGGGCGAAATCCACCTCAAAAAGCCGGAGACGGTCTGCAATATCCCCGGGTGCGGCGCCCCCTTTGCCCCCCTGTACGGCAGAGAGGACCTCGTGAATGAGCCCCTCTCCACGGATGCCCCACAGGATCTCCTCCAGCGCCGGAGGGTCCAATGGCCGGGCTCCGGCGTAAACACGCAGGATCCGCGCCGCGCCGTCCCGGAAAGCCTTGATGGCGGCTCTGGCATCGGCGGGCCTGACCCGGCGGATCTTTTCCCGCACCGCCTCACGGATATCATCACAGCCGGGATCAAAAAGCTGAACCATCCAGGCGTAACTGAAAACCGTTTTTTCCATGGCACTCCGCCATGCCGCAAGGATCTCTCCGGTGCGGTCCCCCAGTTCGATCACGGAAAAGGCTTCATCGAAGGCCGCCAAACCGGAAGCGGCCTTGAAATTCCACCCGCAGGCTCCCCCCAGGGCCATGCCGTGATAGGACGGGCCCAGAAAATTGATGTGCCCGTAATCCCCCCAGTCCGTATTCAAGATCCCTTTGGCGCCGAACTTCATGCCTTTCTTCGCATAATTGACGATATTGAGGGAGGCGACGTGGATGTTGTTGAGAAAATGGTTCCAGCCGGAAACGCCGGGACAGACGTAGAAATCCAGTCCGCTCTGCTGCATGATCCGGGTATCCCGCTGTACAGCGTTTGCCCCGTAGTCCCACTCCAGCGGGATGGTGTCGGAGGGAAGTTCCCGGATCAGTTCCGGTTGACTGGCGATGATGTCCCCCCAGAACATGGCCCGTTTCCCGTGCTTTCTGACAGCCGCAATGATCTTTTTCAGGAACTGGACGTAAAGGGCCTCACGGGAGCCCAGCTTCTTCAGGAGTTTTGCACTCCTGCCCTGCCCCAGATCATACGTCTCATCGGCGCAGATATTGAAATACGGACTGCTGAAGAGCGGCAGAAACTCCGCAAGCATATCCTCCACCAGACCGATGGAGCGGGGATCCGAGACGTTCAGCGTGTAGTGCGCCATGCGGTCGCGGAAGGAAAAAGGCCGTTCCGATGCCTTCATCTCCAGCTCGTTCAGATCCTCCTTGCGTTTGCTCCGGAGCCCCATGTAGAAGTGCCCGAAAGTGCTTAAGGAAGGCACCAGATCGATGTGCCGCTCCAGGCAGTAGTGATCCAGCCGGATGATCTCCTCCGCCGTCAGCGGGTCGGCGCCGCTCCACATATCGGAGTGCCGGGCGAAGGCGAAGGTGTGTTCGATGTAAAGCTGAAGCTGATTGAGCTTGTAATACGCCATCTTGTCCGCCAGTTTGAACAACGTTTCCAGCGTGGGGATCTTCCCCCGGGTGACATCGTGATAGAACCCCCTTGCGGCGAAATCCGGCGCATCCTCCACGGTGATCCCCGGCAGAAAGGCCCCTTCGGTGCGGATCAGCTGCCGCAGAGTCTGGATGGCGTAGAAGAGCCCCGCTTCGGAGGCCCCTTCCAGCGCGATCCCGCCGGCATGAATTTTCAGGCGATAGCCTTCCGGGTCCGCCATGGGAGAGAACTTGAGCGACAGGGTCTTCCCCTCCACACCGGAACGGACGAAACGCATCCGGCGGGCAGTGCAGTGTTCCGCCTCATCGGCAAGACACACCAGCTGTTCCAGAATGGAACTTGAGCAGTTTTCCGGCAGCAGCAGATTTTCCACCTCCTCCAGCGGATATTTCCGCCCGGAAGACCGGATCTTTTTCGGCATGGGGATGAGATGAAGCATAAAAAAAACTCCTGTATTGCGAACGTATCCAAAATTTTGCAGCGGCTTGAGCCTGATTGGAGACTATACACCCGTTCCGCAAAGTTTGCAAGTTTTCTCCCGGCGGGGACCCCTTATTGAACCTTCTGCTTTTCCGCATCGCTCATTTTGACCTCGTCCGAAATGGCGACGCCATTCTCCACCATACCGTTGTCCAGGTGGTTCACCGTGCGGGTCTTCAGGTCCCGGAAAAGGCGCCGGATGTCCATTACTCCGCCGATGCCGAACCAGAAGGCGGAAATGAGCGCCATCACCCCCGGCACGACCAGCGAAACGACGAGGAAGTAATGCCCCCACCACCGGATCGGCCAGGGGGAAACGGCGTTCCACACCACCACCTTTCGTTTGTTTTTGTTTTTCTGGGAAGCTTAATGGAGA
>DCGO01000076.1:1161-6757 GCA_002314605.1 Lentisphaeria bacterium UBA1776 | reverse complement strand
GTTCAGGAATCTTGCTGGTTTTACAACCTCAATCAGTTCCACAAACTCCTTTATTTTGCCAGAAATTTCAATTTTTTCTTCCTCCAGCACTGGAAAAAGTGTCATCTGTATGCTAAAGTAGATCTCGCGCAGTTCTTTCATAATTATCCTTTCGGTTGTCATCCCTAAAGAATAATTTGAATTTGCTGCGTGTTTTTTCAAGTACCAAAATTAAAAACTTTTGAAATTACCTCAATAACCAAAAGTTTTGCCGGAGGTTTCGCTGTGTTTTCCGGCATCGGTTCATGTTTTCACCAGTCGGTTCCAGAGGGACGGACCCTTGTTCCCCAATCCTTCCGGCAACACCCTTTCCCGTACTATACACCGGCAAAAAGATAAAGCAAACTAAAGATGCCGGGTATTCTTCCGTCAGCGGGACTGCTCCGGCAGGATCTCAAGCCGCACAGCATCCTCCGTTGTGAAGGTTATCCGGTAATTGCCGTGGTCCTCCTCCTGCGTGAACGGGAGGGCCCTGCCGTTCAGAAGAATCTTCCGGATTTCCCGGGAGAACACCAGTTCGATCCTGCCGCCGAAGCCGGTTTCCACATACTTCCCGTCAAAAGACAGGACCCGGATATCCGCATTCAGAAGCTGGAGACCGGCAGTCCTGCTGACCGAATAAAGTCCGCTTCCGTGGGGCGGTAGTTCCAGCACCGTTTCTTCCGACAGGGGGAGACTTTCTCCGGTCCAGATCTCCGTAAGCTCGTATTTTCCGGGTTCGAGTCCCAGCATGGCTGGGGTGAGCCGGACCGGTCTGGCTTCATCTTCCACATTGAAGACCCCGGCGGTCCGAAGGGGAAGGTATGAAGAATTCTGATTGCAGAAGTGCCCGGTCTTGAAATAGATGACCCTGGGCAGAAATCTTGCCGGATCCCTGTAGTCGTAGTCAGCGAAGAAGACCTCCTGTCCGTTGTTGGGGTTGCAGAGGGCCCGCTTCAGGCGTTTGAACCTAGGCGACCCCGGATCCGCTTCGCTGAGTTTGCCGCTGAGCTCCACCATAGTCCGGGTGGCCATGACGAAATTCACCCGGAAGGCCGCATCCGTGTCGCTCATTTTCGGCAGCATGCCGATGGAGTCGCTGTTGGCCACGATAAGGTCCGTCGTATGGGTGGCCAGACACGCGGTGCACCACAGGAAGCAGGTCTTGGTGTCCTCCCAGTTTCCGTCGCAGACGTCGATCCCGTAGCGGTAGTTCGTAAAGTATTTCCCGTGGAAGGGATTTCCCATCGCCAGATCGCAGCCTGTTTGCAGATACCCGTCCGCCGGGAGGCGTTTGCGGAATTCCGCAAGCCACCACTCCCGCCACTCATAACCGGACCGGTCCTTGAATTTCAGGAGGTCGTGACTGTCCTCAAAGGCGTAGCTCCAGAAGTCGTGCTTCACCGCATCAAACCCGTACTCCAGGATCAACGTGTCAAGGGCTTTGGTCATGTATTCCCGGACTTCCGGGATGCTGACGTCCAAAGGCGACACGGTTTTGCACCGGTAGCTGTAGTCGATGAACCACTCCGGATGCTGCTGGCCGATGGGGTTTTTCAACGGGCAGAACCCGCCGATCCAGATGGCCGGACGGAGGCCGATCTTCCGGACTTCATCCGTAAAATGCCGGAGCCCATGGGGGAATTTTTCGTGATGGATCCCCGCTTCCCCCTCAAAGGGCACGCCGATGCCGTGGGCGGGGCGCTCAATGGCGGCATAGCCGTCATCCAGCTGGAACCAGCGGACGGTCGGGAAATGCTTTTTCAGGAAACGGGCCTCCTTCAGGAGCATCTCTTCGCTGACGTGCCACAGAATCCCGTCGTTCCAGGAATCCCACAGCACCCAGTCCCGGTTCAGCCGGGATGCGCCGTACATGGGGGGAAGGTGTTTCCGGAGTTCCTCCGTGTAGCCGCTGAAGATCTTTTCGAGATCCTCGGCATGATCCGTAACGCCGATGAAGTGTTCGTCCGCAAGGATCCGCCCCGGGGAGCACTCCAGCGCTTCGATTTCCTTGAATCCGGAAAAGATCTGCAGGGTCAGGGCGTCTGCTTCATGAAAGACCCGATAGTTGTGGAAGAAGACATTCTGCGAGAGGGTGCCGTGGACCAGACCGTGGTTTTTCTTCAGGTTGCCGAGGAGGATGGCGGGGAAGGTCTGATAGGGGGACCGTCCGATCCTTTCGCAGACCACGCCGGGGTCGGCCCACTTGTTGCCGGCGGTCTCATCGAATTCGGAGTCTTTGACCAGACCTTTCCGAGTGCGGTCGAAATCCACGGGGAAGATCATCCGGTTGTAGATCCGGGGATTTTCATTGTTGTAGAAATAGTCTTCCGCCGCATCCCCGCCGAGGCGGATCCCTTTGAGCTCAAGCCCCAGTTCCGTCAAACGGATCACGGCATTTCCGGTGCGGAACACTCTCCGGCAGGTGAGAAAGGGGGCCCCTCCGGAGTCTTTTCCCCGGGTGAAGGTCAAGGATTCCGTTCCCAGACTTCCGTATTCGACCTGAAGCATGCCCCCGTCTTCCGTCAGCGATCCCGTGACTTTGGACGGGGTGATCTTTTCCCCGTTGATGACGGCGAAAATGCTGCTGCTCATTTCTCCGCAGGAGAAGGCGGCCAGTTCTTTATTCAGATTTTCCATGAGAATGATCCTCCGTAATCGTGTTTCCGTAATATACTTCCCCCGCGTTTCATTTTCAAGCTGCTGTTGAAAAGGAAAAATGTCATGTTATATTACACCGCTGTCCGGTCCGGTTTGACGGCATGCTTTTATTTTGAGGAGAAGAGATGTCTCTCTACAGCAATATCCGGTTTCACATCGTTTCCCGGAATTTCTATATCTACAGTTTCAGGCATCCCTTCCGGGCGGAGACCAATTCGGTGGAATTCATCCGCAAGGGGGAGCTGCTGCTGCTGACCGACGGTCACGAGATCCTTCTGAAGGCCCCGGTGCTTTTCTGGATGAAGCGCGGTCACCACTACCGGTTCAGCCTGGAAAGATCCGGCTCGGGATCCGTGGAACACTTGTATTTTGATTTCAGCGGGCCCCGGAGTGATCAGGTCATAGCGGAACTGGACCGGGTCTGCCCGGAGGGCACCCTGATCCCCGCCGATCCGGGAAAGGTCAGCGGGATCTTTTTGGACATGCTTCAGTATTACCGGAAGGATCCGGTGTTTTTTCACCCGGAACTTGCCGTGTGTGCGGAGAATCTGATCCTGATGATGCTCCGTTTTCTGCAGGCGGCTCAGGAGACGGAGACAGATGATTACGGGATCCGGTGTCTTGCGGAAGATATCCGGAGCGACCCCTTCCGGACCTTCGATTTCCGGAAAAAAGCGGAGGAGGCCGGGATCTCCTACGAACACTTCCGGAAACTCTTCTGCACTATCCTCAAGATGCCGCCAAAGCACTATGTGCAGAATCAGCAGATGTCTCTGGCGGCGGAAATGCTCCGGTCCACGCCTCTCCGGATCAAGGAGATCATGTTTGCCTGCCGCCGGGAATCCCTGATGGATTTTTCCCGGACATTCAAACGCTGTTTCGGCTTTTCCCCCACGGAATACCGGAAGCGCTTTCAGAAGTGAGCGGCGAACGTGACGGGTTCGCATCTTCAGGAAAAAGTTCTGGAATTTCCTCGATGGATTTCCCGGTGCGGATCATAATTCGGCAAACAATGCCGGCAGTTCATCTTTGAAGATCACCAGGACCCCTTCATAAAAGTGGCCCCCGTTCAGAAGGGTCTGCACCACCCCCCGCTGGATGCTGCTGGAGACCGGCAGCTGTTCCAGCGGAAGCTCATTGCCCCGGTTTCCCCAGAGGCGCCAGCGGATCTCCCTGTCTTCGAAATGGCCTTCGGCATTGAAGGTGTGTCCCAGTTTCTGGAACTGGACAATGTTGGACTCCGGTTTCAGAAATTCCCGGAAGGTCCGGTCCAGCAGCCAGGAGTAACAGACGATGGCTCTGTAGTCGTAATCCGGAAAAAATCGGCCGGAAAACTCCGTCATGCGTTTCAGGGAGCGGATGCATTCCTTCCGGTCAAGGGGCCCCCGGGCCGGGATGTGGATATTGATCACTTTGTCGGAAAAAGCCAGATCCGGACGGGGCGGATTTTCCGGGGAGTAGGCCGGTTTCACCAGGAGCGAACCGTCTTTCTGGCGATAGATGGACCGTTTGAGACAGAATCCGTGGATGCTGTTGCCCTGCAGTCTTCCGTAGGACTTCACCTCGCCGTTCAGGCAGTCGATGCTCCAGTTGAAGATCCGGGGGGTAAGTCCGTACCCGCCCAGATCCCGTTCCAGTGTGTCCAGCCACAGACGCAGGTCGCAGAGGATCTCCTGCAGCATCATTTCCGGCCACTTTTCCTGCTGATATTTCTGGACGGCGAAATCATAATTGGCCACAACGCACAGGAGCAGGAATTTCTCCAGATCGTGTCCGGAAAAGAATTTCTGCACCCTTTCCATGGGGAATTTTTTGACGGCGGCGGTTGAAAGTTCCTGGAAAAGCGCTCCGTCCAGACTTTCAAAGAAGGGACGGAGCTGATCAAATTTCTGAAGAGCAAGGTGAAAATTTTCCGCATTGGCGCACAGTTTCCGCCAGCATTCTTTTTGGTTCTGCATCGTGATATTGACCTGATTTTTTGAGGACCCCTGTATGTTTGAAATCCCGTAAGATACCATCATTTTCTTTTTTTTCAAGTACTTTCTGTTTCCCGTATGTGCGTTATGGGACACAATGCCCCGCAGCAGGGGAGGCCCCAATGCCATACCGCCGCGGCAGGTGCCCGGCGCGGAGGGAAAATTCGTCTTTCAGAGTGTGTCACTCAAGCAATCTTCCCTGCCGCATAAGGAACAGCGACTTCAAGTGAGACGGTCTCTCCCGTCGGTTTCGGACGGCAAAAGTCCCACAGTCTGCAAACGGACAAAAAATGGAAAAGACAGACAAAATTTTTGAAAAGAACGATAATTTATGCAGAAAAATATTTACATCATCTGTAATTGGTGTATATTAATACGTCGCAATATCATTGTGGCAAAGCGGCGGTATCATGATGAGGACCGGCTGCGTTCCGGAGAGTATCCGGGCGTTTCGTGGTTTCATGGATGTCCGCAGAAGAGAAAGGTTAGTTTGACGGATGTCAAAACGGGGGGTGCTTCACCAAAAATCTGAATGTGTGTTTCAGGAAGTGTTTCAGAAATCGGTTTTGAATTCAATCCAAATGAGGAGAAAGTATCATGCATCAGTATGCGCAGCGGGTCTTTGACCAGCTCAAACAGCAGATTCCCTGGGAAAAAGAGTTTCTGCAGAGTGTCGAAGAGGTTTTCAGTTCCATCGGCGGTTTGCTGGACGCGAATCCCAAGTACGAGGAGTACCGGATTCTGGAGCGGATGGTGATCCCAGAGCGGATCATCACCTTTCAGGTCCCGTGGCGGGATGACAACGGCAAGATCCAGATCAACACCGGCTACCGGGTCCAGTTCAACAACGCTCTCGGTCCCTACAAAGGCGGTCTCCGGTTCCACCCCAGCGTGACCCTGTCCGTCCTCAAGTTCCTGGGTTTCGAGCAGACCTTCAAGAA
>DCGO01000076.1:0-1118 GCA_002314605.1 Lentisphaeria bacterium UBA1776 | reverse complement strand
CCCATGGGCGGCGGCAAGGGCGGCAGCGATTTCAATCCCAGGGGGCGCAGCGAGATGGAGGTCCTGACCTTCTGCAAGGCCTTCATGCGTGAACTTTACCGCCATGTGGGCCCGGATATCGATGTCCCGGCCGGGGACTTGGGCGTCGGCGGCCGCGAGATCGGTTTCCTCTTCGGCGAGTACAAGCGCCTGACCCGGAGTTTCCACGGCGTGCTCACCGGCAAGGGCGTGGGCTGGGGCGGTTCGCTGGTCCGTGCCGAAGCCACCGGCTATGGTGCGATCTATTTTGTCCAGCACATGCTCAAGCGCATTGGTCAGGACATCGCCGGCAAGACGGTGGCCATCTCCGGTTTCGGCAACGTGGCCTGGGGTGTGGCCCTGAAGGCCTGTCAGTTGGGAGCCAAGGTGCTGACTATTTCCGGTCCCGACGGCTATATCTATGATGAAGCCGGCCTGACGGAAGAAAAAGTTGCCTACATGCTGGAACTCCGGGCCAGCGGCAAAGACATCTGCGCTCCCTATGCGGAGAAGTTCCCCGGCAGCAAGTTCGTTGCGGGCAAGAAGCCGTGGGAAATTCCGGCCCAGATCGTCCTTACCTGCGCCACCCAGAACGAGCTCAACGGCGACGATGCGGCGGTGATCGCCGGACACAAGCCGATGCTGGTCGCCGAGGTTTCCAACATGGGCTGCACGCCGGAAGCGGTGGCCTGCTTCCGCAAGAACGGCATCCTCTTTGCCCCCGGCAAGGCCGTCAATGCCGGCGGTGTCGCCACTTCCTGCCTCGAGATGAGCCAGAATGCGGAGCACACTTACTGGAATGCCGAGACCGTTGACAAGAATCTCCAGGAGATCATGCTGCATATCCACGAGGAGTGCGTCGAGAACGGCAAGGATGCCAATGGCAAGGTCGATTATGTCAACGGCGCCAACATCGCCGGTTTCCGAAAGGTCGCCACTGCCATGATCGCCCAGGGCTTCTGACGTCACGGCAATGCATCGCTGAACCCGGTTGACCGGGTTCATGAAAAAAGGAAGATCCTGTCCCCATCCGGGTTCAGGGTCTTCTTTTGTATGCGCGGCATGCGCATTGACTAATCGGTGAAAGACCGATACAGACT
>DCGO01000103.1:11034-11551 GCA_002314605.1 Lentisphaeria bacterium UBA1776 | reverse complement strand
GGTTGATGGCAGGGATTCGGAGAATTTACAGAAAAAATGTTACGTAGCCTTGTGCCGCTTCTGAAAGAGTTTTCAAAACTATCAGCGAACCAGCAGCGAATTTTCATGTACTGCCTCGTCAACCTCCCGCGTCCCGTTATGTACTCTTCGGATGTAAGGGATCTTTCTGTTATGCTGGGATACCATGTCCGCACGATTCAGAAAGCTCTTCACGCCATTTCAAACTCTCCCATGCTGGGCAGATGTGTCCAGTTTACCCGTTTCAACCATAAGGAGGAATATATTTATGCAGAGCGAGAAAAGAAGGAGCAAAACACGCTCTTCACACAACGTGATCTATGAACAGATTCGCGCTTCTCTCAAATCCCTTGGATACAATCCAGCATTCTGACCGCTCAACGCAACGAGCCAAGTGCCTATCAAACACACGAGGGGAGGAGCTTCGCGACGAGCGCGGCGGGTAGCACCCGCTGGCGGATGTCGCGGCGGCTACCCGGCTTCGCCGGGAGACTCGCCT
>DCGO01000103.1:10340-10861 GCA_002314605.1 Lentisphaeria bacterium UBA1776 | reverse complement strand
CCCTTCGGCTCCAAGTGCCTCAAATGCAGACAGCATCCTGCATACACACAACCATCCCCGGACAGAGTCGTTCAGCGCCCGTCGGTCACACGTTCCGCCGCACTCTTTCCTGCCAGAACGCCGGAACTCATGGCCCAGGTGAGATTGTACCCGCCGCAGGGGCCGTCCAGGTCCAGGACTTCTCCGGCAAAATAGAGCCTCTTCACGAGACGGCTCTCAAGAGTCTTCGGCTCCACCTCTTTCAGCCGGACGCCGCCGCGGGTCACCATGGCACGGTCCCAGCCATCAGTCCCGGTGACATGCAGTTCCAGTCCGGTCAGATCCCGGATCAGCCGTTCGGCTCCGTCACGGCTCAAATGCGCCGCCGGACCGTCATCGGCTCCGGACAGGATCTCAGCAAGACGCCGGGGAAAATACCGGCTTAAAAAGACTGAAAGCTTTTTCCCGCCGGACTTTTGCCGGAACCCGGCCAGTTCCCGGACCCAGTCCTCCCTGGAGAAATCAGGGTAAGGCTCAATGGT
>DCGO01000103.1:5597-10323 GCA_002314605.1 Lentisphaeria bacterium UBA1776 | reverse complement strand
AGCGGGACCTCCGGGATCTTCCGCAGCAGTTCCGACACCCTGCCCGACAGGTCCAGCACTGCGTATGCGGAGATCCCGTGCTGCGTAAAAAGAAGCTCCCCCTCCCCCGCAGACCGTTCCCGGGGCAACGGGATGGTCACACGGACATGCTTCAGCGAGATCCCGGCACACTCTCCCGGCCACGTCTCCCTGGTTATCAATCCGGTCAGCGCAGGGAGCGGCTCGACAAGCGAGTGTCCCGACTGCCGGGCCAGCGCATAGCCGGAAGTGCCGCCCCCCAGCACCGGATACCCCCTCCCCCCGGAAGCGAGGACCACGCCGGATGCATTGAACACACGTCCGTCCGAAGCAAGCACCCCGGTCACACAGTCCTCCTTCAGGATCAGATGCTCGGCCGCGCATTCAGTCAAAACCTCCCCCCCGAAGCGGTGAAGCTCGTTCAGCAAAATCTCCAGCACATCGACGGCTCGGCGGGTGGCAGGGTAATAGTGAAAATCATCCGCAAGGGTTATCCCCACCCCCCGTTCCGCAAACCACCGGCGCATGTTCTCTCCGGAAAATCCCGACAGAGCGGGAAGCATGAAGCGCCCCTGACGCCCGAAGGCGGCAGCCAGTTCATCGGGAGAAAGGGTGTTGCCGATATTGCACTTTCCCCCTCCGGTGGCCAGCAGCTTCCGGCCGGGAAGGGACATTTTTTCCAGAAGCTTTACCGGACGCCCCATACCGGCGGCGAAAATCGCTGCAAAAAGTCCGGCCGGGCCGCCGCCGATAACAATAACGGGCGCCATACCGCCTACATCATAACGCAGTTCAAAACATTCGGGATCGCCGCAGTCCGCCCGAAAGGGATCAATCCGCCGGTTTCCGGATGGACCCGGAAACTTGCCAGATTGCCGCTCCGCTCATTGGCGGTCACGGCAAACTTTCCATCGGGGGAAAAGGCGAAATCCCGGGGCCAGTGGCCGCCGCAGCCGGTAACCCGCAGAAGTTTCATACGGTTCCGGACCCGGACGAACTGGGAAATACTGTCGTCCCCCCGGTTCGAAATATAAAGGTATTTCCCGTCCGGAGAAAGCCGGATGGCCCCCGGCCAGTTTTCAATGACCGGTTCCTGCAGGAGCGTCGTCAAAGTCTCGATCTCATGAATCTCCCCGCGGCCCCGGGCAAAATTGGTGACGGTACTCCCCAGCTCATTGGCAACAAAGAACTGTGTTCCTTCCGGAGAAAAAACCAGATGCCGGGGCCCTTCACCAAAGGGCACACAGGCCTCCGCCGGCTCCCCGGAGATCCCCGTATCCTCCCTATAGGGGTAGAAGAAAACCGTGTCCAGCCCCAGATCCACACAGAAGAGACATTTCCCGTCCGGCGTGAAACCCACAAAGTGCGAGTGCGGACACTCCTGCCGGGGAAGAACACCCGTTCCAGCCTTGCGGAACACTTTCGGCTCTCCCGGGGTCCCGTCCGGGGCAAGGAGATATTCGCTCATGGTCCCGTCACTATATTGGGCAGTGTAGAGACGTTTCCCGTCGGGGGAAAGCGCCAGATGGCAGGTATTGAAACCTCCGGCGGAATAAATTCCGGCGAGTTTGCCGTCTTTGCCGATCCGGGCGACGCCGCCGGTCTTTTCCCCGCCGCCGATCCGGTTCACCGTGGCAAAAAAGAGTTTCCGCCCGGCATCGTAAAGAAGATAATTGGCCCCGGGCAAGGCACACCACAGCGAAGTTTCCATGTCTCCGGTTTCCGTGTCCATGGAAACGTTGTAGATGCCGCCTTTTTCCGCATGGGAGGAAACCGCCAGAAATGTCAGTTTTTCCGCCATAAACAACCCCTTTCAAAAACGGTCAGGATTCCCGGTCGCCGACGGTAAAATGCACCAGAAGAAGCAGGCCCCCCATTCCGAAGATCCCGTACAGCGCCGGGTTTCCCCAGTCCAGAAAATCCGAAGGAGCGGAAGGGGAACTCATCTTCTGAAAACTGTAAACGGTCCGGCTGAGAAATTCTGTGATCCAGCTGACGGCTGGAATGGCAAGAATCATGCCGGCCACGGCCCAAAGCGCAAAGATTCGGCCCGCCCCCAGCGCAGCAACAGCGGTCACGGAGGAAACACCGCACAGCACCAGTCCGATCCCGGCAAATGCACCGCCGAAAATGGATCCCCAAAGATAGCCGGGGCGGACCTGAATCTCCGTCATTCCGATCTTCCGGCAGAAGAAAAAAAGAAGCGTCCCCAATCCCAGCGCCAGCAGGACGCATTTCAAAACACGGCCGTTCCGGAGTCTCATGGCGGAACGGACGGCGGCCGGCTCCGCCAGACCGCTCTTGTACAGCACGATCCCGAAGAGGATCCCGAAGAGGACCCCGTTCACGAGTTTATATGCGTCAGGCAAATTGAGCGGATGCATGATTTCACGCCTTTCCTTTCGACTTTTTTGCCGCCGGCCGGGCCTTTTTCCCGGCAGCAGTCCCGCCGCCGGAACCGCCGCTCCGCCGGTCCAGAAGCACGGCAAGCATGCACCCGGAAACGGCCAGCGCGATCAAAAAGACCCATGCCGCCCCGGAAAGCTGCATGGCGGCGGAAAATTGCCCAAGAAAAGAATCTCCCCCCAGCTGCATGCCGGTCATTACAAGAAATCCTCCGGCCAGACTGCAGAGGACCATGCGGCCCATGGAAACGGCATTGCCGCCCTCTCCCTCCGAAAAACGGGGTTTCAGGTCTCCCGCCAGAGCCGCCGCGCCGAGGGCGCCGACCAGGATCCCGATCAGCAGCCCCAGCTGCCAGTCCATGGGAGGAACTTCCAGCCGGCCGTTTTCCACCGACTCCACGCAGTACTCGGATACCACGGTCATGGCATCCCCCATGCCGATGGGGTCATTGAAAACATACAGCGACAGGATCACCAGCAAAGCCAGCAAGGGCCCAGAAACATACCATGGCCAGGAAGCCGAAGCAGATGACGACATAAAGACTCCTCTCTGAATTGCGCATAAATATAACGCATCCCCCCGGAACTGTCAACTCCACCCGACGGGAATATTTCAAAAAAAAGACTGCAGCAGTCCCGCGACTCAAAGCAGGTGGTCCGCGCCGGCGGCCCCGGTCACTTCATCGATTTCCCCTTCGGGCAGGGTCACATCCCGGAGCTGGCGCTCCAAAGCCCGGGACCGGGTGCCGATCTTCTCCACATGGTTCACCACGGACTGGAGGCTCTTGCGTGTTGCCTCCATCTCGTCGCCGAATTTGCTGAACTCGCTCTTGACGGCGCCGAGAATGGTCCAGACCTCGTTGGAACGCTTCTCAATGGCCAGAGTCTTGAATCCAAGCTGCAGGGAATTCAGAAATGCCACCAGATTGGTGGGGCCCGCCACGGAGATCTGAAAATCACTCTGCAGCGATTCAAAGAGTCCAGGCACACGCAGGATCTCCGCATAGATCCCTTCGCTGGGGACAAACATCAGTCCGAAAGGCGTGGTGACCGGCGGATAGATGTACTTGTCATGGATGTCCTGCGCGCATTTCCGGACGGTCCGGGCAAAAAGCTCCTGTGCATGCCGGACCTCGGGAGACATGCGGGATTCCTTTTCGTAGAGATCCATAAGACGCTGAAAATCCTCCACCGGAAATTTGCTGTCCACCGGCATCAGCACCGGACGGTCCGAAGACTGCCCGGGGAGTTTGATGGCGAACTCCACCAGTTCCCGGCTGTTGGGCACGGTGGAAACATTCATCACATACTGATCCGGGGCGAGGTACTGCTCCAGGATCGCGGAGAGCTGGATCTCCCCCAGATTGCCCCGGGACTTCACGTTGGTCAGGACCTTCTTGAGATCGCCCACCCCGGACGCAAGGGTCTGCATTTCTCCCAGCCCCTTGTGGACCTGCTCCAAACGCTCGCTGATCAGTTTGAAGGATTCGTTGAAGTGTTTGGCCATGGAAGACTGCAGTTTCTCGTCCACGGTCTGTTTCATCTGGTCGAGTTTGGCGGCGTTTTCCACCCGGATCTCCTGCAGACGCGTGTCCATGACTTTCCGGGACGCCTCCATTTCCGACCGCATGGCGGTCTGAAAGCGGGTCTGAAATTCCAGCTGTTCCTTACGGGCATTACGGTTTTCTTCCTGCATGGCGGTTTTGAGCCGGGTAATGTTTTCCTCCAAAGCGGCGGCAAGCCGGGAAAACTGGCCGTCCCGCCGTTCGGCATCCTGCCGCAGCCCCTCGGAGAGCTGGAGACTTGCCGTTTTTTCCGCCTGCCGGACCCCGTCACGGAACTCCATCAGGAATTTCATGAAATCGTTGAACGCGTTCCGGATCTGGGCATTCTGGGCGGCGGCATGACGCCCGGCTTCCTCTCTGCCGGCCGTCAGCATGGCCTGCAGTTCCCCCCTTCCCTCGCGGAAATTGCCGTCAAGGGTTTCCCCGATGCGTTTTGCCAGTTCGTCGCCATGATCCACGGGGCGGTTCAGGCGCAGCAGGATAAATCCCAGGAGAAGAAGCAGCAAGAACTGCAGGATCACGACTACGGTCAACATTGCAGAAACCTCCGGAAAGGTATCCGGCGGAAAACCGGACACCGTATGTTACTCAAAAATACGGTGATAAATTAATGCCGTGGATCTTTTTTTCAAGTATCATTGCACGCTATTGTCCGAAATTTTGTGAAAAACAACGATAGTTGCCAATGTTGACAACGATATTGCCGATGCCTTTCGTTCGTTCTTGCCAGTATTCTTC
>DCGO01000103.1:0-5577 GCA_002314605.1 Lentisphaeria bacterium UBA1776 | reverse complement strand
AGCGAAGCGCTTCAGAATGATACGGGCGACTTTTGTGGCACCTGGAAACCCAGGCGGTCCGCTATGCCTCAGCCAACATGGCCAAGGAGCACTTTGATGAAGTAAGCGGCCGACGCATCCAGCAAGTGGAAAAAATAGAAGGCGCGGTCCGGACCAGATTGATATCCAGTATCAACTACTGGAATAACCGGGCCATTGAGCTGGGAAATGAATTCAAAGCGGGAAGACAGCCCTGTATGCAGCCGGAGAACGCAAGAAGGACGGCACAGGAGCTGACCGACCGGCTGGAAAAGCGCCTGACGGAACTGGCCAGGATGAAGAATGTGGTCTCCAATACACCTGTCGTCATGGGCGGTATTCTGGTGATCCCCCAGGGGATGCTGAATCAGGCAGGCGGGGTCGGAACCTTCCCGGTTGATCCTGCTGCCAGAAGTCATGTGGAGCATCTGGCCATGGAAGCGGTGATGGCTGCAGAGCGAGGGTTCGGCTATCGGGTCGAAGACGTGTCGGCTCAGAAGTGCGGCTGGGATGTGACCTCCTATCCCCCGCGTCAGGCACCGGATAAACCGATCCCGGAAGCCCGGCACATAGAGGTGAAGGGGCGGGTCAAAGGAGCGGAAAGCGTAACCTTGACCTGCAACGAGATCTGTTCTGCCGTCAACCAGAAGGACAAGTTCATTCTGGCGCTGGTCTTTGTTGACGGGAATCAGACCGACGGGCCATACTATATCCGCAATATCGCCAATCATGAGCTGGACTGGGCGCAGGACAAAGTCAGTTATCCCATCAAGGAGCTGCTGTCCAAGGCCGTGAAGCCGGAGGAAACGGTATGACAATAGAAGACCTGAAACGTTTGGTGGACTCCGGGGAAACCAGAACGCTTGAACTGAAGAAATCTACCGGGGAGTTGAAAGACGGCATGCATTCTGCGTGTGCATTCATGAATGCTGACGGCGGGGTGCTGGTTTTTGGCGTAACGCCGGTATCGTTGAAACTGCAGGGTCAGCAGGTGACAGATGCCACCCGTCAGGAAATTGCGGCAGCATTAACAGGCTTTGAGCCGCCGATGGATATCAAGGTTGAATATCTGGATGCCCCCGGTGCCAGTCACGGGGAAAAGCTGATCGTCATGCAGTTTGATGGCTGGGTATGGGGAAAACACCCGTGCACGTATCACGGATGTGCGTACTACAAACCGGAAAGCACGACTAAAATCATGCCCCAGCGGATGTATGATGAGCGTTTGCGGGCTTCCTTCCCTCACAAATATGCATGGGAAGAGCAGGAAGCAGACGGGATATCCATGGAGGATCTGAGTGAAGAACGCATTGCCGAGGCGGTCCGACTGGGGGTATCCGCCGGGCGCATCCATGCCACGGCCGTCGGTGCAAATGTTGAAATCCTGATGGGGAAAATGAATCTGAAGACCGGGCAAGGGAAGCTGAAAAACGCGGCGGTGGTACTTTTTGCGAAAGACACCAGCCGTTATCCCCAGCTGATGTTGAGACTGGCACGTTTTTCCGGAACCGACAAACAGACATTTCTGGATTCCCAGCGGGTCAAGGGGAATTTCTTTGACCTGCTGGATGCTGGCATGGCGTTTGTGTTCAAACACCTGAATGTACGGGGACGGATTGTGGGACTCCAGCGGGAAGATAAACTGGAAATCCCGGTAGAGGCCATGCGGGAGGCATTGATCAACGCGTTCTGTCATCGGTCGTATGACGATACCGGCGCTTCGGTAAGTCTGGCCGTTTATGACGACCGCGTGGAAATAGAGAATCCCGGACGTCTGCCCAATGCGCTGACGGTGGAAACGATGCTGCTGCCTCACGACTCCTACCCGCCCAATGTGGATATTGCCGAAGTCCTCTTCAAGACCAAATACCTGGACAACTGGGGTTCCGGCGTGGAGCGCATGATCGCAGCATGCCGGGATTACGGAATCGATAACCCGGAGTATCAGCTGCGTCCGGGAGGAATTGCCATTGTCTTCAAGCGTCCTGTCGCTGGCAGGACTGCAGAATCCCATGGCACTCAAAGCGGCACTCAAAGCGGCACTCAAAGCGGCACTCAAAGCGGCACTCAAAAGAAGGGCGAAGAGCAAATCGAAGCAAGGAAGAAAAGCCTGGCGGAGTGTATCGCCAAAAATGATCGGATATCCAGCGGAGAGATCGCTGCGGAGCTGGGGATTTCCGTCAGAACCGTCAAGCGGATGTTGAAATCGCAGGGGTACAGCTGGAGCGGTCCGGCAAAATCCGGACATTGGGAGAAAGAATAAGGTCTGACCATGAGCAATATCAAGTCCCCGAAGAAACTGATCGAGGTGGCGCTGCCTCTGGATGCCATCAATGAAGAAGCCGCCAGAGAGAAGTCCATCCGGCACGGGCATCCTTCCACATTACACCTGTGGTGGGCCAGACGTCCTTTGGCGGCGGCGCGGGCAGTGCTGTTCGCCCAGATGGTCAATGACCCCGGAGGGGAACGCGGCTACCGGGCAGGCCTGACCAGGCAGCAGGCTGCGGAAAAACGGGAGCAGCTCTTCTCCATCATCAAGGATCTGGTGCGGTGGGAGAATACGAATAACGAGGAGGTCCTGTCCAGGGCCCGTATCGCCATTCAGCAGAGCTGGAAAGAGACCTGCGAGCTGAATAAAGGGAAGCCGGGGTTTGATCCGGACAAGCTCCCTGCCTTCCATGATCCCTTTGCAGGAGGCGGGGCACTGCCGCTGGAAGCCCAGCGTCTGGGACTGGAGAGTTACGCCAGCGACCTGAACCCTGTGGCAGTGATGATCAACAAAGCCATGATCGAGATCCCGCCCAAGTTTGCCAACCAGAGCCCGATTGGACCGGTGCCAGCAGGGGAAGATACGAACAAGATGTATGTAGAGTACCACAGGGCGGAGGGCCTGGCGGAGGATGTGCGCCGTTACGGATATTGGATGCGGGAAGAGGCCAGGAAGCGCATCGGTCACCTGTACCCCCAGGTGGAGATCACCCGGGCTATGGCGGAAGATCGCCCGGACTTGAAGCCCTATGTTGGGAAATCGCTGACGGTCATTGCGTGGCTTTGGGCGAGAACCGTCAAGAGCCCGAATCCCCGGTTCAGCCATGTGGAGGTTCCGCTGGTCTCCAGCTTTATCCTGTCCAGGAAGAAGGGCCACGAAGCCTACGTGCAGCCGGTTATCGAAGGCGATCACTACCGCTTTGAAGTCAAGGTGGGGACTCCCCCGAAAGAGGCTGAGAACGGAACCTCTTTAGGTCGAGGCGCAAATTTTCGCTGTCTTGTGTCCAACATGCCAATGCCGTCGGAGCATATCTACAACGAAGGCAAAGCTCATCGGCTCGGACAGAAACTTATGGCTGTTGTTTGTGAAGGCCAAAGAGGACGTGTTTACTTATCGCCGAACGAGGAACAAGAACAGTCTGCGAAGATCCATGAAAAATACAACATCCCTGCTACTCCTTTGCCTACAAATCCCCGATGGTTTTCTCCACCAGCTTACGGCATGATGACCTACGGCGATCTCTTCACTCCCCGCCAGCTGGTAGCGCTGAACACTTTCTCAGACTTGGTGCAGGAGGCGCGGACCAAAGCCATTGCGGACGCCAAAGCAGCAGGTCTTCCTGACGACGGACGCGGTCTCGCTGCCGGAGGAACTGGAGCTGCTGCCTACGGCGACGCCCTGGCGGTGTACCTGACGTTTGCGGTGGATAAAGTCGCGGATCGAAATTCTGCCATTTGTGGATGGGCAACATCAAGAGAACATGCGAGGAATACCTTTGGCAGACAGGCCATTCCGATGTCGTGGGATTATGCTGAATCCAATCCTCTATCGGATTCCAGTGGCAATTTTTTAGGAGGCATAACCTCAATTTTTGAGGGAATTTATAATACAGCTCCATGTCGGGTAGGACAAAGCATTCAAGCAGATGCCCAAACCCAGACGGTAACCTCGATGAAAGTCGTTTCCACCGATCCGCCGTACTACGACAACATCGGCTATGCCGACCTATCCGACTTCTTCTACGTCTGGATGCGGCGCGGACTGCGAAACATCTATCCCGACCTCTTTGCCACCATGGCCGTGCCAAAGGCGGAGGAGCTGGTGGCTACCCCCTATCGTCACGGCAGCAAGGAGAAAGCGGAGACCTTTTTTCTGGATGGCATGACCGAGGCCATGCATCATCTGGCGGAACAGGCACATCCTGCGTTCCCGGTCACCATCTACTATGCTTTCAAATCCTCCGATACCGATAAAACAGGGACCGGCAATACCGGCTGGGAGACCTTCCTGGCTGCTGTTTTGCAGGCTGGCTTTGCCATTACAGGCACATGGCCAATGAGAACTGAACTTGCTCGTCGCATGATCGGAAATGGTACCAATGCTCTTGCGTCCAGCATCGTTCTGGTCTGCCGGAAGCGGGATGCGGATGCAGGGAGTACCAGCCGCAAAGCGTTCCTGAAGGAACTGCGGGAGGCAATGCCTGACGCTTTGGGGGACATGATGGGAAAAGAGGGCTTCAGCTCCCCCATTGCCCCGGTGGATCTGGCTCAGGCTGCCATCGGCCCCGGGATGGAGATCTTCTCCAAGTACCAGTCCGTCCTGAATGCTGACGGGACTGCCATGACCGTCCATGAAGCGATGATTGAGATCAACCGCCAGATCACTGACTTTCTGAATCCCGAAGGCTCCGGCTTTGACCCCATGACCCTCTTCTGCAACGACTGGTTCCTGCAATACGGCTGGAGTGAGGGCCCCTTCGGGACAGCGGATATCCTCGCCCGGGCCAAAGGTACCAGTGTCGCCAATATCAAGCTGGCCGGAGTCATCAAGGCGGAAGGGGGAAAGGTCCAGCTGCTGAACTGGCAGGATTATCCCATTGACTACAATCCCGCCAGGGACAAGATCCGCCCGGTATGGGAAGCGTGTCACCACATGATCCGCGTCCTGAACCAGCAGGGAGAGGAAGCTGCCGGGGAACTGCTGGCATTGATGTCCGATGAAGCGGAGAATATCCGCCAGCTGGCCTACTACCTCTACACCCTTTGTGAACGCAAGGGCGATGCGGAAGATGCCCGCTATTATAATGAGCTGATGACCAGTTTCCACGCCATCATGATCGCCGGTGTGGAAGCCCGGGAGCGGAACCGCAGTCAGCAGTTTGATCAGCAGAAAATGGATTTTTGAAGACAGGAGTTGACCGATGACACCATGGCGCCAGATAGCCGTTCCTCACAAGGATGTTCTGGAGGGGACCTTTCAGCAGGCTGCGTTTGCAGTGGACCTGTTTCAGGTAACCCAAGGGGAAGCAGCCCCGGAATATCAGAATGCCGAACAGTTCTTTGCCCGGACCTATATCACAGAAGGGATGCGCCTTCTTCTGATCTCGGTAGCCAAACGGCTGGCCGGTAAGTCAGGAGACCCGGTGATTCAGCTCCAAACCAACTTCGGCGGGGGAAAAACTCATACGCTGCTGGCGGTTTACCATTTGGCAAAGTACGATTCCGTTGCATCTATGGCGCGCCAGGACATCTGTCCCGGCAGAAAAGTTGAATCATCGCCATACGGCCCCA
>DCGO01000085.1 GCA_002314605.1 Lentisphaeria bacterium UBA1776 | reverse complement strand
GTCGCCGCGGATGCGTCCGGCGGGGACTTTCACATTGTTGTTCTTGAGTTTCTGGATGACATCGGCCATGGTGAGGTTGGTGGCGGCAAGTTTCTGCCGGTCCACCAGAATATGCACCTGCATTTCATTTGCCCCCACGACCCGGACCTCACCGACGCCGGAAATGGAGGAGAAGCGGTCGGCAAGTTTGTCATCGGCATAATCGTAGAGCTGATCCACCGTAGCGCTTCCGGTGAGGAAGAGGTGGACCACGGCGGTGGCGTTGTTGTCGATTTTGCGGATAATGGGCTCATCCACCCCTTCCGGAAAGTCATCCCGGATGCGGTTGAGTTTTTCCCGGACGTCGGTGGCGGCAATATCCACGTCGGTACCCATATCGAATTCCAGCGAGGTCCGGCACTCGTTTTCCATGCAGATATTGGAAATGTGCTTCAAGCCCTCCAGCGAAGCCACCGCATCCTCGATCCGCCGGGCGATCTCAACTTCGATCTCTTCCGGGCTGCCGCCCTTGTATTCGGTGCGGATCATGATATAGGGTACTTCGATGCTCGGCATCAGGTCGATGCTGAGTTTCCGGTACGCATTCAGTCCCAGCATGATGAGGACGATGATGAAGGCGCTCATGGCAATGGGGCGCCGGACAGACCATTCATTCAGAAACATGACAGGTCAAGCTCCTTCAGGATGGAGAGTTTGTCGCCGGGGCTGATAAAGGTCTGGCCGCGGACCACAAATTTTCGTTTTTTCAAGCGTTCGATGCCAAGGAGTTCCGTGAATTTCCCGTCGGTGATGCCGGGACGGACTACCACCTGCCAGGCCGTACCGTCGTTTTTCACGGAAAAGACCACCTGGGTGTTTTCCCCCCGGATCTGAATGGCGTCCGATGGCAGCCCGAAGCCCCGGCGTTCTTTGACAATCAGGTCCACCGTACACATCAGTCCGCTGACCAGCCGGGTGTCTTTCGGCAGGGTGATCTTGATCTTGAAAGTCCGGCTCAATGGGTCCACATTCGGGGCACGGTAGGTTACCAATGCCTCGCCGGCGGGGCGTTTGTCGATGCTGAAGACCGCCCGGGTTTTGTTCTGATGGATGGTGTTGTAGTGGATGGCGCTGATCATGCAGATCACTTCCAGATTCCGCTGATTTTCCAGCCGGATGATCTGGGTGCCGCCCTTCACAAATTCGCCGCATTCCACATATTTGTCGGTGATGATCCCGTCGAAAGGTGCCCGGATCTCGCTGTCAGCCAGATTTTTCCGGGCGATGGAGAGATTATTCCGCTGTTTTTCCGCCTGTGCTTCAGCGATACGGAGAAGCGAGGCGGATTTTGTATATTCGGCTTCCGCTTCCTTGTATGCCAGTTCCGCAGTTTCAAAACTCTCCTGAGACACGGCATTGGACTGCCTGAGGGTATCTGCACGCTCGTAATCAACCTTGGCCTTTTTCTTCTTGATGTCGGCCAGGTTCAGTTCGATGCGGGCGGTCTTGACTTCCGACTCGCTGACTTCCAGTTCCCGCTGGGCCACAGTGACCCGGTTCAACAGAGTCTGACGGTCGATCTGAAAAAGTAAATCGCCCTTTTTTACAACGCTTCCTTCGTCCACGTTCAGCACATCCAGCGTTCCCTCGGTCCGGCTGGAAAGGACCGCGAACTGGATGGGCCACACCGTCCCCTGAACCGGGATCCGCTGGCAGAAATTGCGTTCGATCATAAGAGCGGTACTGACCCGGATGACTTTATTGCTTCCGGGGCGCTGTTTTTTTTTGCCGCATCCGGCAAGCTCCAGTACAAGACATGCGGTTAAAACGAGGCAAAGAAATTTTGCTGACAACGGGCGCATTTGCAGAAACCCTCCGAGTTATAAACAGTTATGCGGAGAATATAGCATCCCCGTAATAATTTACAATAGATCCTGTGAAGAAAAACAGCACCCTTTTTTTTATCAAAAAAACGGAGAAGTGTTTCCCGGACTCCAGGGGAATATTTCATCACATCAGTTCGGAAAGACCCTTGAAGGACTCTTCGATGGACTCCATATCGGTCCTGCCCGGAAGATACCACTCCTGCTCGATGACGATCACATCCGTGCCGCCGGCTTCTCTTGCCGCCTGAATGATCCTGCCCCAAGGCACGGAGTCTCGTCCGATAATGCAGATCTTTTCCGGCTGGCTGACCCGGACGGCGGGTTTGAAATGCAGAGCCCGGCTGCGGCCAGGATCGTTGCGGATCAGGGCCGCCGCGTCTTGAGACGCCATGGTGCTCCAGCCGCAGTCCTGCTCCAGCACGACTTCCGGAAGGGTCTCCTCTGCAAAAGTATCCCAGAAGGTCTTGCCGGTCCGGGGATTGATGAGGAATTCCTTCATGTGGCAGTGATAGCCGCAGAACATGCCGTAGGATTTCAGAAATTCCGCTGTTTCATTCATCCTGTCGATGAAGCCGGGGAGGGTTTCGCAGTCAGAAAATCTCTCATCGCCGGGACAGATCAGGTATTTAGCCCCGAGTTCGGCGTAGAAATCCGCCGTTTTTTTCCGTTCTTCCGGATCAAAAATACTGTCGGCCTTGAGATGAGTGCCCTCCATGGTCATCCCCAGAGAGTCCAAAACTTTCCGGAGTTCCCCCGGGTTGCCGTCAAACTCCTTGAATCCGCAGGCGTGCTCCACACCGGCGAAGCCGATGCGGGAAAGCTCCTTCAGCGAGGCAGTGTAGCTGTGGTCTTCGGTGTACTTCCGGATGGAATACATCTGTGCGGCGATCTTCATTTTTTGCTCCCTGATTTTGGTTCTGACCTTATGGCAAAGACGGCAGACGGGCCGCCGCTCCGTGCAGCGCTGACGGCCATTCCAAGCATGATCAATGTTCCCACCAGGGAACTGCCGCCGTAACTTGCCAGCGGCAGAGTCAGTCCCGTGGGGGGGAGAATTCCGGTATTCACCCCTGCATGCAGCAAAGTCTGCACCGCCAGCATGACCGAGGCTCCGGCCAGATAGTGACGGGCACTCCCGGAGAGATCTTTGCGCATGGCCTGGCGCAACAGCAGAATATAGAGTGCGGCGTACATCACAAGCGCCATCATGGTCCCCGCAAATCCCAGGGTCTCGGCCATGGCGGCATAAGTCGAGTCATTATATGCCAGCGGCAGATATTCGCTGCTCCAGAAAGTCTGACCGAGTTTTGCTCCGGTCCAGTGTCCGTGAGCGATGGCCAGATCAAATTGCCGGATGTGCCAGCCGCTTCCGGCTGGGTCTTCCGCCGGGTTCCAGAAGGCCTGGAGTCTCTTCCATGCATAGGGGTGAAGTTTCAGAAAAAGCAGCCCCCCCATAAGTGCCCCTCCGGCGGAGAGCGCCGCATCCCGCCAGCGGCCGCCGCAGGAAAGCCAGATAAGAAGCAAGGACAGTCCGTAAACGGCCGCTGTCCCGAAGTCCGGCTGCAGCAGGACGGGTACGATCCAGAGACCCCCCCACCATGCAAAATTCCGGAACCGGATTGCAGTCCCCGCCAGTGCCAGCAGAAAAAAAGCTTTGCCCAGTTCCGATGGCTGGATGGATACGGGACCGGCAAGATACCACCCCCGCATGCCGTTGATCCGGGTCCCTGCAACCGGCAGGAGAAAAAGTAGAATCAGTACGAGCGCCGCATAAATACCCCGCCACCGCAGGTGTGTCTCAAACCGGATCCGGGCTGTCAGCAGAAGCAGCCCCAGTCCGATCAGTCCGAAAAGGACCTGTCTGCCGGCCAGTGCCAGCGGGTGGTCTGTAACCGACTGGCTGGCGGTGATCGTCAGAATTCCCCAGAGGATAATGAGAAATGCCAGTGCCGGAATGACAAAGGTCGTACGTCTGAATTTTTTCACATTCCTGTTTCCTCCAGTTGATACGGCACCCGGACATCCCGGCCGGGGACCGCCTTCTGCAAGAGTTTCCAGCTGCTGTCGATCCATTGCCGGCGGCGGTCCAGCAGAACCTCGAATTTCCCGGGAACTCCCCGGAGAAGTTCATCGTATTCGGCTTCCCATCCGGAGACTCCGACAAGTTCTCCATGCCGCAGTTCCGTTTTCCCGATCTTTTCGCGCAGGTCCTCAATATTGACCCGGATACGCTCGAGCCGCGGGCGGATCACAAGCGATGGATGCTGGGAGAGAATCTGATTGGCTTTCAATAGTTCCATCGGCAAAAGATCTCTCTTCAGAATCCATTTCCGGTCCGCTTCCGCCGGTTCCGGTTCCAGCCGGAATCCAAGGAATCCTGAGAGTTCCGTCAATGTCTGCTGCCCCGGGGCGATCTCTTCGTGCCACTCCAGATCGAAATACCGCTCCGACCAGGCCAGCGGCGTTCCCCCTGCATCCAGAAGCCTTCCCCGGACAGGGGGATAGGTCCGCTGGATCAGCGAAAGCCGGGTGCCTTGCTGCAGAACCGCTTCCCGCCGGGGGCCGGCCAGCTGGAAGTGGCGGAAGACCACCGCTCCCGCCCAAAGGGCAAAGAAGATTGCCGGTATCAGCAGCCGCAGTTTTGTCATTGCATTTTCTTCCGCAATTTCCGGCCGTTTTCCGGCAGGGGAACCTTACCGGCGATATAACGGATCAACGGGACCATGAGAAGCATAAGCACCAGAGGCGCGGCAAAGACCGCCCGGATCCGGTTGCCGAAGATCATGATGATTCCTCCCCCAAGGAGGGACCCGATACTCCAGCCAAGCCCCTTGAAGAGCCCGGCCATGCCGAAGAAGCGTCCGTGGTCGGTTTCCGGCGTGGCTCCGGCCAGCCAGGACAGGAGCAGAGGTTCAATGCCGCAGGCCGCTGCGATCATGCCGCACCGTGCCAGCAGCAGCATGCCGACGGAACCGGCAAAGATCTGCGGCAGCCGCATCAGTCCGGCCAGTGCTGTGATGATCAGCAGAACATTCAGCACCTTCGTCCGGTCGGCGATCCATCCCAGCACCGAGCCCATGACAATGGCCACAGCCGAACAGCAGCCGAATACATATCCGCTCCACCGGAGCGCCAGCGTGTGGTCCCGGACGATCTCATCGACCAGCAGCGGGACAAACGGACCGTCCATATCCCGGGCGATGGACATGCAGATAAAAAGAATCAGAAGATACCAGACCGGACCGAAATCGAAGCGCTTTTTCCCCCTGCGGCTTCCGGCGCGCTGTACCGGAATAAATTTTTCATGGACCGGCAATGTCAGCAGTCCGGCGGTCAGCAGGAGAATCCCGCAGAGGGCAAAGGTCATGCGGAATCCGATCAGGTTCACAATGTCTCCACCGCAGAACTGTCCGACCATCATGCCGCTGAAGAGGGCGGAAGTCAGGGCTCCGAGGGCAAAGGTCCGTTTGTTTTCCGGCGTGGTGTTCAGGACAAGGGTCTGTGCGGCAGTGACCGTCCCGGTGAGCATGCCCAGGAGCAGGCGGTGTCCGATCAGAAGATCGGGACTGGTGATGAATCCGATGCAGGGCATCAGGATCGCACCGCCGATATTGGCGCGGATGAGCATGAGTTTCCGGCCGAAGCGGTCCGCCATGGCACCCCAGAAGGGTGCCGCCAGTGCATAGGCAAAATTGCCGGCGGATGCGAACAGAGCCACATAGAAATTGAGCCGTTCTTCCGGAACATGGATCTCCTTGAAATAAAACGGCATGAAGGTGTAGGCCGAACTGAATGCCGCCAGCGAAAGAAATTGCGATCCCCAGACCAGAATCAAATCCAGCTTCCAGCGTTCTCTCATAGGCGGCTACTCACCCGGCCTTTCGGCAACGCCGCCGAATTCGCGGAACGCCAGCCGGGTGTTGTAAATGCGGGCGATGCCGCTTTCGTGCAGATGCCGCCGGAACCGCAGATGGAGTCCCGGATCGAAGACGATGACCGGGGTTCGGGCCGAGGCGGCCCGGCATAGTTCCGTTTCCAGTTTGGCAAGGTAACGGGCCGCAATTTCCACCGGGACAATGGCGATGACTTCGGTAAATTTTCCATCGGGATACGACATGTCCGGCCGGATGAAGGTCCATTCCGCATCGGGGTGCCAGGCTTTCAGAATATCGGCGTTATCGGCGTCTCTGGCGATCAGGAGAATACTGCCGGAATCCGTTCCAGGAATGGTTTCCGGCGGCGCCGGTTTCCGGCGGCTCTCGGTAAAACGGCCCGCATTGCGTTCCGGGCGTTCTCCGGTTGAGATCCAGTGTTTTTTCAGCGTCAGGATGATCCGGCTGCCCTTGCCGGTTTCTTCCAGAGACAGGGTGCTCCGGTGTTCCGCCGCACGATTTGCGACCAGACGGAGGACCAGGAGGGGCAGGGGCGTTTCGGTGCCGGGGCTGCCGCTTTCCAGTTCCCGGATGTCCATAAATTCCGATGCCAGAACATTGGTACCGTTGTCGGTCAGCATGATCTGGAAATTTTCTCCATCGAATCCGGTGGTCAGTTCCAGCCGTTGTCCGGCCTCTGCTTCCAGTGCCAGCATTTCCAGCAGAACTTTCAACTGCTGAGAGAGCCATTTCCGGCTGCCGTGAAGCAGCGGGGGCATATCGGTTCCGTAGCGGCAGACCAGACTTATCTGTCTGCGCTGGAGTTCACTGCGGCATTCTTCTTCAATGTCCCGGAGGAAAATACCCGGATCGAAAAAACCGTCCTCATCGGCGGCAATGGAGGCTTCCAGCGCGTTCATGATTCCCTGCAGCAGATGGATGCAGCGGGCAAACTGGTGTTCGGCGGCGGCGAGCTGTTCCCCGGAGAGTTTTCCGTTCCGGCTGAGCAGTTCGAGGTATCCCCCGAGGAGCGAGAGCGGCTGGAAGAGCCGGGAAAGAATTCCGATGTGCACCCGTCCCTGAAGTGCCGCCGTGGCGCCGTCACAGTGGAGCTGCTGTTCTTTGGTCTGCTGACTGCGCAGGGCATTTTCCAGGTACTGGAGCCGGTTCCGCAGCAGGTGAATGGACCGGTTGAGTTCCGGGAAAAACTCCCGGGGACAGCTGGACGGAAGAAGTGAAAAATCACCCCGGGCCATCTGCCGCGAGATTTCCTCATATTCCGAACAGGGTTTGATCACATGGCGGTAAAACCGCACAAAAACAAGGATCCCCGCGAAAAGCGTCCAAATGGCAGCAATGCATGCCGCCATCTGCAGAATCAGATTGCCGGGAAAGAGAATGCAGCTTTCAAAAAGTGCATACTCCAGCAGAAACAGCACCCCCAGGATCACTGCACTCTGAAGGAAGCGCTGCCGGGCGGTTTTGAAAAAAAACGGCATGATGTTTACTCCTGAAGATCCTGTTGTCCGGTTTGGCGGTAGGGCATGGAACCGTACCGGTCAATGTCTTCCACCAGATAAAATCCGCCGCCGGAGCGGAGTTTTCCCCCTTTAGCGAGAAAATCGGCTACATTGCGCTGCATTCCGGTCCGGCGTGGAAGCTCTTCCGGGGGATTGAACTGTGCATTTTCCCCGAAAATGCGCCACATGGATTCGGTACCGTCCTCCTGAGTGGGGAAGAGATAATACTGGCGCATAAAGGCCAGAATACGGGAATCCGGCTTCAGCAGAAATTCATACTGGGGATCCAGAAGCCACGAGAAACAGCAGAAGCCCCGGATCCGCCGGTCCGGATAGCGTTTCCGGAAAAAATCCAGTGCAGTTGTCATGGAGGTTCTGCAGACGTCCGGCGTCATGCCGGACCCTTCGGGAATGCAAATATCCAGCACCCAGTCGTCTTTGCGCAGGACACACTGCCATTCCCGGGTGGAAAGCGTGATCTTTTCCCGGGAGGTCCGTCCGGCGGGCAGGACCGGATGACCGGTCGCGCTGTGGTCGTTCTCCTCAAAGGTACTGACCCATGCCACCGGATCGCAGTCTCCGGTCACACCGTCAAGCATGCCGGAACGGTTGAATTTGAAACCGGGCTCATACAGGGCTTGGACCTCTCCGGTGAGCCGGTTCCGGTAGCCCCTCACCAGTCCGGGAAAATGTTTGAGGACATACTGAAGACGCCCAATACGGAGCGGGATGCCGTTCTGAGCATAGTATTCGGTCCGGAATGCCCGGGCATTCAGTCCTGCCAGATGCTGATTGCTGAAAAAGTGTTCGATCCAGAGAAAAACGTCTTCAATGGCTCCGTCGGCGCATTCCGGCGGCAGTCCGGCGGAGGCGAAGACCCGCCTGCGGCTGTTCAGCGATGTAAAGACCACCAGCGCGAAAAATGCGTATTCTTCCGGGGGGGAGAGGATGCCGATGCTTTTCGGGAGCAGTTCTTCACGCTCCCGGGAGAGCCGGTCATTGAAGAGCGCTCCGGCGAGAAAGTTGAAATAACTCATCAGTGCGGCATTGGAACAGAGTTTATCCGCGTAAGGCCGCATGGCTTCGGCGATTTCGGTGCTGAGACCGAATTGCACGGCTGTACGGATCAGCTGATCTGTGTCGGCCAGAAAGTTGACTTCAACTTCCGGATTGCATTCGGGTACGGGCGTGATTTTCAGCGTTTCCGCCAGTTCGTGAAGCTGCATAAAATTCCTTTTGAATTTGGTTGCACGATGCTGTCTGTACATAAATATAGCGCGCGTGCGAACAATTTCAACCCCCGGACAATTTTTGGAGTTTCAATGCTTTTTCAAAGAAAAATGAAAAAATCTTTCATAGAAAGCTTGAATATCTGCGGTTTTGAGCATATATTGTAACAAAAAAAGAGTTGTGGACAGGGGTATTCTGCCCTGATGGGGTGGGAAATGGACACAATGTCTGAAGGAATTTTAGGATGAAGTCCTTGATAATAAAGATGTTGAGCCTTGTGCTTGTAACGCTGTCCGGAGTTCTGGCTGTCGCGGCGGAGGTTCCCGCAAAGGCGTCTTCCGCGAAACCGGCTGCAGAGACCGTGAAAAAAACGGCGGATCCCGCTGCGGAACAGGTGAAGGAAGGTCTGGCGTTCTGGAAAAGCGGTCAGTTCGACAAGGCTTTTGCCGCATTCCGCCGGGCAGCGGACCTGGGAAATGCCGAAGGGCAGCTCTGGACGGCGGTCTGCTATCTGAACGGCCGGGGTGTCAAGGCGGATATTCTCCGGGCGGTCCAGCTGCTGCGTCTGGCGTCCGCTTCCAGCTCGGATGCACAGTATCTTCTGGGGCGGATCTATCTGGACGGCCGGGGGGTGACCCCGGATGCGGACGAGGCAATCAAGTTTTTCCGCCGGGCGGCCGCCGGCGACAATATCAATGCCATCTACATGCTTGGTCTGGCTTACCGGGACGGTGTGGGAACCCCGCGGAACGAAGAAAATGCGCTTCACTACCTCAACAAGGCGCTGGATCGCGGCAGCATGTATGCCGCTGCGGCGCTGGCGGAGTGTTATCTGACCGGTCGGTGCGTTCCCAAAAACGGCGAGAAAGCCCTGAAATATGCCCGGATGGCGTTTGATGCCGGGATCCCCCAGGGAAAGTGCGCGCTGGCATCCTGTTATCTGGCCGGTTTCGGATGCGAAGCTGGTCAGGGGGGCTCCCAGGCGGAAAAACTGTACCGCGAGGCGATGAAGGCGAATTGTCCGGCCGGGTATTTCGGTTTGAGCCGTATGCAGGCGGAGGGGCGTCTCGGCAAGGCCGATCCCTCGCAGGTTTTTGCCAACACAAAGCAGGCTGCGGATCTGGGGCACGTGGAAGCTGCGGCACTGACCGGACAGTATTTTCTGACCGGTTACGGCACACCGGTAAACCGGATGCTTGGGGAGAAATACCTCCTGCGCAGCGCGTCCTTCGGGAGTGCAGAGGCCCAGTATCTTCTGGGGCGCGCGTTCATGCAGGGGACGGCGGGGTATCCACGGGATCCCAAGCGGGCGTTTGATGCTTTTCTGCGGGCCTCGGATCTGGGCCATGCGGGCGGACATTATTTTCTGGCGGTCTGTTACCTGAACGGCATCGGCATCCGGCAGGATCTGGAAAAAGCGGCCCATTTTGCGGAGCTGGCGGCCCAGCATGGCAATGCGGCGGCGCAGATCATGTGCGGAACGCTGTATCTCCGGGGTGCCGGAGTGGATGCGAATCCGAAGGTGGCTTTTGACTGGATCAAGCTGGCGGCGGAGCAGAAGAACACTGCGGCGATGACGATGCTCGGGGATTTTTATCTGAACGGTATCGGGGTCCAGGCGGATCCAGCCAAAGGGATTGAGCTGATCCGCAATGCGGCGGATGCCGGAGATGCCGGGGCGCAATACACATTGGCGCTCATCTATGCGGACGGGATCCGGGTGCCCCAGGACCTGAGGCTGGGGCTCCAGTATCTGCAGAAATCGGTGGATGCCGGCAATGCCCGGGCCATGTCGCTGATGGCGCTGTATTACCGTGACGGTGCCGGCGGTCAGAAGCTGGATCACAAAAAGATGATGCAGTGTCTGCGGGATGCAGAAGCGCTGAACAGTGCGGAAGCCATGCGGTATCTTGGGATCTGTTATTACCGCGGGCAGGGGGTGGATGCCGACCCGGCCCAGGCGTTCAAGTATTTCAAAAAAGCGGCGGATGCCGGAGATGCCGACGGTTATTTCTGGATGGGGCTGTGCTATCAGAAGGGTGTCGGGACGCAGGTCAACAACCGGCAGGCTTTTGCCAGTTACGTCCGGGCGGCGGATCGGGGCAGCGTGGAAGGCGCATTGGCGCTGGGGCTGTGCTGCAAGGACGGGATCGGCACTCAGGTCAATCTGGTGCGGGCGCTGAGCAATTTCAAGAAAGCTGCGTCCGGCGGCAGTGCGGAAGCGCTGTATTACCTGGGGGTGTGTGCCTGCAATGGTCTGGGCGGTCCGGTGGATTATCCGGCGGCGTTCCGGTATTTTTCGGAATCGGCGAAGAAGGGGAACTCCTACGGACAATACAGTCTGGGCTGCTGTTACGAGCAGGGCAACGGTGTCGGGAAGGATCTGAAGCTTGCGGCGGCGTGGTATCAGGAAGCCGCCAGCCGGAAAAACGCCTACGCGGTTTATGCGCTGGGCCGCTGCTACGAAGAAGGCTGGGGCGTGCCCCGGGATGAGGTGCGTGCGAAGATGGAATATCAGCGTGCGGCGAAGCTGGGGCTTCTGTTTGCCAAGGACAAGTTGAAGGCCATGGAGGACCTTCAGGCTCTGGTGGACAAGCGGGCTGAAGGCGGGGACGGCGAATAAGTCTTTCAGGAAAAACATTTCTTTATTGGGATAAACTACAGAAAAAGGATCGGATGAAGATGAAAAAGATGCACCTGATGATGGTCGCCGCGGGAGTTGCGGCGCTGACGGGACTGCTTGGCGGCTGTAAGTCAGAGGAGGAGTACCGTGCGGAGCGCGCCGAATATGCGGTGGTGCATTCCCAGAAGGCCAAATACCGGGATCAGCTGGAAGGCCGCAAGCTGGGGCTTCTGGAGTGCATGAAGTATGCCATTGAGCACAATCTGGATGTGGAGGTCAACAAGATTGAGGAGGCCGTGGCCAAGGAGATGCGGACGGCGGAAATGCTGGGCATGCTGCCGGAACTGAATATATCCGACACCTACACGAACCGGAGCAACCGGCCGGCGTCCAGCAGTGAGAACGTGGTGGGCGATGCGGGGGGTACCTACAGCTATTCCCAGAGCCAGGACAAGGAGATCAACTATCTCAATATCGACCTGGCGCTGAGTTTGCTGGACTTCGGTCTGGCGTTCTTCAATACGCAGCAGGCGGAGGACCGGACGCTCCTGCGCAAGCAGCAGACCCAGCGGGCCATGCAGAATCTGACGCTGGATGTGGCGAAGTCCTATTTTCAGGTGGCGGCGGCCCAGCGGGCGATCAACATTACGGAGCCCCTGCTGGAGAAGTGCCGGGAACAGCGCCGGAACATGGTGAAGCTGGTGAAGAGCCGGCAGATCACCCCCTTCCGCGGGTTTGACGAAACGAAGCGTTTTGTCGGGATGGAGAAGCGTCTGACGACGTACATCCGGGCCTACGAGAACAGCTGTGTGGAACTGCGGGCTCAAATGGGGATGTATCCGGCGGGCAAGCTTGTGGTGGACGATGCGGTCCTGCGCAAGGTGCCGGATTTCGATCTGCCTGAGATCGAGCTGATGGAGCAGATCGCCCTGCTGCAGCGTCCGGAACTTTACTGCATCGACATTCAGAAGCATATCAATATCATCGAGTGCCGGAAGACCCTGATCCAGATGTTCCCGAACGTGCGGATCTACGGGGATTTCACCAACAGCTCCAACAGTTTCCTGTATCACATGTCCTGGTGGGAACTGGGGATCCGCGCCACCTACAACCTGCTGAAACTTCCGAAACAGATTGCCACTTACATGGCGTACTCGAAGCAGGTGGATGCTGAGGAGCTGCGGACCTTTGCCCAGGCCATCGGCATTATGGCGCAGGTCCGGATCGCCCATGCCAATCTTTATACGACCAAGGAGCGGTACAAGATTGATGACGAGAATTACCAGACTTACGCGGCGCAGTTGAAGACGGCGGTGCGGACCACGGTGACTTCCGGACAGCTTTCCGCTCTGGAGCTGACGCACATGCGTCTGGAGACGGCGGAGACGGAAGTGGAGCGGTTGATGTCTCTGGGGAACTATTACATCAGTTACTATCGTCTGCTGAACACCATGGGGGTCCGTGACCTGAATCTGCGGACGGTGAAGGAGCTGAAGGCGGAATTGGCCCAGGCCCGGGAACGTGCGGAGGAGCAGCTGAAGAAGGCTCAGGCTGAGTATGATGAAAAGCGGGTGGCGCGTCTGGCCACATCGCCCCTGTCCGACGACATGACCGGCAAACTGGTGGCGAAGCCGCTTACCAAGTTCGACAATGTGGATTTCATTGCCATCTACGATCAGGCGCCGGGGAAATAAAGCGGGAGTTGATGAAATAAAATGTTGAGCGTAAAAGTCCATTCCGGCGGGAAATACCGCTACTGTCCCGGGCGGGACTGCCAGGTAAGTCTGGCGGGCGCCACCCGGGCGGAAGGACCGCGCTTTTTCATAAAGGGAGCGAAGATCCGGATCGGGTATTTCTTCCGGGTTTTCGGGCTGCTTGGCAAGTCGCTGCGCCGGTCATCGGCGGTAGTTTGCCGGCGAGTGAGAGTGATGCTCGTTTCCGGATTCCGGTCCATGGCGATCCGGCGGGCGGTCTGTTGTGCGAGACTATGATGCAAAATGTTGATATAAAAGATGTTGAGAAGTGCAGAAGCAAGCGTCGGGGAAACGCAGATTTTCCGGGGCTTGCTTCTGTGCTATCTTTTTTCGGCGGCACTGCCGAAATTCGCGCGGCGTTTTTCTGCGTCTCGCAGAAGACCCGAACCGGGGCGGACTCGACCGTT
>DCGO01000097.1:52757-53315 GCA_002314605.1 Lentisphaeria bacterium UBA1776 | reverse complement strand
CCAGATTGATCTCACGGCCTTCCGCGCCGAATACGACATCCGTATCCTTATAGAAGCGGATCGTATCGCCCTTGGTGGTACCGTAGGCATCTTCAAACACGATCCTCGTCTTCTTGGTGGCCTTGACGTTCAGCTTGCGAATGTCGATCAGGTCCTGCAGGAACTCCACATCCGACACGTTAGTCTTGTCCATCAGAATATCGACATCCTGCGGCCGCAGCGAGTTGCCGGTAATCTCTTCAACCAGCAGTTTTCCATCGGAGTCTTTGCTGAACTTGGTATTCAACATGAGAAAATCATACTGATCCTTGTCGAGCCCCAGATTGGAACCTTGTGCCAAGACAATGGTATCGACCTCAATCTCCCTGCCCTTGATCCAGTTACCGGTACTGTTGATCTCCAGTGTACCGATCGAGACATCCCCATTGTTTCCAATGCGTCCTCCATTCATCGTCAAAATACCGGCAGAGACCTCGGCCCCTTCTTCAAGTACCAGGGCACTGTCCGCATCAATGATGACCGTTTCCGCAGCAATCGGCAGCTCCGGCGTGACCTTCT
>DCGO01000097.1:41042-52567 GCA_002314605.1 Lentisphaeria bacterium UBA1776 | reverse complement strand
TGCAGATCCGTCCAGGTCTTGCCGTCATCGGTGCTGTATTCGAGTTTGGTGATCTGTGTGTAATACTCATCTGTCGCCGTAACGGAGAACTCCACGAAACAGAAAAGGCCACCTGTTCTTCCGGAACCGCCGCCGAAACAACCAGCTGCGGCTCCTGCGACACAGGAGCGCAATCCGTAAAACTTAAACCGAACACTCTCATTTCTTATATTGCGAGCTCATTTTCAGGTCGCCGAGGATACTGTAGCACGCATTTTTTGGAAATGCAAGTAAAAAAATAAATTTTTTCACATTCATCCCGCATTTTTCTGAAAAACAGCTTTTTTGACGATAACCGTGCGTAACAGGAGCTGTTTTTCAGGACCCCGCCGTTGCAGATAATCTGATTTGATCAGGAATTTTCATGCAAAGAGAAAAGTCATCTGATAAGTCCGCCAGGAAGAATCTCAAATACGGCAGGAACCACGGGAGCCCGTCTTGTCACAGCCTTGCCTCTCGCTTTTGAGATCAAAGAAGTTCAGAAAAACATCGCGAACCAACGTATAAAATCTGCTGAAAGTGTGGTCCCAGCGGTTCTCCCAGGAAATGAACCGAAGCAAAAGACCGGCCGGCAACCCCGTCCAGACTTGCCATCGGACAGTATTTTCAATCCGCTTGGATTTTCAGTAATCCCGTTGGGATATCAGCGTTTGTCCGCTGCCGAAGATTATTTTGCGGCGGCTTTCAGGTGAGCGATCTCGTCCGGCCACAGATCCGGGTCCACCGTCTCCAGGATCAGCGGGATCCCGTCGAAACGCGGGTCCGCCATGATCCGCTCAAAAACCGGCCAGCCAAGAGTGCCTTTGCCCAGACTTTCGTGCCGGTCCAAGTGACTTGCACAGCCGGCTTTGGCATCATTCAGGTGCATACCGGCCAGATACTCGAACCCGACATATTTGGCAAAATGCTTCATGGTCATCTCAAACCCCTCGTCCCGGAGATCGTACCCGGCGGCAAAGGTATGGCAGGTGTCGAGACACACTCCGACTTTTCCGGGGCGGTCAATGAGCCGGATGAGTTCCCCAAGCTGCTCAAAACTGTACCCCAGATTGGAACCCTGTCCGGCAGTGTTTTCAATGACCGCCATGACTTCCGGGACCTGATCCACCGCCAGCCGGACCGACTCGGCAATGAGCGAGAGACACTCCGCTTCGGAAATTTTGTTGATATGGCTCCCCGGGTGGAAATTGAGTTTGGCAAGTCCCAGCTGGCGGCAGCGCTCCATTTCGTCCATAAAGGCAGCCTGAGCCGCCTGACGCTTCACCGGGTCCGGCTGGCCCAGATTGATGAGATACCCGTCATGGGGCAGGATCTGAGCCGGAGTGTAGCCGTATTTCCGGCAATTTTCCTTGAAGGCTGCGATGTTTCCGGGACCGTACGGTGCGGCGGTCCACTGGCGCTGATTTTTGGTGAACATGGCAAAGGCGGTGGCACCGATAAAATGCGCGTTCTCCGGGGCATTTTCAACGCCGCCGGCAATACTGACATGGGCTCCCACAAATTTCATGCAAAAAGTTCCTCTGTAAGTTGTGCGAACATTTCCGGCGTGACCCGGTCCGGACGGACGGTCATATCCAGCCCCAGTTTGGCAAAGGCGGACTCCACTTTTTCCCGACCGTAATTGGAGGAAAGGACCTTCCCCATCTGCTTGCGGCGGCATAGAAAAGCGGTTTTGACCACCCCGGCAAGGTGTTTGCGGGTCAAGGCGTCCGGGGCCGGGTCCCTCCGGGCAAAGACGGCAATGGCCGACTCCACTTCCGGCAGCGGGAAAAAGACTTCCGGAGGCACGATCCGGTCGATTTTCACCTGAAACGCATGCTGGGCCCGGACGCTCAGGGCGCCGTAAGCTTTATTGCACGGTTCGGCAGCCAGCCGCTCGGCCATTTCCCTTTGAAGCATGAAACTCATGCCTTCCGGCATCACTTCCAGTTCCAGAAGCCGCGCCAGAAAGATGCTGGAAATGGAATAAGGCAGATTCGCAATGGAGCGGAACGGCACCCCTTCCGGCAGGATCTTCCGGAAATCCACCCGGCAGGCATCCTCCTCGATCAAAGTGAAATTTTCGTGCTTCCGGTGTTTCCGCAGATAATCGGCGATCCGGTGGTCGAATTCCACGGCAATAACCCGGGCTCCGGTGTTCAGGAGTTTCTCCGTCAGGGCTCCGAAGCCGGGCCCGACTTCCAGGATCACTTCGCCGGGTTTCGGCGCCGCCCGTCGGACAATGGAGTCCAGAAGATTCCCGTCCAGCAGAAAATTCTGCCCCAACCCTCTTCCGGGACGCATGCCGATCTCTTCCAAGGCGGCAAGGAGCTGTGCTTTATTCATATTTCACCCGTGATGATGGCCGCAGCCGCAGTGACATCCGCACTCATGTCCTCCGGCGGAGGGGCAGTGTTCCGCCATGGCGCATCTGTTTTTCGGCGCGGAGGGGGCGGCAAAGACGCTGGGAAGTTTTTCGGCGACGGCATCGCATTGGGTGCAGCGGACCTCTTCGTCAAATTTTGCCACCAGACGGGAGGCGATGGTGCCGCACTTCGGGCACTTGTATCGGAAAACCGGCATGGAAATCCTCCTTGTGTTTTTCCCAATAATGTATCACCTGATTCGGAAATTGCCAGAAAAACATACAGACAATTTGAGTTCGTTTTCAAAAGCCGGCGGACGGAAACGGCGGAAAGTCACCGTCCACTTTCCGTATCCCGGAGAAAAGCCTCCACTCCGGCGGGGGTCGTCAGACGGATCACCCGGCCCTGAAAGTCCCGCAGTGCCTCCTCTATCCGGGGCCGGAAATCCCGCCGAAAGTGCCACACATAAACAAGAAACGGCAGATCGAACCGCTCCGGACACCCGTCGGCCATGTCCGGCCGCACCTTTCCGTACCGGAAGAAAATGCGCTTCAAGGTGCGCCGGAAGCAAAGACCGGACGGAAAGTCCAGAAAGACTGCCGTATCGGCGTATTTCAGCCGCTCCGGCAGTGTCCGGGTGTATTCTCCATCGATGATCCATGCATCCTGTTTCAGAATGTCCGCGAGTTTCCGGTCAAAGGCCTCCCTGGTCTCATGTTTCCACCCGGGGAGCCACCAGAGCTTGTCCAGGTGGAAAACCGGGAGGCGGAGGATCGACCCCAGTTTCAGAGCCAGGGTTGTTTTGCCGGCGCCGCTGCAGCCGAAGATCAGGATCCTTTTTGGGGAGGAGTCCATCCGTTTACTTTCCCTCCTGAGCCGGATCGTCTTCGGCCTTCAGCTGAAGTTCGCCGTCCGCCATGGAGACGTCCAGCAGTTTCCCGGGCCCCAGCTCGCCCCCGATGAGCAGCCGGGAGGCCGGCGTCTCCAGGAGCCGGATTACCGCCCGCTTGAGGGGTCTTGCCCCGAAACTCGGGTCGTACCCGTCGGAAACGATGAACTTCTTCGCCTCGTCGCTGATCCGGAATCCCACATTCTGATCCTGCAGCCGGGAGGCGAAGCGCCGGAGCTGAATATCCAGGATCGCCACCATCTGTTCGGCTTCCAGCCGGTGGAAGATCAGCGTCTCGTCCACCCGGTTCAGAAACTCGGGCCGGAAGTGGCGGCGCAGTTCCGCCGTCAGCGTTTCCCGCAGAGCATCCGGATCGCCCTGATGCTCCAGGATCATGGGACTGCCGATATTGCTGGTCATGATGATGATGGTGTTCTTGAAGGACACCGTCCGCCCCTGGGAATCGGTGATCCGGCCGTCTTCCAGCACCTGCAGGAGGATATTGAAGACATCCGGATGGGCCTTCTCGATCTCGTCAAAAAGCACCACCGAATAGGGCCGCCGGCGGACCGCTTCGGTAAGCTGGCCGCCCTCCTCATACCCCACATATCCCGGAGGTGCCCCCACAAGACGGGAGACGCTGAATTTCTCCATGTATTCGGACATGTCGATCCGCACCATGGCCCGCTCGTCATCAAAGAGGTTCTCCGCCAGCGCCCGGGCCAGTTCCGTCTTGCCGACCCCGGTGGGGCCGAGGAAAATGAAACTGGCAATGGGCCGGTTGGGGTCCTGCAGATTGGCACGGGCCCGGAGGACAGCATCCGCCACGGCGGTCACCGCCTCGCTCTGGCCCACCACCCGCATGTGGAGCAGGTCCTTGAGCTGCAGGAGTTTCTCCTTCTCGCTCTGCACCAGTTTGGTCACAGGGATCCCCGTCCAGCGGCTGATGATCCGGGCAATGTCTTCATCATCGACCTCTTCCTTCAGCAGACGGCTCCTGTTGTCGCTCTTCAGAACCTTTTCCGCATCGGCAAGCTGTTTCTCAATGCCGGGGATCACACCGTGGCGGAGCCGGGCGGCATTTTCAAGGTCGTAGCTGCGCTCGGCCTTGTCCAGTTCACTCCGGGCGGTGTCCAGAGACTCCCGCAGAGTCCGGAGGTCGCCGATGGCTTTCTTCTCATTGGCCCACCGGGCGCGGAGTTCATCCCCCACGCTCTTGAGTTCCGCAACCTCGGCTTCCAGGGTCTCCCGGCGCTTGACGGATGCGGGGTCCTTTTCCTTGCGGAGACCGGTGATCTCGATCTGGAGCTGCATCACCCGGCGCTCGTTTTCATCCAGTTCCGCCGGGGAACTTTCGATCTCCGTCCGGAGACAGGCCGCCGCCTCATCCACCAGGTCGATGGCCTTGTCCGGCAGAAACCGGTCGGCAATGTACTTGTCCGACAGCACCGCCGCAGCCACCAGTGCGCTGTCCCGGAGTTTCACCCCGTGATGGATCTCGTAACGCTCCTTCAGGCCACGGAGGATGGAGATGGTGTCCTCCACCGAGGGGGGATTCACCAGTACCGACTGGAAACGGCGCTCCAGCGCGGCATCTTTTTCGATATATTTCCGGTATTCGTCCAACGTGGTGGCGCCGATGCAGTGGAGTTCCCCGCGGGCCAGCATGGGTTTCAGCAGGTTCCCCGCATCCATGGAGCCCTCGGAGGCCCCGGCCCCCACCACGGTATGAAGTTCATCGATGAAGAGGATGATCTTCCCCTCCGCCGAAGTGACTTCCTTCAGGACCGCCTTCAGCCGCTCCTCAAATTCCCCCCGGAACTTGGCACCGGCGATGAGGGCGCCCATATCCAGCGCGGCAAGTTTGCGGTTTTTGAGGCTCTCCGGCACATCGCCCCGGACGATCCGGCGGGCCAGACCTTCCACAATGGCGGTCTTGCCCACGCCGGGCTCCCCGATCAGGACGGGGTTGTTTTTGGTCCGGCGGGAAAGGATCTGGATGACCCGGCGGATCTCCTCATCCCGACCGATGACCGGGTCCAGCTTGTCGTGCATGGCCAGTTCCGTCAGATCTTTGCTGTATTTCTTCAGGGCCTCGAAGGTGGCTTCCGGGTCCTGTCCGGTGACCCGCTGGTTGCCGCGGATGGCCTGCAGGGCCTTCAGCATCCTGTCGGGAGTGATCCCGGCGCCGGAGAGGAGCCGGGCACACTCTCCGCCGTCGGAAGCAAGAGCCAGCATCAGATGTTCGACACTCAGAAACTCGTCTTTCATCTCCTTCATCCGGTCCTCCGCCGCCGAGAGCAGGCGGTTGAATTCGCCGGAACCATAAATTTCGTTATTGCCGGTCACCGTGGGCAGGCGGGAAAGAGCCGTCTCCACCTGTCCGGCAAAGAGATTCCGGTCCACCCCCAGGTGTTCGAGGATGCTTCCGGCAAGACCTTCCTGCTGTGCCAGCAAAGCGGCCAGCACATGGATATTCCGCATTTCATTGTGATGACGCTTGAGCGCGATCTGATAAGCCCCGCTCATGGCTTCCCGGGTCCGGGTGGTCCATTTTTCCTGATTCATAGTACTTCTCCTTTTCTTTTTTTACGAGGAGTGCTAGCATGTTGCGTGCCAAGTCTGTTCCGGTACAACCGGGGTACGGGACTCTGCCAGAATGGCGCAGTACAGTGCCGGATTGGCACATGATTTGCAATCCGTCATACCAATGCTATATTGCGGCACGTCAGAAAGGATGTTCCCGGATGAAAATCAATGCAGGATGTATGATATTTCTACTGGCCGCGTGGCTGCTGCCGGCAAGTCCCCTTGCCGGACGGGATTTCGTGCTCTCTCCGGAAGGCAACGACCGGAATCCGGGAACAGGTGGCAAACCGTGGAAAACCCTGGAACATGCCTCCCGGATGCTGACACCCGGAGATCATCTGACTCTGCGGGACGGCACCTATCCGGGAACTCTGACGGTCCGGGGAAGCGCTTTTGACGCCGCCCCTATCCGGATCTTTGCCGGAAATGCCGGCAAAGCGGTCCTTGAGCCAGGCAAAGGAGCCCCGGCGTTGCGGTTCAACGGAACCTGGAACGTGGCGATCAGCGGGCTCGTTCTTTCCGGACGCAAAGGCGGCAGCTGGCTCGACTGCAGAAACTCGGGCAATCTTTTTTTCCGGAATGCAGCCATGCGCGATCCCGGAACCGGCACCATGGTCCGGTGTGAACATGTCACATCGGCGGTCTTTCTCTTCTGCAGGACGGAATCTGCCCAAACGCAGGGAGCGGTTCTGTGGGAAAACCGCAATACCGGAAAAATTCTCTGGTACGGATGCAGTTTCTCCCCCGGACCGCGCTTTTCCATGAAATTTGACGGGACAAGCATGGACAATGAATTTCTCCGCTGTTTCTTTTCCGGCCAGGGAGTGATCCCGTCCATGCCGGCAGCGGACGGAGAACTGCGGATCCGGATGTGCGCGTATGTCAAAGGGGCCAAACCGGATCCGGAACTCTTCCGGCGCAATAAAGTGCTCTTTTCCCGCAATCTCTTTGCCTCCGGCGGCGTCCCGGCGAAACGCGATCCGGCTCTCCTGGCCAGTGTGGTGCACAATACTGTTCACGGCCAAACTGCCGCCGGTCCCCTGCCCTCAGGATACAGGAACAATCTATTTGCGGAAGCGGATGACTCCTGCTTCCGTCCGGACCGTCCGTTCCGGTTCCGGCTGAAGAACGGCAGTCCGCCTGAAGATACCGGAACGGCTCTTGTCAGAGTCACCGGAAACGTGACCGATTCCAGTATTCTCCCCGTCAGTTCCGCCGGCTTTTTCGCCCAGGACGGGCTCCTCCGGATCCAGCAGGGAGACACGATCTGGATCGGACCGAGCCGCCGCCCGGCCCGGGTCGTAAAACTTGACCGCAGGAAAAATCTGCTGAAACTGGACCGGGTGGTGGATGCCGTCCGGGGAATGGAAGTGACCTTTCCCTTTCACGGTGCGGCGCCGGACCGGGGGTGTTTTGAGATCGGCATGGATCTTTTCACCGGCAGAATGCCTTTTGACAGTTCCTCCGGATCGCTGCTCCGGTCCCCTTCGCTTGCCGAAGAATTCTTCAATTTCTCCGGCAAGGGGCCTTTCAACCGCAGACGGTGAACGGCGGCAGGATCGTTGTGTCTGATTTTCCGGGGGACAGAAAATTGAAAACGCTCCGAACCGTGCTACTGTAATGGACAAACTGAATTTTGCACAAACTGAAGGAGCGTTTTATGCAGTCGTATCTGGTGAAACATGCCGCCGGTCCGGTGAAGATTTCCGCTGAATGGGAGGACCCCGTCTGGAACCGGGCGGAAACGGCGAAGCTGGAAGTTGTATCCCCCAAAAGTTCCTCTCATCACCCCTGTACTCAGGTGCGAATGCTCTATGATGCGCAAAATCTCTACGGGCTCTTTCTGGTTCAGGATCAGTACGTCTGCGCCCGGAGTCAGCACGATCAGGAGCAGGTCTGCCTGGACAGCTGCGTGGAATTTTTCGTCCGTCCCGCCGGGGAAAAGAAGTACTTCAATTTCGAGATGAACTGCGGGGGGACCATCCTGCTGTACCACATTGCCGACCTTTTTACCAAGGACTACTCCCATATCCCCCTGGAGGATCTGGACACCGTCGAGCGGTTCCACACGCTGCCGCGGATCGTCGATCCGGAGATCGTGGAGCCGGTGACGTGGCGCCTGGGGTTCCGCATCCCGCTGAGTTTTTTCGTGAAATACGCCCGTATCGACACGAATCTTTCCGGTCAGGTATGGCATACCAATTTCACGAAATGCGCGGACAAGTCAAGCCATCCCCACTGGCTTCTGTGGCAGCGCCTCCCCCAGGGGAGCTTCCACCAGCCGGATGCGTTCGGCGAACTGGTTTTTGAATAAAAAGGATCCCCCCCTGACGGAGACGGCCCTTCATGCGTGAAAAAATGACCTTGCGGAAAATCGCCGCAGCACTGGGCGTCTCCCAGGTAACGGTTCTGCGGGCCCTGTCCGGACGTCCGGGGGTCAGCCCGGAATTGCGGAAGAAGATCCAGCGGTTCGCCAGTTTGAACCACTACCGCCTGCCGGACCATCGGACCGGCAATGTGGCGATGGTGGTCCCCGGCGGAGTGGTTTCCGGGTATCTGGCCATGCTGATCTGGCATTTGCAGCAGGAACTGCGCAGGAAAGGTTTCTGCAGCTACATCATTACCGAGTCGGACATCGGCAACATCAGCGATTTTCTGTTCGACGGTCTCTTCTGCACCGTCTGGAACGCCGGGTTCGAAAAAAGGTTTCCCCGGGATCATGCGCTGCCGGTGGTCTGCATCAATGCCAAGTCCAACTGCCTCGAGAATATCCACAAGGTCGCCATGGATGAGACGCAGGGGGTCCGCACCGGGATGGAGCTTCTGTACCGTTCCGGGTGCCGCCGGATCGCATTCTGGGTGCCGCCGGACCCTTCGGAAGAAAATGTCTGCCGGGCGGAACGGGTGAAGGCCTACTGCGATTTCTGCCGGGAACATGATATTTATGACGGGGGGCTCCTGCCGGTATGGACTCCGGGAGGACGTCTTGAGGAGGATATGGCCCGGGCGGCCGGTCTGGGAGCCGACGGGGTCTTTCACGCCAACGAAGACAATGCATTCCGGCTCCTCGAGTGCCTCCGGAAGCTGGGGAAATCGATCCCCGGGGACATTGCCGTCCTCGGGCTGGAGTGGGATGGCCACAGTGAATTCATGAATCCGCCCCTGACCACCCTCCGGCAGGATTTCGGACGCCTTGCCGAAGAAGGAGTGAAAATGCTGACAAAACTGATGAACAAGGAAAAGATCACCAAAGATATCCGCATCCCCTACCAGCTGATCGAACGGGCCAGCATCCGCCGGGCGGAGGGGTGACCGCATCGCGGCCTGCTCTGCCTGAAAAATTCCATTTTTCCGCCTCGAACACGCTCTTTTTTCTTGAATTCTGTTACAAATGTTAAGTTATTTTTGCCGTCGGAAATGTTTGTATTCTCAAGAAGATCATGGTATAATATGCCAGGAGAGTTCAGGATATCCAATGGCAGATGAGTCAGGCAAAGGAGAAAAAATGTCCAATAAACAGTTTCGTGGCGGTCCGCGTTTTACCCTGATCGAGTTGCTGGTTGTGATTGCCATCATCGCCATTCTGGCGGCCATGCTTCTTCCGGCATTGAACAACGCCCGGCAGAAGGCCCTGCAGGTAAACTGCGTCAGCAATCTGCGGCAGGTCTATGCATCCTGCAGTCTTTACAGTCAGGACTTCAATGTGGAGCGGGTCCCGTCCCGCTACAAGTCCCTGTCCGGCACGGCCGTGGCCGCCAGCGATTACTGGCACGTTCTGCTGGTCATGTACAAGTACATCAATCCTCCCAAGGCAAACTGGTCCGGCGGGGCGGATGAGGAGCTGAAATATTACCCGAAAATCCTGGTCTGTCCGTCGTTCAAAGGGGTATGGGCGGACAATAAATTCCAGCGCAACTGGTGGACGACCTTCAACACCGATTACGGGATGAACAATTATCTCATGGGCTACGACAAGAGTGCGCCGGAGTTTCTCCACGGCGTCAAGGAGCAGCTCCGGGAACCGGCGAAAACCATGTATCTTGGAGAAGGGGCCGTGTACCGGATCGAAGCCAGTGCAACCAAGGTGCGGGATCAGGGATACCTGAACCGGCATGTGAACAGTGCCGCTTTCGTTTTCCTCTCCGGAAACGTGAGGACCCTCCGCAACGCAGAGATCCCTCCCTCGAACAACTATTATTTCTGGCGGGCCACCAAAGGTCCCTGGACCGACTTTTAATCAAAAGGAGATTGCAAGATGAAGCACATTCTGTCTGCAGCAGCCCTCGGCTGCATCTGTCTGGCGGTTCCGGCGGCGGAACCGGCGTTTTACCTGAATTTTGATGAAAATACAACTCCCGTCAAGGCCGCCCCTGGAACCGTTGTCAACCCCGGGACCCCGGCGAAATACGATCAGGGCGTCCGGGGCAAAGCCCTGGTGGTCGGCACCGATGAAGAGGGAAAGCGTTACGGCGTATCCTGTACCCGCACCGGAAATTTCAACTGGGAAAAGGGCAGCATGTCCTTTTGGTTCAAACCGTTGAACTGGGAAGGGAAAGACAGCGGATTTTTTGCCTCCTTCTTCAGCGCGGGAAATAATAAAGAAAGCTTCCTTCTCTACAAGTACCACGAAGCCGACAGCGTTTTCTTCATGCGCGGAGCGAATCCCAACTGGATCCGGTGCGCTTTCGGGGCAAAGCATTTTCAGAAAGGGGAATGGCACCACATAGTCTGTACCTGGGACAAGGGAATGCAGAAGTTTTTCTGCGACGGCAGACTCTTTTCCGAAGTGAAAGTTTCCGCCGCGCTGCCGGATCCCGGAACGAAGGAGTTCGTCATCGGGGAAAATGCCGGCTCCATCCTGCTCAGGGGGAAAGGGCGCCTCTCGCTGGTGGATGAGTTCAAACTTTTCGATGAGGTTTTGAGCCAGGGGGAAATCGCCGAACTGTATCTCGCCGAAACTCCGGGCACTTTGCCTGTCCAGAAGATCACGCTGGGAAATTTCAGGGATGCCTTTACCGGAATCGGCCTTTCCGATAAGGTCACCAGGGAGATCGTCCTGGACAAAGCCCGTTATACTCTTGGCAGGGATGCGCAGAAACTCTATGTGACACTGGATTGTCCGGTTCTCGCAGGGGAAAAGGCGGAGGCGGTCTTCCAATCAGCACCCGGCGGCAAAGAACTCCTGAAGCCCATGACGGCGAAGGCTCCCGGAAAATTTGCGCTGGAAGTCCCGCTGAAAGAAGTGCTGTCCGGCAAGGCCGTGCTCTTCAATATCCGCTGCGGCAAGTACGATCTGAACGGTTTCTCTCAACTGGTCTTTGACGACAATGCGCCCCGGATCAACTTTTTTGAAGCCTTCGATCTGACGAAAAAAGTATATTCGGTCCGGGCGAAAAAGGCTGCGGGGGTCTCGCTTGAGATCGAGGGCCGCACCGGGAAACAGTACGGCGTTTTCACCCGCACCGGGTCCCTGAATACGGCGGATTACTTTACCCGTCACCCGCTGAAGGAACGGCAGTGCGTTTCCTTCCGTTTCATCCGGAACGGCAAGGTGATCGACTGTCTGGAATACGGCGTCCGGACAAAGTAAAGGGTCCCTCTAAAAATTCAAACGGACGGATTTGTGAGACAATGGGGAAAAAGATGCAAAATGGGATTTTGAG
>DCGO01000097.1:23403-40990 GCA_002314605.1 Lentisphaeria bacterium UBA1776 | reverse complement strand
AAGTGGTAACAGCCGAAAAGTCACGCCTTGCAGACTTTCCCCAGTGGCCGCAAGCTGCCGGAATGAATTTTTAGAGGTACCCTAAACTCTGTACCGGCAGGGGGATGAATACGCATCCTTCTGTTTGCCGGCGGAAAATCAACAGGAGGAATCCATGAAGGGTGTTTTGTCTCTTTTCTGCATGTTCTGCATCAGTTTGAGTTATGCGTCGGAACCTGTTTTTTACCTTGATTTTGACCGGAATATCCGGCCGGTCAGGGACAAAGCCGGTACGGAAGTACGTTTTGAGACGGCTCCCGAATACCGGCCGGGGATCCGGGGTCAGGCGCTTCTTGTCGGGACCGATGAAAAAGGGACCCGGTACGGGCTCCGCTGCTCCCGGGCGGGAAATCTCAACTGGGAAAAGGGCTCCATTTCCTTCTGGGTCCGGCCGGAAAACTGGGGAGGCCGGGACAGCGGCTTCTTTGCCACACTCTTCAACGCCGGATCCGCGACACAGGCATTCCGCATCTACAAGTATTACGAGGGGGAGACCTTTTTCTTCATGCGGGGGCCCCACTCAAAATGGCTGCGCTCCCAGTACGGTGTGGGAGAGTGGCAGCAGGGGGAGTGGCACCATGTCGTCTGCACCTGGGACAAAATCCAGCAGACTTTATATATCGACGGACGCCTGATCTCCGAACTGGCAGTTTCGACGCCCCAGCCGGATTCCAATACCGCGACCTTCACCATCGGCGAACTCAAGGGGGAGCTGCTTTTCAAAGGCAAAGGACGGCTCTCGCTGGTGGATGAATTCAAAATCTTTGATACTGTACTGGACTTGAAGGAGGTGCAGGCTCTTTATGCCCGGGAGAATTCCGGGCTCCTCCCGAAGCAGCGGATCACCCTCGGAAAAGCCCCTGCGGACTTTTCCTCCCGGGGCCTCAGCCGGACGGACAACAACGAACTTGCCTTTGAGAATGCCGTCTATACGTTGAAACGTGGCGCGGATCATTTGTATCTTTCGCTTCAGTGTGCCGAATTGAAGGGGGAGAAAACCTTTGCCGTATTCCGCGTACCTGGAGAAGCTGGAGAGACCGTGAAACTCCTCCGAGAGACGGCACCGGGGAAATACGAGACCGCCGTTCCGCTGAAGGAACTTCCGCTGCTGAAGGCCGGAAAGATGATGCTTTTTAACCTCCACTGCGGCAAGTACGATCTGAACGGGTTCTCCCGGCTGGTGCCGGACGACGGCGCTCCGGCCATCCATCTGCGTGAGATCTTCGATTTCGAAAAAAACATGTATTCGGTCCGGGCCAGACAGACCGCCGGAACGGAGTTGAGCATTGACGGCGACGCTTATGTGGAGATCGGCCACTTCCACCGCAAAGGGAATTTGAGTGAAGAGGATTACTTTACCAGACACCCCCTCGGGCCGTGGCAGATCGTCACGATCCGGTTTGTGAAAAACGGGAAGGTCCTGTACCGGGTCCATTACAGTGTCCGGCTGAAAACACCTCTTTCCATCCGCTATATGTACACACTGCTGAAGAGCCGGGAACTCCTGGTCTCCTTTCAGGGAAAGGCGAAGGGGACGCTTTTCGCCGACTTCAGTCAGGGGGGGAAAACGGTGAAGACCTTCCGTCACGGGTTGGACGGGGCCGCCGGATTCTTCCGGATCCGCTACCCGGTGGAAGGATTGGCGCCGGAAAATTACACCGTCATTTTCCGGTTCGGAGATGCGCGGGGGAATACGCGGGAATTTGCCCGTCAGGAATACCGGATCGCCGCTGAAAACGACCCCCTGATCAAGCCGTACATCGATCCGGACCGGGACCAGGTCCCCCCGGGGTTCGAGCCGGTGAAGGTGCAGGGGAACACCGTCACGCTTTATTCGCGGAACATCGACCTGGGTCAGGGGGTATTGTTCCGGTCCCTCTTCAGCAAGGGCCGGGAACTGCTGAAACGACCGGACGCGATCATTGTCGGCGGGAAGCGTCTTGTTCCGGCGGGGGTGCAGGTGAAAATGCTCTCCGCCACTCCTCTGACGGCGGAATATGAAAAGATCCTTGACTATGCGGATTTCTCGCTGAAAAACCGGATCCGGATCCATTTTGACGGCTACATGCAGATCCGCATGGCGATCATTCCGAAGAAGAAACTCCGGATCGAAAGTTTCGCCTACGAGATGCCCTTTGACACGGAACGCATCCGACTCTTCCGGCCGCCGGAGGCCGTTACGCCCCTGGCCGGGACGGTGGGAAAGACGCTGGAGTACCATTTCAACGGCAATGCCGTGTTCTGGATCGGCGACTATTTCAGGGGGATCAACTTCACGGCGGAAAATCTGCTCCACTGGACCTTCCGGCCCGCCCATCCCCACGTTTCCGTGGTCCGGGAGCGTGACACGGCATATATGCGTTTCCATTTCATGAGCGTCCCGCAAACCATCCAGCAGGAGTATGATTTTGTCTTCGGACTCACCCTGACTCCGGTGAAGGCAGTGGACCGGAAGATCATGTGCCTGCGGGACGGGATCGACTATCAGCGCTGGTACCAGCCGTGGAAATGGTTCAACCGGCTGGACCCGGCGGATGTGACCCCTTACGGGATCGAACTCTATGAGCAGATGCGGGCGAAAAAACAGCCCTTCTTCTACTATTCTGCCTACAATTTCTGCAGCCCCTGCAGTCCCGAGATCATCTGGTACGATGAACTCTGGCGCCAGATCGCCCACGGCCACACCTACGGAGAGTACATCGGCAAATGGAATCAGCCCGAGTACGTCTATTCCGAGGGGTGCATCTGCTGTGAAGGATACCGGAATTATCTGCTGAACAACATGAACCGGTTCATCTCCGCCAAAAAGAATCTGGTGGGGTCCGGTGCGCCGAAGAATCTCTATTTTGATGCCATGTGGGAGGAAAGCTGCGAAAATGCTCACCACGGCTGCACCTTGTGGACCGATTTCAACGGACAGAAGCGCCGCCACATGCTGATCGACCGCTACCGCGAACTGGCCATGGACATCTGGCGGATCGTCAAGCGTCAGAAAGGCATGGTCCGGATCCACATGGAGTGGCCGAAGATCCTGCAGTGCCACGCCTACGCGGACATGCTTGCCGGCGGCGAGATCCAGGAGGCCGCCGTGGCCAAACAGGAGGGGTATTTTGATGTGATGACCCCTGCGGCGTTCTGCGTATCCTATTCGCCGTACATCCACTCGGCGAAAACGGTGTTCATCCAGCAGATCCTCCGGAGCCTGACCACCAATGCCCCCGCCAAACTGCAGGATTACGATCTCCGGAAACCCAAATGGCGGCGGGCGACGATCCACTCCATCGGTCTTGCCGCCGTGCATGATGTGGACATCAATGTCTTCGACAAGGTCAATCCGCTGCTGGAGCTTTACCGTGAGACTCAGGACCGTCTTGGCTGGAATGAGCATGTCCGGTTTTTCCCGTATTTTGCGGAAGACCCGGTCATCCGGCTGGAACCGGTTTCCGAACGCATTGTCGGGTCCGCGTATGCCAATGACGGCAAACTGATGCTCTGTCTTCTGAACGACACGGACCGGGAGACCCCCGTGGCGGTTTCGCTGGATCTCCGCAGGATGGGCGTTGATGCGAAAATGGTTTCCGGCAAAGATGTTTACCATGACAAAACCGGCATCCCGCTGCTGGAAAAGATGACTTTCACACTGGAGCCGAGGGAGTTCCGGCTGCTCATCTTTGCCCCGGAGAAAACCGCCGGTGAAAGCTGCGGGCCGGAAAAATGAGCAGTCTGGACTGGAGCATTGTCGGAGTTTTCACACTCTTCATCATCGGGACGGGGATCTACTCCATGCGGTACGTCCGGGGGGTTACGGATTTTCTGGCATGCGGACGGGTCTGCGGGCGTTATGTGATCTCCGTTGCCGACCTGGCCAACGGTCTGGCGCTGGTCACCATGATCGGGGCCGTGGAAGCCGGATACAAGAGCGGCTTCGCCTACAGTTTCTGGGGTAGCCTCACCTCGGTGACCTCCATGTTTCTGGCCCTGACCGGCTTTGTGGTGTACCGTTTCCGGCAGACCAAAGCCATGAGCTTCGGGCAGTTCGTGGAACTGCGCTACAGCAGGAAACTGCGGATCTTCGCGTCAACACTTCGCTCGGTTTCCGAGATCCTCGCCAATATGATCCTGCCCGCACTGGCGGGAAGGTTCTTCATCTGTCTCTTGGATCTGCCGGAACACTTCCGGTGCTGCGGGATCGAAGTCTCGACCTTTATGACGGTGATGTTCATCTGTCTTGCGCTGGCCATCAGCATGATCCTCTTCGGGGGAAGCGTGACACTGGTGATCACCGATACGGTCCAGGGGCTTGTTTCCTACCCCGTGCTGACGATCTTCGTCGTTTTCATTCTGTGGAAATTCTCCTGGAGCAATGAGGTGCTGCCGGTACTGCTGGACCGGGCGCCGGGGGAGAGTTTCCTCAATCCCTACGAGGTGGAGAATCTCCGGGATTTCAATCTCTTTTTCGTGTTTCTGGCCTTGTTCACCACCATTCTGAACCGGGGAGTCGGTCTGGGTGCCGGAGGCGGGTCTTCGGCGGCCAGGAGCCCCCACGAGCAGAAGATGGCGGGGGTGCTTGGAACGTGGCGCACCAGTTTCATGTGGATCTTTTACATCATGCTGGTGCTGCTGGTGGTGGTCTTCATGAACCACCGCAATTTTGCCGCCGGAGCGACGGCGTGCCGGCAGGAGCTGACCGAAAGGATCGCAGGGGAGATCATCCCGGACCCGCAGATCCGGCAGGAGATCATTGCCGGAGCCCGGGCGATCCCCGTTCACAACCATGTGATCGGGCAGGATGCCCCCCTGTCGCTCAAGAAAAATCTGGACACTCCTTATCTGGACGTGGTCTCCAGGACCATCGGAGCCCACAAGCGGTCCGACCTGAACGGCAGGATCCCGGAATTTGCCACCCTCTTTCACCAGCTCATGCTCCCCGCCGCGCTGCGGAAACTGCTGCCGCCGGGGCTCATGGGGCTCTTCTGCATGCTGGTGCTGCTGATGATCATTTCCACGGATGACAGCCGGATCTACAGCTCCTCCATGACGTTGTCACAGGACCTGATTTTGCCCATGCTGAAAAAGCCGCCGGCGCCGGCACAGCATATCCGGATCATCCGTATGGTCACCATCGGGATCGGGGTGTTTTTCTTCTGCGGATCGGTCTTCATGTCCCAGCTGGAGTATGTCAATCTCTTCATCCTGATCATGTACGGGATCTGGACCGCCGGGGCGGGGATCATGGTCCTCGGGGGGCTCTATACCCGGTTCGGGACCACCGCCGGGGCGTGGAGCGCCCTTTTGTCCGGTTCCGGGATGATGGCGCTTGGGATCGTGATCCAGCGGAACTGGGCGGAAACGGTGTATCCCATGCTGGTCAGCACGGGTCTGGCGGAATCCGCCGGGCGGTTTTTTGCGGCGGTGTCAGCCCCCTTCAACCCCTACATCGTCTGGCACGTCACACCGTTCAAATGTCCCTTCAACGCGGTGGAACTGAGTTTTCTCTCCATGATGTTCAGTATCGTGATGTACTGTCTGGTCTCTTTCCTCACCTGCCGCCATCCGTATAATCTGGACCGGCTGCTGCACCGGGGAAAATACAATACCGACGGTGTGATCGAAGCGAAATCAACGCTCTCTCTGCGGAATTTCTTCAGCCACTTCATCGGGATCACGCCGGAATACACCCGGGGGGACAAGGTCATCGCGTGGAGCGTGTTCTGCTACTCCTTCGGGACCGGGTTCTGTTTGTTTCTGGGGGTGGTGATCTGGAACATGTTTTCCCGCTGGTCCGATATGCGGTGGGGGAATTATTATCTGATCTTCACCCTGATCGTCCCCTCGCTGGCGGCGGTGGTGACGACGGTGTGGTTCTTCATCGGCGGCGTGATCGATCTGCGGCGGATGTTCCGCGACCTCCGGACCCGCCAGGTGGATGAGCTTGACAACGGCGTGGTGGAGGGGCACGTTTCGCTGAGCGACCGGAGAAAATTTGATGCCATTGAGGCAAAGGAAAAATAGAGGAATGAACTTATGAAATGTATATCTGAAACAGCCGTCCCCATGCTGACCGGGTGCAATTACTGGGCCAGTCACGCCGCGATCAACATGTGGCTGGACTGGAAGATCGACGTGGTGGAGAAGGATTTTGCCGCCATTGCGGCGCAGGGGATGCAGCGGATCCGCGTGTTTCCCCTGTGGCGTGACTTTCAGCCGCTGGATGTCAAGTGGGGTGCCGGCGGCGTGCCGAAACACCTTGTTTACAAGGGGGAGACGGTCCGGGGAAGCGGTGTCGATCCGCTGATGCTGGACCGTCTGGAGGAACTTCTGAACACGGCGCAGAAATATCAGCTGAAGGTCCACATCCCCCTGATCACCGGCTGGATGAGCGGCGAATTGTTCGTCCCGCCTGCATTCCGGGGCAAAAGGCTTTTGAGCGACCCGCTGGTGATCCGCTGGGAACTGGCCATGATCCGGGAGATCGTGAGCCGCTTCAAGGATCATCCGGCGGTATGTTCCTGGAGTCCCGGCAATGAATGCAACTGCATGGAAAAGGGGTTGAGCCGGGACGAGATGTATCTCTGGTGCCGCACCGTGGCCGATGCCGTCCGCGCGCTGGATCTGACGCACCCTGTGTATGCCGGAATGCACGGTCTGAGGCCCGTCCCCGCCGGGGATTTTTCCGCGTCCATAAGTTCATCCATACAGGATGTCGGGGAGGTCTTCGACGCTTTGACGGTCCACCCCTATCCCCTCTTCACCCCCTTCTGCCAGAGCAGCCGGCCGGATGGATTCCGGAATGCTTTCCATGCGGCGGCGGAAAGCACCTTTTATTCCGCCATTGGCCGCAAGCCGTGTTTTGTGGAGGAGTACGGGACCTTTACCCGGATGTTTCTCGGAGATGCGGAAAAGGAGTCCTATCTCCGGGTCTCCCTCTGGAACAGTCTGGCCGCCGGCTGCCGGGAATTTCTGTGGTGGTGCGCCTGTTCCCACACGTTTGCCCATGTGACCCCCTACATCTGGAGCACCTGCGAGCGGGAGCTGGGGATGCTGGACGAGGAGGGAAAGCCCTATCCCTTTGTCGCCGTGTTCCGGAAATTCAACGAAGTCATGAAAAAACTTCCGGCAAGTCACCCGGAAAAAGCGGATGCCGTCTGCGTCCTCTCCCGCAATCAGGACGCCTGGAAAAATGCTTTCGGGTGTTATCTCATTGCCCGGCAGGCGGGGCTGGAGCTCACCTTTGCGGGGTTTGGAGAGAAACTGCCGGATGCCCCCTTCTACATCGTGCCGGGGCTCACGGGGGACAACGGGCTCTATCAGGATGAATACGAACTCCTCCTGAAAAAGGCCGAAAAGGGAGCCCGGGTGCTTTTCACGCTCTGCGACGGCGTGCTTTCCCCTTCGGATCTCTATTGGGGATTCATCCCCCACTACCTCGAGACTGCGCCTGAAAAAATTCTGGTGGAGGGGGACGGCTTCAGTTTTACCGCAGCGCGGGTCAAACGCTACTGCATCGAAGCGGGCCGGGCCAATGTTCTTGCCCGGGCGGCGGGGGAACCGGTGTGTCTGGAACAGAAATTCGACAAAGGCTCCATTGTCCTCCTGACCCTTCCTGTGGAGGAATTTGCCGCCGGGGATCTGCAGGCGATCAACCGCCCGGAAACCTTTCAGGCGTACCGGCTGTATCAGAAACTTGCAGAGGGCTATGTCCCGGAAAAACCGGTGGTCTCCAGCTTTCCGGAATGCACGGTCTCCGTCAGGGATATTTCGGAAAACCGGAAGCTGGTCATTGCGGTGAACAACGGTCTGGCGGACCGGAAAGCGGCTCTGCAGCTCCGTCCCGGCTGGCAGGTGCTGGATAGATTGTACGGCGATTCGGACTTTCTCCCCCACCATGAGGCATGCGTCATGGTGATCGGGCATGCCGAAGCCTGAGCCCCGGACCGGAAACGCTGTTGAATTCCCCGGCACGGGACTTACAGCAGTTCCACGGCGAAACTGTCCCAGAAGAGAAGTCCCGCTTCCGTAAGACGCAGATTTTCCGGCGACACCTCCCGCAGATTTTCCGGGAATTCTGCAAGGGTCCGCCCGAAGGTCTCCCACTCGGACTTCAATGCCCCCGGGAGGGCGAGATACGCCTGACGGCTCCACCCCGCCACGGTCCGCAGGCCGGTCACAAAAATCTCCCGGCGGCGGGCGTCCGGGGGAAGGACGTCTTCTTCGACCGGCGCTCCCTCAAGCCATCCGGTCACACTCTCCACTTCCCGGTAACGCTTCATTCCATCATAGGAGGCCGCCGCCGGACCGAAACCGCGGAGGAGGCCTCCGTACCACACACTCTCATTGTGGCGGCATTCCGCCCCGGGCCGGGCGCAGTTGGAGACTTCGTAACGCAGGATCCCCCTTTCCCCCAGCACGTCTCCCGCAAGTTTCCACAAGTCGGCGGAGAGATCCTCGTCAATCACGGTCCCGGCAAAACGGGTCTGCTCTTCCGGCGTAAGACTGTAGCAGGAAACGTGATCTGCGCCGGAGGCGACGGCAAGACGCAGGTCGGCGGCAAAGCCCCCCATGGAATCCCCCGGCACAGCGTACATGAGGTCCAGATTCCGGTGGGGAAAAAGGGCGCTGTATTCCAGCGCTCTCCGGATCGCTTCATCCGAACACTCCCGGCCCAGCTTCCGGCGCTTGGCTTCATCAAAAGACTGGACCCCCATGCTCAAACGGGTCACATAATTGGCCAGCATGGCGGCTTTTTCCGCCGTAAGAGTCTCCGGATTGGCCTCCATGGAAATTTCCGCCCCGGGGGCGGTGCGGAGGACGGAGAAGATCCGCTCCAGATCCTGCTCTTCCAGAAAAGTCGGGGTCCCTCCCCCGATATAGACGGTGTCGAAAGTTTCCGGGCAGGACGCAAGTTCCCGGATCAGGCGCTCCAGATAGCGCTTTTTCAGCTCATCCGCCGCCCCGGGAACAGAGTAAAAGGCGCAGTAGGCGCACTTGCTCCGGCAGAACGGGACGTGGATGTAGCAGTTCATCGGGCCTCAAGGACCATGCCGGCGGAATAGGCGATGCCGTCGGCAAGGATATTGTCGTTGAAGTCGTAGGTGCTCTTGTGGAGAGGAGTGTAATTCTCCCCCAGCCCCAGGTGGATCAATGCGCCGGGACATTTGGCAAGATAATACGAAAAATCCTCCGCCGCCATATCCGGTTTCGGGAGTTCCACATAGGGGTGCCGGGTATATTTTGACGCCTTCTTCACCAGCTCCACCGCCTGAGGGTCATTCATGGAAACGATGTACTGATCCTGATAATCCAGTTCAAACGTGGTGCCGAAGGCCTCGCAGACCCCGGAAAGAACCCTCCGCATCTTTTCCTCCAGACCGGAGGCTGTTTCCCGGTTCAATGCCCGGCAGGTGCCGGAGAGTTTCACCTCGTCCGGGATCACGTTGGAACTGTTCCCGCCCTGAATGCTGCAGACGCTCAGGACCGCCGTTTCCCGGGGGTCCGTGTTCCGGGACACAATGGTCTGCAAGGCCGTGACGGCCTGTGCCGCAGCCACAACGGGGTCGATGGCCGCCGCCGGGGCGCTGCCGTGACCTCCCCTGCCCCGGATGGTGATGTAGAAGTGCGCCGCCGAAGCCATGATGGCACCGGCCCGGCAGCAGACGGAGCCTTCCGGCAGCCGGGGCCACGCATGGATGGCGGAAACCAAATCCGCACGGGGGTTCTCTAGGACCCCCGCCTCCACCAGTTTTTTCCCCATGGCCCGGACCTCTTCCCCGGGCTGGAAAACGAATTTCACCGTGCCGGTGAGCCGGTCCCGGATACTGCAAAGGTACTTTGCCGTGCCGATGAGCATGGTGATATGGCCGTCGTGGCCGCAGGCGTGCATCATGCCTGGGTGTCCGGAAGCGTAGGGTTTGCCGGTCTCCTCGGCAATGGGGAGAGCGTCGATGTCGGCCCGGAGGAGGATATTGGGTCCGGGTTTTCCGGTATCAAGCAGGGCCACCACATCTGTTTCCAGCAGAGGCGGCCGGACTTCCAAGGGCAGTTTTGCCAGTTCTTCCCGGATCAGCTGCGAAGTTTTCACCTCTTTGCCGGCAATCTCGGGGATCCTGTGCAGTTTATGACGCAGTTCCGTCAAATACGGAATCATTTCCAGAATTTTCGGGTCCATCGTTTTTCCTCCAAGTAAAAAACATATTGATGAAATATACCGTTTCCAGACGTTTTTGCAAGAAAAATCCGGTTCGTTGACAGGAGAAACTCCTGTTTTTCCCGTCTCCACGAAACCTGGCTTGACAACCGTCCCGTAAGCGCTATATTTTCCGTGCAGAAAGGAGGCCGTCATGAAATCCATTTTTCTCATTTTTGCCGCCGGAGTATGTCTCTTCTTCACCGGGTGTCACCGTGCAGAAAGCACGGCGGACATTCCCGCCGTCACATCCTTTGAGCTGGAGCGTTATCTGGGGATCTGGCACGAAGCCGCCCGGATGCCCCACGCCTTTGAGCGGGACATGACCCATGTTACGGCGGAATACCGCAAACAGCCGGACGGCACCATTCAGGTCCTGAACCGGGGGATACGGAAAGGGAAAAAGAAGGAGGTCTCCGGCATTGCCCGGCAGAAAGTCCCCGGTTCCGGCGAGCTGGAGGTGAGTTTCTTCCGACCGTTTTACGGCGCCTACCGGATCATCGCCCTGGCGCAGGACTACTCGGCGGCGCTGGTCACGTCCGGGACCAGAGATTACGCCTGGATCCTCGTCCGGGAACCCCGTCTGGCAAAAAAATATCTGACGGAATATACCGCCCTCCTGAAACAGCGGAATTTCGATACCGGGAAACTCGTTTATCCGGAAATGAAAACCGGAGAAACGCAGCAATAATCCCGCATTTCCCCGGTCAGTCGTTACAGGTTCAGCGTCAGAAGTAATCGCACTTGCAGACCCGGTCCAGGCAGTAGGGGCTGTCCGGCGCCGGTTCCCGTTCGATCCAGTGACCGTTGGTGAAATCCGGGATCGCCACCGGGTGACCGCCCATGGCCGCCGACTCCTCGGACAGAGCGGAAATCACCATCCAGGATGCCGTGTCATACACATCGATGGGGGTCTGGATCTTCCGCCGCACCGCATCGATGAATCCCCGGAGGACCAGGTAATCCATGCCGCCGTGACCGGCCTTGACGCCCAGCGTCTCGTATTTCTTCCACAGGGGATGGACGTAACGGCCGAATTTCTCCGTGGGAACCCATTCGTGGGGCTTGCCCTTGCCGTCAAAATAGAACCCATTCTTGTCCTCGGACCAGATCCCCTTGGTGCCCTGCAGAAGATTGCAGCGGCTGTAGGGACGGGGCAGCGTGGTGTCGTGGAAAAGGGTGATGACTTCCCCGTGAGCACACTTGATGTTGGTGACAACCACATCCCCCAGCGCGAAAGGTTTTCCGGCCAGATCCCTGTCCTCTGGCTTGTGCTCCATGGTCCACGCCGCCGCACCACAGGCCTTGGAGGCCATGCTGGAGAGCGTCAGCATCCGGTTGCCCCGGTTGAGCCCGAGATATTTGGCAATGGGGCCCAGCTCGTGAGTGGGATAGACATCCCCGTTGCGGTTCAGGTAATTCCGGAGCCGGTAGTGCCGGTTCTCCTTCCCCATGCAGACCTCCTGCCGCAGATCGTGGCGGTAGCCGCCCTCGGCATGCACAAGTTCGCCAAACAGCCCCTTGAAGACCATGTTCAGCACCGTCATCTCATTTTTGCCGTAGCAGCAGTTTTCCAGCATCATGCAGGGAATGCCGGTACGCTCAGAGGTATGCACCAGATCCCAGCACTGCTGAACGCTGCAGGCACCGCCAACTTCGGTGCCGACGTATTTACCGGCATTCATGGCGTCGATGCAGATCTGGGCGTGGCTGGTCCAGCAGGAGGGCGTCACCACGGCATCGACCTCGTCCATTTCCAGCAGTTTCCGGTAATCCGTCGAAGCCACCGGCTTGTTTCCCCGGACTTCCTTCACCCGGGCCGCCGCCGTCTTCAGCCGGTCGGCATACAGATCGCACACGCCGATGACTTCCACATCCGGCATATCCAGCAAAAGGTTCATGAGACCGGTCCCCCTGCCGCTGATCCCGACCACCGCCAGCTTCACCGCATCGCTCTTTTTCTTCGACATCGCAGAATCCTTTCCAAGTTAAATGGTTGTGTTAATATAACGCATCCCGCTCAAATATCAATCTTTTTCGACATGGACGAAAAAAAGTTTTTCCCGTTCGCAAAATTCCACCCGGAGCCGCCCCCGGGCCCCCGCCCACACCCCGGGCGCAAGCGCAAGTCGCGTGGCCAGCACCGGCGCAGCTTCCGGATCCTCAATCCTTATGCAGGCTTTTGCCCGCAGTGCCGCCAGCTCTTCCACAGTCAGTTCCGGATCGGCGGCGGCGGCCAGGACACCCAGACTTTTCAGGAGACAACCGGCGGCGGAGTTATCCGCCGGGAGCGGAAAAGCCGTCACAATCTCAATGTCCTTCAGATCCCGCAGGAGCCGGAAACCGTACCAGGAAGTCACCCGGAAACGGCGGATCCCGCCCTCATACGCTTTCCGGACCCGGGCGGATTCATCTGTCAAATCCAGTTCGGAACAGAAGGAGGGAAGCCGGTATTCCGGTACCGGAGGCAAGTCTGAAGCGGCGGCCTTCCATCCGGCATAGTCCCGGAAGAAGCGCAGCAACGCCCCCCCTCCCCCCGGGGCCTCCCGGGGAAGAACCGCAGCCGCCTGTTCCCAGAATTCCCGGCGGAGCGTCTTCCACACGGAAGCCGGGACAAAGAAGTCGCCATCGACTTTGACCCCGACCCTGCCGATCCGCCACGGAGCCGGACAACCGGTCGCAAAAGCCGCCCGGATCCCGGAACCAGCCTCCCGGCATGTCCGGGGAGGAGCAAAATCCGTTGCCGTCTGCCATTCAAAAGATTTGCCGCACACCGTCCCACGGACACTCAGAAATTTCATGGAGGCGGCGATTTCCAGATCCGCCGGCAGTGCCGGTTCCGGCAGGTTCTGCAGCCGCCGGGAAAAATCAAAGCCGTTTTCACCGATCTTGAACAGCCGGTCCCCGGCACGGACCTTCCCGTCAAAAGCCAGACGGCAGACTTTGCCGGGCGGGACCGCCAGCACGGAACGGTCCCCCATCCACAGCCGGATCAGGGAAAAGGTTTCGCCGTCGCCCCCGTTCGGAGACACCACCCGGAGCCGGTCCCCCAGGTGAAGGCGGCTCACCGACCGGACCGTCAGAGTGCCGGACTTTACGCCGCAAACTTCCGCCGCCGGGGTCCCGAACGTGCCGGGGCGGTCCGGATCAATGAGTCCGGCCATGGAACGGGGAAAATAAAATCCCAGGGAAGAGCCACGGCCGGAAGCGGAGTTCAAAAGCTGCCGGGCCTCTTCAAGTCTTTCCGGTTCCGGGTCCTCCGGACCGTCCAGCAGGAGCCGGAACGCCCGGGCGGTTTTCCACACATACTCCGGAGGGCGGAGCCGCCCCTCGATCTTGAGGGAAGCCACCCCGAGGCGCCGCAGTTCGGACAGGATTTCCATGGCATTCAGATCCGCAGGAGAGAGCAGGAATTTTCCGTTCCAGCGGCGGCGGCAGGGCTGTTTGCAGCGCCCCCGGTTGCCGCTCTCCCCGTCGGTGAAGGCGGACAATAGACACCTCCCGGAGAGGGAACAGCAAAGGGACCCGAAGATGAACACCTCCACCTCCAGAGGTGCCGTCTTCATCATCCGGCCCAGTTCCTCCAGCGTGACCTGCCGCTCCAGAATGACCCGCCGGAACCCCAGTTCCGCCGCCACGGCCAGACCGGCGGAATTATGGATCCCCATCTGGGTGGAAGCGTGAAGCCGCAGTTCGGGGCAGTAGCGCCGGGCCAGCAGCAGGGTCCCCGGGTCCTGAAGGATCAAAGCATCCGGTCCCAGCCGGGAAGCCGTATCAAGCAGTTCCATCACCCCGGGGAGTTCCGGTTCCCGCACAAGGGTGTTGACGGCCAGATAGACTTTTTTCCCGTTCCGGCGGGCAAACTCAATGACCCGCCCCAGGGAATCCGCCGTGAATTTTCCGGCCCGCTCCCTGGCGTTGAACCTCCCCAGCCCGCAGTAAACGGCATCGGCACCGCCATCAAAGGCGGCCATGGCCGTTTCCGGCGTCCCGGCGGGAGAAAGCAGTTCCGGGATCTTCATTTCGCCCGCCCCGCAGCCCGTTCCAGCAGAAGGATCCCCTTGTCACGGTACAGAATGCGGACATCCGGCATCGCCAGCAGTGTTTGCAGTGCCGCATTCAGTGTCTCCGGACTGTTCCCGCCGCCATAGAGTTGAGAATCGAAAAGAAAATAATCCGCATCCAATGAACCTGAAAAATCACGGACCTGATACGCACGGAGGAGGGGACATCCCAGCTCATTCTGGCACATCACCCTGCTTCCCGGCTGAATCAGGGGCAGGACCTGACGCAGTTCCTCCCCCCGGATATCCTGCTCCAGCATTCCCAGATAATAGGCGGGACGAAGGGGCACGGAGAGCATCCCGAAGTGATATTTGCCTTCCCATCCTGTGATGTAATTGTTGTACCTTGTCATGGGGAGATCGCAGGTGAAAATGTGCCAGACCGCCCCGAAACACAGGACGCCGAAAACCAGCCTCTTCCACGAAATCCCCGCCAATCCGCCGCGGACCCGCAGGACCCGCATGCCCCACAGCGCCGCCACAGGAACCACGGCAATGAGCGCCGATGAGTAGTGACTTGCCAACAGATTCTGGTGTACCGCCGTACTGGCCAGCTGGATCCCCAGAGCGGGAAGGAGAACGAAGAGAAACATTTTCCAGTGCAGCAGGGGAAGGAGAGCGAAAGGCAGGAGAAGACTCATCAGCACACTTGCCGATGCCCCGGGACCGCCGATCACCACCCGCCTCAGCATAAAAAAGATGTTCCGTACCGTCCCCTCCAGCGTCGGCGCCAGAAGTTCGTAGCGCCCGTAGTGCCAGTAGCCGGAAGTCGAAAAACAGGGGAAATAGATTTTCAGGACCACAAAGGTCATGAGGACGCTCCATGTCATCAGTGCGACCCCGTATTTCCGGTCCGGACGGCTGAAAAGGAAGAAGAATCCCGTCGCCGCCACAGGGATCACAAAATCCTCCTTGATGAAAATGGAGGCCATCAAAATCAGTACCCCGGTCCGGCGGAACCCATGCGCTCTTGCCAGAAAGGCGCCAAAAAAGAAAGCAGGGAAAAGACATTCAATATGGAAATCGTAGAGTGCGATCCGTGAGTAGTAGGGGTTCAGGACATACAGCACTGCCGCCGTCAGCGCCGCCCCCGCATTCCGGAGATATTTTTTTGAAAGCAGATAAAAGAGAGGGATCCCCGCCGCCATGGCCGCCGCCTGGAACCAGACAAGCTGCATGGGAGAGTCCCATATCCGGTACAGGGGCACCAGCAGCAGCAGCACCGGCGAAAAATGGTCGTAGAGTCCCCCCCGGAAATCCTGCATGATCCCCTCCCCTGCTGCGGTTTTGTGCAGCAGAGAATCGTAGATCCCGAAATCCCATAGTCCGTATTGAAACGCCCCGTATTTCCACCATCCCAGCATGGCATAGACGGCGAAGACCGCCGCTGTCAATCCAAGCAGAAGCCGCCCCGCCGTCTTTTCCGGAAGAAGCGGCAGACGGCGTCCGAGAGTCCTCATTCCGAGAACCGCCGCCGCCAGCGCGGGAAAAATCAGCCAGTAAAAAGAGATCATAAGTGTTCAAGTCCCTGTCATGACATCATACTTTAGCACCGGACCGGACATTTTCAAGACACCCCCCGGATGCAGAAGGAAAAATTCTGCCGCCGCCCGGCCGGACTCCGGATCCCGGCCTTCTGAAACGCCCGGAAAAGAACTCGCCAAAAAGTCCCGAAAAGACTGGAAAAAATCATATCGCGCATGTATATTAAATGCAACATGGATTGATCGTTCAACCAAACCGTAACCATATAAACCTAAGGAGAAAAACATGAGCTGTCCTTATCAGTGCTCGCATGAAGTCGAGCAGATGGTCCGCGTCGCCCAGGGTCCGAACCACGGCCCCGCGCCGATCCCCCAGGAAGGGGCCTGGACCAAGTCCAAAGAGATCAAAGACGTCTGCGGTCTGACCCACGGGGTGGGCTGGTGCGCCCCCCAGCAGGGTGCCTGCAAACTCACGCTGAACGTGAAGGACGGCATCATTCAGGAAGCTCTGGTGGAAACCATCGGCTGCAGCGGCATGACCCATTCCGCCGCCATGGCCGCTGAAATTCTTCCCGGCAAGACTATCCTTGAGGCGCTGAACACCGACCTGGTCTGCGACGCCATCAACACCGCCATGCGGGAACTCTTTTTGCAGATCGTTTACGGTCGCACCCAGACCGCCTTCAGCGAAGGCGGCCTCCCCATCGGCGCCGGTCTGGAGGACCTGAAGCAGCTGCGTTCCATCACCGGGACCATGTACAGCACCGCCGAGAAGGGTGTCCGCTATCTGGAGATGGCGGAAGGCTACGTCACCGGCCTGGCCCTGGACAAGGAAGACAAGGTCATCGGCTATGAGTTCGTCAACCTCGGCAAGATGATGGAGTTTGTGAACAAGACCAGCGAAGCGGATCTGGAAAAGATGTCCGTCAAGGATTTCGTCAAAAAATTCCAGAAGACCTACGGCCGGTTCGCCGATGCCGCCAAAGTCATCAACCCGCGCAAGGCATAAGGAGAACGGATCATGGCACTTTTTGAAAGCTACGAGCGCCGCATCAATCAGATCAACAAGTTTCTGAACGACAACGGCATTGCCTCCATCGAGGAAGCGGAAAAGATCACCAAAGGCAAGGGTCTGGATATCTATCAGCGTGTCAAGGACATTCAGCCCATCTGTTTCGAGAACGCCTGCTGGGCCTATCTGGTGGGCGCAGCAGTGGCCATCAAGCGCGGCCAGACAGTGGCCAGCGAGATCGCCAAGACTCTGGGCGAAGGTCTGCAGAGCTTCTGCATCCCCGGCTCCGTGGCGGATGACCGCAAGGTCGGTATCGGCCACGGAAATCTGGCCAGCATGCTCCTTTCCGAGGACACCAAGTGCTTCGCCTTCACCGCCGGCCACGAATCCTTTGCCGCTGCGGAAGGCGCCATCGGTCTGGCCAAGTCCGCCAACAAGGTCCGGCAGAACAAGCTCCGGGTAATCCTGAACGGTCTCGGCAAGGATGCCGCCCAGATCATCGCCCGCATCAACGGGTTCACCGGGGTGGAAACGCAGTTCGACTACGCCACCGGCGAGCTCAAGATCGTTTCCGAGACCGCTTACGGCTCCAATCCGGACCGTCTGGCGGTCCGCTGCTACGGCGCCGATGACGTCCGCGAAGGCGTCGCCATCATGTGGAAAGAAGACGTGGATATCGCCATCACCGGCAACTCCACCAACCCCACGCGGTTCCAGCATCCGGTCATGGGCACCTACAAGAAGGAGCGTCTGGAAGCCGGACGCAAGTTCTTTTCGGTAGCCTCCGGCGGCGGCACCGGCCGCA
>DCGO01000097.1:11540-23293 GCA_002314605.1 Lentisphaeria bacterium UBA1776 | reverse complement strand
TTCCCGCTCATGTGGAAATGATGGGACTCATCGGCATGGGCAACAACCCCATGGTGGGCGCCAGCGTCGATGTGGCGGTTGCCGTGGCTCAGGCCATGAAGTAATCCAAAGATTACCGCGCTCAAGGCCGCCGGAATTCCGGCGGCTTTTTTGCATGCAGTTCCCCGGATTTTTTCAAAAAAGGGATCCCACCATGCCAACCGGTGCAAAAATTTTCACCTACGCACCCAGCAGCAAGATCGACAATGTTCTCTTCAATATCTTCTATCCGGAGATCACGGGAGACGTCATTGAGCACGGTCATGAGAACTGCATCGAGATCACGTTTGTGGCAAACGGGACCGCGATCCATCACTCGGACGGCCGGAATGTCCGCCTGCACAAAGGGGATATCTGCGTAACTCTGCCGGAAGGAATCCACAGCATTCTGCAGTGCGACCATCTGGAACTTTTTACCATTTCCTGCAGCAGCGATGTGCAGAACATGCTGGGATTCAACCTGAACTTCCTCCACGGCATGCACGACCTCTTCGGCGGCCGGAAAAAAACCAACATTTTTCACCTGAACAGCGCGGAGTTCTTCGATGTCGCCCGCATTGTCAGCCAGATGAATCAGCTGCAGTCCTCCCGGAATGAAAGCGAACTGCGCAGTTATTTTTCGGTTCTCCTGTGCCTCCTGACCCAGGGATATGCCAAAAGTCTGCTGACCGGGAAACGGAATCAGGAACTGGAAAAAATTCTGGACTACATCAATATCCACTACCGCGAAGAGATCCGTCTGAGCAAGCTGGCAAAACTCTCCTCCCTGTCCGAGAGCCAGCTGATCCGGCAGTTCCGGAACCGCTTCAATACCACGCCCATCGGGTATCAGCTGGAACTCCGGATGACTGAGGCCCGGAGGCTGCTCCGTGAAAGTTCCCTCGCGGTATCCGAGATCGCCTACCGCCTCGGTTTCTCCGACACCAACTATTTTTCCCATTATTTCAGCAAAAAAACCGGACAGGCTCCCAGAGAGTACCGGCAGCTTGCCCGTCAGAACAGCCTCCCGGAGATATCCGGCGGCTCCTGACCGGAAAACTCTTTGCGTATAAAATACATATATTTGCGTATTTTATTAAGGTATTTTCTGAAACATATGGTAATGTTATCTCACAGTTCAGTGAAGACTTGTTTTCTCGTAAACCAAATGAACAGGAGTCAAATCATGAAGGACAGAAAAAACGGATTCACGCTGATTGAGTTGCTGGTCGTGATTGCCATCATCGCCATTTTGGCCGGAATGCTGCTGCCGGCCCTGAACAATGCCCGGGACCGGGCCAAGACCATGACCTGCCTCAACAACATGAAGCAGATGAATACAGCAGTGCTGTTCTACGCCAATGACAACCATGAGTTCTATCTTCCCGAATGGATGGACGGCAAGGGGGCGTGGTTTGTTCTCATGCTTCCATATTTCAACCAGAAATACAAGATCATGTTCGACTGCCCCAACTTTCAGCCGCCGGTCAAATTCAATGCGATCAACGGGGTCCCCGAAGAAACCAGCAGGGGCCCCTTCGGCTACAATCAGTGGATGGGGGTGTACGCGTCCGGACCGGCCCTGCGGAAAATCGGTTTTATCAAAAATACCGGCATGATCGTCCTTTCGGACGCCGTGTGGTATGCGCTGATCAGTACCGTAAGTACCGCATCCTCCATGATGAACAGTTATATCGGTACCGTCCCCCGGCACAACGGCGATTCCGTCAACTGCATGTATCTGGACCATGTGGCCACGGTCAAACGCAGTGAGCTTTTGAATGAGGGTAATTTCAACAAGAACTTCCGTCCCGAGCTCTGAGGGGCGGCGGATAACCAAAAAAAGGAGTTTTATTATGAAAAGTTGTATGATCTCTGTGCTGACTCTCGCATTCGGCATCACGCTTTCCGCCGCCGCGCCGGCCAAGGCGCCTCTGGTCCAAAATGCCGGGTTTGAAAAAATGGCCGGCAAAAATCCGGCGGACTGGGTCTGCGTGGTCCCCGCCAACGGTCTTACGGTAAACGGAGAAGCCGGGCAGAAGGTGCTGAAACTTGCCAAGTCCGGCACCGGAGCCTGCATGGTCGTGCAGCGCAATCTCCCGCTGGCGGCCGACAAAAGCTATGCCGTTTCCTGCAGTGTGAGATCAACCGATCAGGGAACCGGCATGGTTTATGTGGAATACCGCGCCAAGCAGCCGGACGGCAAATACAAGCATACCAGTGTCAACGCCAGGGCCATCCACGGCAAAGAAGACTGGACCGAAGTGCTCTTTGAAGTCAGCCCAAGAGCCAAGGAGTGCGAGGCGCCTTACATCGTGCTGATGACAACCGCCAACTCCATGGAATTCCGTAATCTGAAGATCACGGAGCTGGATTGAAATGTTCCGGCACCTTGTCATTGCCTTGTTTTTTTCGGCGTCCGCCTTCCTTCCTCAGCTGAGTGCAGCGGACGGGGCGGCGGAAGTTGATTTCCGCAAGGAGCCTTTTTTTCCCATCGTGGGCTTCAATTTCCTCTGGCGTGCCAATGAAAGGATCGTCCGGGATCAGGCGGACATGGGGTTGACCCTGATTCCCGTCTACGACCGGAATGAACTGGACTGGTGCGGGAAATACGGTCTCAAGGGGATCGTTTACCGCCCGGAACTGAACAGCCTTCTGCAGCATCCGGCAGACAAATCAATGCAAGCGAAGATCACAGAGACGGCGGCATCCTTCCGGGATCACAAGGCATTTTACGCCATGCAGTACACCGATGAACCTTCCCTCAAGGTCCTGTCCGGCTACACGGCGGCATACAAGGCGTTGAAAAAGGCCCTGCCCGACCGGTATATTTATACCAATCTCTTCCCCAGCTGGTCCCAGCCGAATCAGCACGGCGGAAAAAACTACGAAGAGTACATTGAGACTTACTGCAAACTCTTCAAAGAATATCCGGCCCCGCTCCTGGTGTACGACAACTACCGGAACAAGGACAACCGCCTGGGAGAAACAGCGCAGCTGGCCTCATTCCTTGAGAATCTGGACACCGTCCGGCGGATCACGCAGAAATATGACATGCCGTTCTGGTGTACGGTGCTGGGCGCCGCCCATGATGCGTTTGCGGAACCGAATGCGGCAGATCTGGATTTTCAGGTCTTTTCATCTCTGGCATACGGGGCAAAAGGCATCGGGTATTTTACGACGGTCAGCCACCAGAATCACAACTTCCAGGGCGGGCCGTTCAATTTTCTGGGAGACAAGACCCCGACCTACTGGAACATGCGTGAATTGAATTTCCGCGTCCGGAAACTGGCCCCGGTCCTGAATACCCTCCGATCCACCGGCTGTTTTTACGGTCTGACCTTGCGTGACCGGATGGTTTTCAAGAATTATCCCATGCACAGGCGTCTGCCGGGACGGCTGATCTCTTCCATCAAAACGGAGGAGGGAGAGTGTTCTTTCCTCATCGGGGAATTCAAGGATCCCCAGGACGCCGACTGGGTGCTGATCGTCAACCTGAGCCGGACTCATGTGGCGCATTTCCAGGCGGAAGCACTCAACGGAAGGAAATTGCGGAATTTCAACTGCTATTCGGGGATACTTTACCCCGTGACATCCCAGGACTGCTGGCTGCGTCCCGGACAGGGTAAACTCTATAAAATGGCGGATTAGCGTCATCCGTACAGAGCCGCCGCTTTGCGACGCGCCCTGTACACCACCTCATGATTCAGGAAATGTCATTCATGGAAAAATTATCGACCTCTGTCTCCGCCGCCGCATTGGCGCTGTCGCTCCATTGCGGCTGTACCAGTCTGGTCGTCCCGGAAGAGATTGAGACGCTAAAGGTTTACGAATCCGGCGAAAAACCGGGTCACAATCAGTGGCCCACGGCTTTTCTGGACAATCAGGGAAATCTCTGTGTCATCTTCCAGAACATTTCCGGAGACCTGAAGCAGGAACCGTCCTACGCTTACCGCGAACGGTCAGGGGATTACCGGATCTCCCGGATCGGAATGAAATACGACCCGGAAAGACGGAAATTCCGTCAGATCTGGCAAACCCTTGGAAACGAGGCTTATTTCTGCATCATGGCCCCGCAGGCGGCCCCATCCGGAAAAAATCTCGGCATCTGCAGTGCAGAGGCCTTCCCGAAACTGAAAACGGAGCCTGGAAGCGTTGTCATTGCGGAGACGTCTGACTGCGGAAAAACATTCACTCCGCTGGCGGCGGTCTCCTTGCCGGACACGGAACTTTGCCCTAACGACATCCGTTTTATCGGCAAAGATGTCTATTTTACTGCCTATGACGGCAATGGCGGAGTCTATCTCTCCGTGTCTGGAGATGAGGGCCGGACCTGGACCAGACCGTTCAAATTTGCGGAATCTCACGACAATATGTCTTTTCATGAGCCCTCCATTGCCGGGCTGGCAAACGGGAATATTCTGATTGTCATGCGGACCCACCGCATGGACATCCCCAAACACAACGGGATCAACTACCACATGCTGACGCTTTCTCCATGCGGCCCCGGAAACTGGAAGGTTTCCGGCCTGCAGGATACCGGATTCGGATTCCGCGGGAGACCGTATCTTCTGCGGACCCGGGAGAATATTCTGATCCTGGCCTGTCCCGGTCACTTCATGGCCTTCAGTCTGAATGACGGCAGGACCTGGGAGTCCGGCACATACGATTTTCACATTCCCCGGGTGACAATCCTGGACAAAGGGGAACGGAAACCTTTCGATCACAATGCGGAAACGACACTGCTGGAACTTCCCGACGGAAGGATCTATTACTCCTACTTCATCGGTTCGGATTTTCCTTTCCCGCCGCCCTGCGATGAATATATCGGAGGAACCTTCTTCCGGCTGAAAAGGAACTGACCATGGATTTCTTTTGCGGCAAAAGTTTCTGGATCGCTCCGGAAGACAGCGTCCCTGGGAGCGGACCGGCAGGACGGGTCATGCTTTTCCGTCGGCGTTTTCAGGGGCGGGGCCGCCTGATCGCGGCAGTTTCCGCCGATTCCGAATACCGGTTGTTCTGCAATGGACAGGAAGTTTTACAGGGGCCGGCGTTCTGTGACGAGGAAGAAACCTTTTACGACCGATGCGATCTCTCTTCTTATCTGCTCGACGGCGAAAACGAGATTCTTGCCGAAGTGGTGGGATTTGCAGCGGCGTTTCCGGATTTTTTCCGGGGAGGAGCCCCCATGGCGAGAATGGCCCTGCGGGACGCCTTCATTCTGGACGGCACCCTCATTTGCAGGGATGGATCCCGATTGGAGATCAGTACCGGCAAAGAGTGGGAGGCGGCGGCGGCTCCGGATATCAGGCTTTTCCGCTGTGCGGACATCCCGGCAGCGGGACCGGGAGAAATGTTTCTGGCAGGGAAACGGCAGACCGCCATTTTCAGTCCGGCACAGGTGATCGAACCGGGATTCCGACCGGACACGATCAGGAATTCCATGCTGCACTACTATCTGACTCCCAAACGGATCCCCGATCTGCAGCGGAAAACGGTTTTCTTCTGCAGTGTGTTTGATGCCTCGGGAGTATCCGGTTCCCGGATCAGGGATTTGCTTGCGCAAAAGAGCATGACGGTTCCTGCCGGGCAAAAAGCAGGATTTGTTCTGGCTCTTGAGCAGGAGACCACCGGTCGGCTGCAGCTTTCCGTCCTGAAAGGAACCGGAAGCATGGATTTTTACTATGCGGAAAACCTTCTTGAAGGCAAGACCCGTCATTTTTCGCCGGCAAGGGCTCATGAGGTCATTACCGGCCCCATGCACGACAGGATTGAACTTGGAGGAACATCGTTCGCCTGGAAATCCTATTTCTACCGGGCATTCCGTTTTGTCAGAGTGGAGATCACTGCGGGAAATGAACCGGTGGAGTTCCGGCTCGGCCCGGTGGAACAGGAGACCTATCCCTACGAATGGAAAGGCGATTTCGTTTCCGGCAGCGAAACCTTGAACCGGTTGTGGGAAATCAGCCGGCGGACGCTGGCCCTTTGTTCCCACCATATTTACGAAGACTGTCCCTGTTATGAGCGGCTGCAGTACGCCGCCGACAGCCGTATTGCCTCTCAGGTCGCATGGCTGATGACCGGCGACACCCGCCTGACGGAACAGGCGATCCGGCATTTCCGCCACTCCATCCGGGCGGAAGGACTGACGGCGGGGAGTTACCCCAGTCGCAGTCCGGTGATCCTGCCCCTTTGGTCGCTGCATTTTGTGATGCTTGTGGAGGAACTCTTCTGGAATACCGGGAATAAAACCGTGCTGGAAGAGAACTTCTCCTCCATCCGCAGGATTCTGGAGTGGTTTCTTGCCTATCGGCAGCCGGAAGGCGGGATCGGAAAACTTCCCCGGTGGAACATGGCGGATTTTTCACCGCAGTGGTCCTGGAACGGGGAGCCTCCGGAGGTCACGGAAACAAGTTCCGCCTATGTCACCTTTTTTACAGCGGAATGCCTTTTTTCCTACGGGAAAATGGCGGAGACTCTCGGCAAAGCCGATGCCGCAGCCTGGGCCCGTGACCGGTATGGGGAACTGTGCGCCGACGGCAGAATTTTTTACGATGAAACAAAGAGCCTCTACGCCGATACCCCCGGAGGAGATTCTTTCAGTTTGCTCACCAATGCTCAGGCGCTACTGGCCGGCATGCCCGCCGGACCGGAGCTGCTGCGCCGGGCATACGATGACGATTCGGTCAAAAGAGCAGCCCTTTTCGGCGGCAGCTTCATCTTCAAGGCATTCATGCAGATGCATGATCCGGAGTATGCGGAAAAAGTCCTTCTGCAGTGGGAGAAACTGCTGATTGAGGGACGGACGGTATTCCCGGAAGGGACTCCGGTTCCCCGGAGCGAGTGTCATGTGTGGAGCGCACTTCCAGGCATCGGGCTGATCTGTCTCTATACCGGATTCCGGATCGAACATCCGGGAGCAAAGGTCATTTCATTTTCTCCCTACGCATGCGGCAGGATTCCGGTCCGGGGGAAACTTCCCCTCCCCGACGGGACAGCGGAATTCGATTTCAACGGACATGAATGCAGGGTGAAACTCCCGACCGGGACCGTTCTGCGGGATCCTGACGGAAGAAAACAGACCGGCACGGGGGACTGGATGGAAATAAAGCGGGGCTGAACAGGGAGGACAGGATGAGCACGGTTATCAAATTGAAGCGTTACAGGGGAAATCCCATTCTGACACCGGGAACGGCAAAATGGGAAAACCGGAATGTTTCCAATGCAGCAGCAGCGGTCTATGACGGCAAAGTCTGTCTCATTTACCGGGCGGAAGGAGAAGACCTCCGTATGGGAGAAGGCAGCTGGCCGGTAACCAGGCTCGGTCTTGCCTTTTCGGAAAACGGCTTCGATATTTCTGAACGGAATCCCCAACCGTTATTTGACCGTTCGGCAACGGACCCGTGGTGTGAATTCGGCTGTGAAGACCCCCGGATCAGCAAGATCGGAGACACCTATTACATCGTTTATGTTTCCATGTCCCGTTTCGGACATTTCGGCGACCGTCTGGCCTATGCGACCACCAAGGATTTCGTGCATTTCGAGAAACACGGGCTCCTGATGCCGGAACTGGAACAGCGGACCAGCGGACTGCTGCCCGCCAAACTCAACGGGGAATTCTGCCTCTTTCACCGCCCCATGCCAAATATGTGGATTTCCAGGAGCCGGGATCTGAAGGAGTGGCACGATTATCACTGCTTGTTCCGGACCATTCCGGGGACATGGTATGAAAACAAACTCGGCATCGGCGCGCCGCCCATTGAAACCCCCTATGGCTGGCTGCTCTTCTGGCACGGAAAGAACAACCGCGCCGAATACGCTCTCGGGATTATGCTGCTGGATAAGAACGATCCTGCAAAAATCCTGAAACGTCAGGAAGAGCCGATCCTCACCGTCGAGATGCCGTATGAAAAAGAGGGCTTCGTCAGGAACGTGGTCTATACCAACGGCACCGTGGATTTTCAGGGACAGTTCTTTGTCTATTACGGCTGCGCGGACCGCTGTCTTGCCGTTGCGACAGCGGATAAGGAGGAAGTTTACCGCTGGTGTCAGGAAAAATAAGAGGCTTTTTTATGAGAATCACAGGAACTTTTTTAGACGAGATCAGTCATGATATCCCCCATCAGAACTGGGGTCCAGGAGAATGGGAAAAAGATTTTCGGGCGATGAAGGCATTCGGGATCAAAACCGTGATCCTGATCCGGTGTGGTCATAAACGCTGGATGACCTTCCCGTCCAAAGTCCTGATGGGGAAAAAACAGGGGTTCACTCCGCCGGCGGATCTGGTGGCACTTTTCCTGCAGCTCTCGGAAAAATACGGCATGGATTTCTACTGCGGGTCCTACGATTCCGGGCACTATCCCTGGCAGGACGATTATCAGGTGGAACCGGAAGTGGCCTTCATGCGGGAAGTCTGCGATGAGGTCATTGACCGATATGGATCGAGTCCCGCATTCAAAGGCTGGTATCTCTCGCAGGAAATCGCGGGCAAAAGTCCGGCGGCAACGGAGAGCTACCGTTCGCTTGGGCTGCATCTGAAACAACGGATGCCCGGGGTGAAAATCATGATCTCTCCCGGAATGCTTGGGGCGAAAGCCTATAACGCGAAAATGGAAAAACTCGGGGTGACCATTGCACCTGAACTGCATGAAGCCATGTGGAAAGAAAACATGGAAAAGATCCGCGGAGTCGTGGATATTGTCGCCTTTCAGGACGGACATGTGGAGATCGAACTTCTGCCGACCTTCCTGAAGATTAACAAAAAACTCTGCGACGCCAACGGCATTGAATGCTGGACCAACAGCGAAAGTTTCGACCGGGACATGCCCATTGATTTTCTGCCGATCAAGTGGGAAAAACTCCGGCTGAAACTGAAGGCCGCCGAAGCGGCGGGCCTGTCCAACGCGATCACTTTCGAGTTCTCCCATTTCCTGAGTCCTTACAGCATGTACCGTTCGGCGGCCGGCCTTTTTGACCGTTACTGTGAAGAGAACAATATTCCCGCCCGGGCAAAGGATTTTCTCTGATTTTGCAGAAAACACAAATTGAGCTATGAGCTGTCCTGAATATCCGGAACTGCGGGCACGGCTGGCACGGTCGAAATTCCGTTCCCGGTTTCACCTTTCACAGCGGGACCAGGCCTATCTGGCCAATCATCCCGGCCCCGTCATGGAAGCACAGATCCGGCGGATTCTTGCTGAACGTCTGGCCCCTGCGTTTCCGGCAAACGACGGCAGTCAGACTCCCATGCAGGGACACCCGGTCTTCACGGCCCAGCATGCATTGGGCATCTGCTGCCGGGGGTGCCTTGCCAAATGGCACAGCATCCCCAAGGGGCGTCCCCTCTCCGGAGAAGAGATCACGCGGCTTGCCGGGTATATTCAGGCCTATCTGGAAGAAGAAGCCGGAGACCTCTCCGGGTTTGCCGTCACTCCGGACCTCTTCGGGTAGTTGCAATCCGGCATAAAAGCGCTATATTGTTTCTTTCGCACAAAGTCATTATACACAGGAGTTCACGTTATGGGCAGAGAAGGGTTGACCGCCGTTGCCGTCTATTTTGTGCTGGTCATCGGCATCGGCATCTGGTTTTTCCTCAAAAATCTGAAACACGGAGGAGGGGAAAAAGATTATTTTCTGGGCGGACGGGAAATGGGAGCATGGGTCTCCGCCCTCTCCGCCGGAGCCTCGGATATGAGCGCATGGGTCCTGATGGGACTCCCCGGCGCCATCTGCTGTTTCGGCATGGGACAAATCTGGATCGCCATCGGACTCTTCGCCGGAACCGCCGCCGCCTGGATCATCGTGGCACCGGCGCTCCGGAGATTTTCCATCCTTGCCAGAGACGCCATCACCATCCCCCAATTTCTCACCAACCGCTTTCTGACCAAGGACCGGACGCTGCAGACCATTGCGGCGGTGGTATTCATGACGGTCTATTGCGTCTATACCGCCAGCAGTATTTACGCCTGCGGCGTCGTTTTCAACACCATCACCGGCATGAATCCCCCAAAAGCCATGTTTCTGGCCGGCATCGTCATCGTCTTTTACACCTTTCTCGGCGGGTTCAGCGCCGTATGCTGGACGGACTTTTTTCAGGGGCTTCTGATGCTGGGAGCGCTGATGCTGGCCCCCATTCTGGCCTTCTGCATCATGCAGGGAGGATCCTTCACCGCCCCGGATCCTGCGCTGCCGCCAAACTATTACAGTCTCCTCTCCGGCGGCGGGGCCGATTTCAAAAGTTTTACGGACATCATCAACGGCTTCGACTGGGGTCTGGGATACTTCGGCATGCCCCACATCCTGATCCGCTTCTTCGCCATCAGATCCGAGCGGGAAATGCGCAAGTCCCAGATCATCGGCTGCAGCTGGATCTTCGTCATTCTCGCCATGGCGGGCGTGGTGGGGATCCTGGGGAGAAACTACCTGGGAAAACCCGCCGACGAGAGTGCCGGCCAGATGGTTTTCATCGACATGGTCAAAAATGTTTTCACCTGGCTGGGAAATCAGACCGGACTCATGGAGATCATGCTCTTTCTGGCGGGACTCCTTCTTTCGGCCATTCTGGCGGCCAGCATGAGCACGGCGGACTCCCAGCTTCTGGCGTCCAGTTCGGCCTTTGCGTCCGATATGTACAAGCCCCTGCTGCGGTCGAAAGCCTCCGACCGTGAAATGATGTGGGGAGGACGGATCATTGTACTGGTGACCGCAGCAGCAGCCTGCATGATTGCCGCCAGTCCGAACTGCAGGGGGATCATGAGTCTGGTAAGCTGTGCATGGGCGGCCTTCGGCGCGGCCTTCGGGCCCGTTATCCTGCTGGCATTGTACTGGAAACGGATGACCTACCGGGGAGCCGTGGCGGGCATGACGGCAGGATTCCTCACAGACGCAGTCTGGTATGCTGCCAAAACGTATCTTGCCCATCCCCCCGTGTGGCTGCAGATCTACGAGATCATCCCGGGCTTTTTCTGCGGAGCGGCGGCGGCGGTGCTGGTCTCGCTTCTGGACAAAGCGCCCCCGCCGGAAGTGGCGGCGCTCTTTGACCGCGCCACCCTCCGGTGGATCAAAAAACGCCGGAACTGAAGAAAAAAAGATAATTTTTCCGTTTTCCGGTTGCAAAAAAGGAAACCGGGTGTATATTCAATGGAAATAAATCTTTGGGAAGTTTCCGGTCGATGCATATCGCAATTCCACCGCTCGTGCGGAAATCGGAGTTCCAGGACGGCTTAGTATGTGCCGCTTCCTTCACAAAATGACGGGAACGGTGGATGCTGGGTTATTGTTTTTTGTCAGGAAAACACCAAAAACAACGGACGGAGAAGAGATGAAAGTCAGAGCTTCGGTAAAGCGCAGATGTGAATTCTGCCAGATCATCAAACGTAACGGAGTGATCCGGGTCATTTGTTCCCGGGATGCCCGCCACAAACAGAGACAGGGTTAATCAACTAATTTTTAAGGTAAGGACGGAAATCTATGCCTCGTATCATCGGTATTGACATCCCCGGCAACAAGCGGATCGAATTTTCGCTGCGTTACATCTACGGCATCGGCCCCGCCAAAGCGCTGGAGATCATTGAGAAACTGAAAATCAACCGCAACATCAAGGCCAGCGAGCTCACCAGTGAGCAGATCGGTGCCATCAACAGCATGCTCCAGAACGACATGGTCGTCGAGGGAGAACTGCGGCGCGTGGTCGCAGCGGACATCCGCCGTCTGCAGCAGATCAACTGCTATCGCGG
>DCGO01000097.1:0-11466 GCA_002314605.1 Lentisphaeria bacterium UBA1776 | reverse complement strand
CGTACCCGCAAGGGCAAGAAGATCACCATCGGCGCCATCCGCGACAAGACAGAGCGGCGTCTGGCGGCGAAGTAAGCCCTGAATATTTCATGGCTTGATCAAAAACAAATTTTAATCATCAGGAAATAAAAATCATGGCTGAAGAACAAGTTACCACCAATGCCGCCGAAGCACCGGCAGCGGTCGAAACAGCTGCCAAAAACAGCAGCAAGCGCGCCAAGACCGGTCGTCTCATCCAGTCCGGCATCGCCTATGTGCTGGCGACGTTCAACAACACAAAAGTCACCTTCACCGATCTTCACGGCAATGTCCTCTGCTGGTCCACCGGCGGCAAAAACGGGTTCAAGGGTTCCCGCAAGAGCACCGCTTATGCGGCCCAGGTCATCGCCGGCGATGCGGCCAAAAAGGCCCAGCTCTTCGGGATGAAGGAAGTGGAAGTCCGTATCAAAGGACCGGGTGCGGGTCGTGAATCCGCCGTCCGCGGCATCGCCGCCGCCGGTCTCGAAGTCATTGCCATCAAGGATATTACTCCGGTGCCGCACAACGGATGCCGTCCCCCCAAGCGGCGTCGTGTCTGATTGCTCTTCCGAGACTCGGCCGGACAGGGGAAGAGTCCGGCTGAAAAATTTGATTATCTATGTTTGATAGCATGAAATAAATGGGAGGAAGAATATGACGACAACAGCTACCGGATTCCCGATGCCGAAAGCACTCGCGGTGGACGAAAGCACCAAGACGGCGACATACGCGAAATTCATCGCGGCGCCGTTTCAGAGCGGGTACGGTCAGACGTTGGGTAATTCGCTGCGCCGGGTTTTGCTCTCTTCGCTGGAAGGAGCGGCCATCTGCGCGGTTCGGATTGACGGTGTCAGTCACGAGTTCGACAAACTCGATCATGTGCTTGAGGACATTACCGACATTGTACTCAATCTGAAGTGCATCCGCCTGAATCTCTATGGAACAGCCTCGAAAACTCTGGAAATCACCAAGGACAAGGCCGGTACCGTCACTGCGGCGGACATCCGGACCGACAACTCCGTGGAAGTGCTCAATCCGGAACAGGTCATCTGCACACTGGACAAAGCCGTCCCGTTCCGTGCTGAAATCGATGTGATCTCCGGCCGCGGCTACCTGCCGGCCGAACGCAGCACGGTTCAGCGCACCATCGGGACCATCCCGGTGGACTGCCTGTTCAGCCCCGTGACCCGGGTGAGCTACCAGGTCAGCGCCACACGCGTGGGCGCCGAGACCGAAATGGACAGTCTGGAACTGGAGATTTGGACCGACGGACGGATCTCTCCGGAAAAGGCGCTGGAAAACGCCGCTCATATCCTGAGCGATCATCTCCAGCCCTTCCTGGGGGGTCAGGCTCCTGCACCGGGAGTCGAGCCGACCAATGAAGAGAAGAAGCTCATCAAGATGCTGACGCAGGATATTGATGTGCTGGAGCTTTCGGTGCGCGCCATGAACTGCCTGAACAGTGCGGATATCCGCCTGGTGGGCGAGCTGTGCACCAAGACCGAGCAGCGTATGCTCAAGTTCCGCAACTTCGGCAAGAAGTCGCTGGAAGAGATCAAGGAAAAGATGGAAAAACTCAATCTGGAACTGGGTATGACATTCAGTGATGCGGTCATCAACGCGCTGGATGCCAAATCTCAGCAGATCCGTGCAGAGAAAGAGGAGAATTAAATATCATGCGTCATCGTGTTGACACTTTCAAAATCGGTCGCTCCGGCGCTCATCGCCGCAGCATGCTGGCCAACATGGTCAGCAGTTTGTTCATGAATGGCGAGATTCGTACCACGGTTGTGAAGGCCAAAGAGGCCCGCCGCTTCGCGGAGCGCCTGATCACCATCGGCAAAAAGGCCGATCTGCATCACCGTCGTCTGGCGGTGGCCCGTCTGCGGGACAAGGATGCCGTCAAAAAGCTTTTTGACGAAATTGCTCCGTCCTATGCAGGGCGTGACGGCGGATACACCCGCATCTACAAGCTGGGCACCCGGATCGGCGATGCCGCCGAAATGTGCATTCTCCAGCTGGTTACCGAGGCTGCCGAAAAGAAGGCCGAAGTTGCCGCGGAAGCTGCGAAATAACGACTGCTGAAGCATTCCGAAGAGGCCGCCGAAAAAAACCGAACCGGTTATACGGCGGCCTTTTTCGTATCCGTGCATTCCAACAGCGCACGGGGCCGTCCCCTGCCCGGGGAATCCGATGAATATATCCGGGACACACTTGACTTGCGGCTCTTTTGTGCTAACTTATGCACGGTCATTGATAACTCAGGAGAATTAAGAATATGCAGTTAGTCACCCAGGAAATGGAAAAATTCCTTGGAAACTCGTCCGCCATCCGGAAAATGTTCGAAGCAGGCATTGAACTTCGCAAACGCTATGGTGCCGATCATGTCTTTGATTTCAGCTTGGGCAACCCGGATCTTCCCCCGCCGCCGGAAGTGGCGGTTGCCCTCCGGGGTGCGGCCGCACGGGCGGGAGAACCCTTCTCCATCGGCTATATGCCCAATGCCGGATACCCGGCCCTCAGGGAGAAACTGGCGGAAAAACTGAGTCTGGAGCAGGGCGTGTCCCTGACCGGAAAAAACCTGCTTCTCACCTGCGGCGCGGCCGGCGGACTGAATGTTTTTTTCCGGGCGGTACTGTCCTGCGGAGAGGAAGTCCTGAGCCCCAGTCCCTATTTTGTGGAATACGGTTTTTACGCCGGCCATACCGGCGGAAAACTCATTCCGGTACCCACGCACAAAGATACGTTCGCGCTGGACATTGAAGCCTTTGCCGCAGCCATTAACGAGCGGACCCGGGCAGTCATCATCAATTCGCCCAACAATCCCACCGGCGTCATCTATTCCCGGCAGGAACTGACGCTTCTGGCCAAAGTCCTCAGCGATGCCGAAGACCGTTACGGAAAACCCATTTTCGTTCTGGCGGACGAACCGTACCGCTGCCTCAATTTCGACGGGACGGAGATCCCCAGTCTGCTCACCATCTTCCGCCACAGCGCAGTAATCGGCTCGTTCTCCAAGAGCCTCTCTCTGGCAGGAGAGCGTATCGGATACATCGCGCTGCGCCCGGACATGGAGGGAAGCGAACAGCTGATGAACGCTCTTATTCTCTGCAACCGCATCCTCGGATTCGTCAATGCTCCGGCACTGGCCCAGCAGATTCTGATGGAGTGCATGGATTCACAGATCGATCTGGATATTTACCGCCGTCGCCGGGCTGCCATGGCGGAAATTCTGACAGCCGCCGGCATTGAGTTTCAAATGCCCAGGGGGGCCTTCTACTTTTTCCCGAAGGTCCCGGTTGCGGATGAAAAGAAGTTCTTTGATGCCATGACCGAAGAGTGTGTTCTGGTGGTTCCCGGCGGAGCTTTCGGCCTGCCCGGGCATTTCCGGATGGCCTTCTGTGTGGATGAGAAAGTGATCCGCAGTGCCGGTCCCGGAATTCTCCGGGCCGTGACCAGGGCCACGGCATAAAAAACTTGCATTCACGCACTAGGAATTCAACGGTTATGAAAATCTTGCTGGCATTCGATTCCTTCAAACACTGTCTGCGGGCTCGCGAAGTCTGCTGCCATGTGCATGCCGGTATTGCGGAAGAGCTTCCGGATGCGGAAATTCTGGATATTCCGCTGGCGGACGGAGGCGAAGGAACCGTGGAAGCAGCCTGCAGCATTGCCGGGAAAAAACCGGTCATGTTTCCGGTGACCGGCCCGCTGGGCGAAAGGCGCGATGCGCCCGTCCTGCTGGACGGGGATCTGGCAATCATGGAAGTCGCCTCCGCGTGCGGCATTGAGTTCGTCCCTCCCGAAAAACGCAATCCTCTGGTCACTTCCACATACGGGGTGGGAGAACTCCTGAACCATCTGTTGGCCCGGGGGGTCCGGCGGTGTGTGGTCGGCTTAGGCGGAAGTGCCACCGTCGATGGGGGGATCGGCATGCTCCGGGCAATGGGGGCCCGTTTTTCCGATGCAGAAGGCAAAGAGACCACGGAACTCATGCAGGCGGTCAGCGTCAGGGATCTGCCGCAACTTGACATGGAAATTCTTCTGGCCAGCGATGTGGACAATTTGCTGACCGGCCCCCGGGGAGCGGCCCGGGTATTCGGACCGCAAAAAGGCGCGACACCGGAAATGGCGGCAGATCTGGACCGGGCATTGGCCCGTTACCGGGATGCATTCGGTGCAGCGGAAATGCCCGGAGACGGTGCAGCTGGGGGCCTGGGATTTGCGTTCCGCATGCTGGGGGCGCAGCGGACCAGCGGCGCAGAGTGGATGCTTGAATATGCCGGGTTTGACCAGCACCTCAAAGGTGCGGATCTGGTGATCACCGGCGAGGGGCGTTCCGATGATCAGACTGCCGATGGGAAACTCCCGTGGATCACCGCCGGACATGCAGAAAAAGCCGGGGTGCCGGCGATGCTTCTCTCCGGCGCCCTGGGGGGGGGAAGTGAAATTCTGCGGACGCGCTTTGCGGCGCTATCCAGTCTGGCATCCGGCCCGGCAACGCTGGAAGAGTGTATTTTGCATGCCCCGGAGGAACTGTTCCGGCAGGGACGGAATCTGGCGGCATTGATCGTCTGTTTGAAAAAGAATCAATCCGGGAACTCCCGAAGGAGGATAAAGTGAAGAATATACGCTGGATCGCGGGATTGCTGACTGTGGGAATCATCGGAATACTCGGACCGGTGCTGGAAGCCCGCAGCTGGAAGGAAATTGAAAAATCCGGCTGTCTCCGGGTGCTGACGGTGGATGGCAAACGGAGGGCGCCGCAGGGACTGCATCGGGTGGAAATGCCCATCGACCGGGAACGGGCACTGCTGCAGCATTTTTCCAAAAAACACCAGCTGAAGCTGCTTTACGTCATGGCCCCCTCGTTTTCGGACCTCTTCCGCATGCTTGAGGCGGATCAGGGGGATCTCATTTCCGCCAATCTGGCGGATACTCCGGCACGGCGCCAGGTGATTCTGACCTCGGAACCGTTCTTTTTGACCCGGGAGATGGTGTTCACTTCCGCCAAGTCTCCCCTGCGGGGAAACACCTCCAAGTGTCTCAACGGCAAGCTCGGGGCACTGCTGCCGGGAACAAGCTATGTAACCAGTTTCCGCGCGGTCATGGCAAAGAACAAAAATGTCTATGCCCGGGAAATGGCGTCCACGATCTCCCATGAAGAGCTGATCCGGCGGGTAGCCCGCGGCCAGTACGCTTATTCGGTCCTCAACGAGTGTGATCTGGATGCATGGATGGCGTATTATCCGGAACTGCGCAAACTCTTTTCCATACAGGATCATGTGGCACTGGTATTCGGCGCACGCAAGGATTCCGCCGAACTGATCCGCCGTCTGAATCAAGTCATCCCTCCCATGAACGTCATTCCGGAAGGAGTCACTCCTGCAAACAGTAAATCCGCAGCGGACGATACAGGGACGGAACTGAAACACACGCAGCTGAGCCGCAACATGACCGGCGATCTGGACGAGATCAACCAGCGGGGATTCATCCGGATGCTCACCTGCAACGATGCTTTCTCCTGCTATCTCCACCGGGGAGAAATGATGGGATTTGAGTATGAACTTGCCAGGCGCTTCGGCAACAGCAATGAGTTGACACTGGTCACGGTGATCCCGGAAAATTTCAGCGATCTGGTGAAGGGGCTCAGGGAGGGCAAAGGCGACTTTATCGCCGCCAATTTCACCATGACCAGAGAACGCATGGATGCATATCCGGATCTTCTCTTCTGTACCCCCTATTGCGGGGTAACGCAGGTTCTGGTCGGGCGCTCCGGTGAAAAAAAGATCACAATGCTCAAAGACCTGCAGGGCCGTACGGTCCATGTCCGGAAAAGCAATTCCTATTACGACACACTGCTGAAACTTCAGGATCACGGGATTGATTTCAAGATCGAATTCGTCCCGGAAGATGAAACCGAGCATCTGACGCTTCAGAAAGTCGCCGCAGGGAAGTACGACCTTACTGTCGTGGACGACACCTATCTCCAGATGGGGATCAATGTCGGCTGGAAAATCAAAAAACTGCTTGAACTTACGGAACCTCAACCGTTTGCATGGGTGGTCCGGAGGAGCAACCCCCATCTGGCAAAAGCCATCAACGATTTTTTCAAAAAAGAGAACCGCAGTATTTTCTTCAACATGCGGAAAAAATATTATTATGGAGCCCGTCATGCCCAAAAACTGGTTGCCGGAGTCAAAAAGGGAAGCATGTCCCGGCTCTCCCCTTACGATGCATTGTTCCAGAAATACGGCAAACTGTACGGCTTGGACTGGTATTTTCTGGCAGCAGTGGCCTATCAGGAGTCCAGGTTTCAGGCGGATCTGGTCAATGAAATCGGCGCGGCCGGACTGATGCAGGTCATGCCGCGAACCGCCAGGGAAATGGGGATCAGCAATCTCACCAACCCGGAAAACGGCATTCGGGCCGGTGCGGGATACCTGAAGAAACTCTATGACCGTTTCTCTGATGTACCCACCCGGGAAAACAGGCTCTGTTTCACGCTGGCAGCCTATAATGCAGGGTACGAACATGTGATGGACGCCCGTCTCCTGGCTGCACGGCTTGGACGGGATCCCAATGTCTGGTTCGACAACACGGAAGCGGCTCTGGCCAAGCTCCAGACCCCGCCCTACGCCTCCAAGGCAAAATTCGGATACTGCCGGGCCGCAGAAACGATCCCTTATGTGAACAATATCATGCTTCAGACCTATCACTACTGTAAATTTCTGGAAAATCAGGCCGGCACCAATCAGCTGAAATCCGTCCCGAAAAAGAAGTGACCGGCCCCCTCCCCCGCAGGGAGGAACGACGCGGCAGGGATATGCCGGGGATCACTTCCCTGCAACCGGGCGCCACTCCCTGCTGCCGTCGGCCCGGAGCAGCTGATCCGCCGCCGCCGGACCCTCGCTCCCTGCCGCATAAAAGTGCAGGGGAGCCCTCTCAGGATGCCTTTCCCATGCCTCCAGTACCGGCGTAAAAAGTTCCCAGCCGGAGGTGATAAGATCGCTTCGCATGAATAAGGTGGGATCCCCCAGCATGGCATCCAGCAGCAGACGGGCGTAGGCATCCGTCACTGCCGGATCACAGCCAAGTTCAGAATAGTGGAAGTGAAGGGTCATGGGCCCCATGCAAAGCCGGGGGCCGGGGTGTTTGGCCTGAATGGTGAGGTCCATCCCCTCCTCGGGCTGAACATGCATCACCAGCGTATCGGCGGAAATATCCCGGGCTTTGACCGGAAGGAAGAGCGAGTGAGGAATGTGCTTGAATACCACCGCGATCTCGCTGTTTCTGGCGGTCATACGCTTGCCGCTCCGGATATAAAAGGGAACATCCCGCCAGCGCCAGTTGTCGATGAAAAGCCGGGCAGCAGTATAAGTTTCCACCATGGAATCCGGAGGGACCCCGGGTTCCTCCCGGTAGGCGGCCATGCCGTTTCCGGCGGCGTACTGCCCCCTGACGAAATCCCGGAAAAGAGTATCACCTTCAGGGCGGCGGATGGCGTCAATGACTTTCCGCTGTTCATCCCGCATGGCATCCGGATCATTGGAGTTGGGCATCTCCATGGCGGCCAGAGAGAGCATTTCGAGCATGTGGTTCTGAAACATATCCCGCAGAAGCCCGGATGTCTCATAGTATCCGGCCCGGTGTTCAACCCCGATGGACTCCGCCATGGTGATCTGAACGTGATCCACATAATGCCGGTTCCACACCGGTTCAAAAACCGTGTTGGCAAAACGCAGAATGGAAATATTCTGTACCGTTTCCTTGCCGAGATAGTGGTCGATCCGGTAGATCTGGGACTCTTTCAGGTAACGGTGAAGGGTCCGGTCCAGTTCCCGTGAGCTGGCCAGATCACGTCCGAAAGGTTTCTCGAATACGACATGGCGCCACGGCTGCCCCTCATCTTCCGCCTCCCGAAGCAAACCGGCACGGTCCAGAAAAGCCACGGTCCCGGCAGCGGCATCCGGCGGAATGGCCAGATAAAACAGCCGGTTCCGGGGCATGGCGCTGGCCCGGCGGTCCACATCCGCAAGATATTCTGCAAGACGCTGAAAAAATCCATCGGACCGGTAATCCCCGGCCACCGGGTCCAGCAGCGTCAGAAATTCATCCCTCCGGTCCGGAGCAGTGTCCGGCAGTGCGGCTCTCACTTTGACGGCAAAACCTTCCGCAGAACGCACACAGCAGGCAATACGGGAATCCGGATGCAGCAGATTTCCCTTGTAGAGCTCATAAAGGGACGGAAAAAGCTTCCGCTTTGCCAGATCCCCACCGGCCCCGAAAAGGATCACTGCCGCCGGGGTGGGCGCCACTTCGATGCACCAGTTGCCGTGCCATTCGATCCGATCAGACATTTTTGCCTCCCTTCATAAAACGGGCAGAAAAAAGGGCCGCTCAACACGGCCCCGGAAAAACTGTTGTTTCAAAGCTTATTTTCCGGCAGGATACCCCACCGGCTGGGTCAGCATAATGGTATGCCGGGGACCCAGTTTCATGATCCGGGCCAGTTTCGGCTTGTCCACCATGCCGCAGACCACCGTATTCAGATGATTGGCGGCGGCAAAGAGATAGACATTCTGACTGATGCTTCCGGTATGGACCGGAGCGTAAAAGGATGCATGTTCCGCATTCATGCCGGCTTTGGCATACGCATCGCGGTTCGATACATAGACCAGCACTACCGGGGCTTTGCCGTGAAAAGCCTGCATACCGCAGAATTTCCGGAGATCGCCCTTCACCGTCAGCTCCAGCGCGTGTTTTTCGGCGTTATAGCGGTACATCCCTTCGGGGAATGCGGCGAAAATCTCCATATCCCGAACATTCCTTGCCGTGGCGACGGTCCGCCGCCCCTGAGCCCCGGAGAGCCCCCAGGCGGTGTAAAAGAGATCGGACAACTGCTGCGGCGTCAGCGGTTTCCCGGAAAAACTCCGGTTGCTGCGGCGGGCGGCAACGGCCTGCATTATGGGCATGCCCCCTTTGGTGTCCGGTTGAACGAGCTTGATCTCCGCTTCCGCCGCGCCGAGGGTCCCGGCCAGCAGCAGCCCCGCAATAAATCCCAACCCACGCATGAGAACCTCCTACTGCCGGATATCGCCGGCGATCTCTTTCTGCTGAAAAACCGCCACCGCCCACATGATGCAGACGGCCACATAGATCACGACATAAAAGGCACATTCCGCCACATATCCGGTCGGGATCGCATGATTTCCGGCAATGGCATCCGCCAGCCAGAAAAACTGCCAGTTGGGAAGTACCGCATAAAGGATCCCGAAAATCCCGTTCAGCACTTCGGAACCGGTGTCCTGCCGGAAAAGAAACCCGGAGACCAGTCCCAGAAAGAAGAAGGCCGAACAGAGGGTGAGATTCGCCACCATATCCAGCCGGGTGGCAAAGACCACCGCCAGCGTGGACATGGCGATCACCGCCAGCTGGATCAGCAGCAATGCCATGGATAAGTCCATCATGCTGAGGGCCGGATGCTCCTTGGTGGCAACGCAAACCGCCACATAGACGGGGATGAATACCGCCATGGCCACAGTGGCAACGGCGGAAAAAGAGTATCCTTTCCAAAAATTGGCCGCCATGCCCGCCACGCAGGCGGCGGCAATGACCGCGAAAAACATCCCGTAAGCCATCATGTCCATCCGGAACTGGTCCACGGCGATGTAAATGGATACATAGGCCGACAGATTGCAGATCAGCGTGAACAAGGTCGCCGCCGCCACGATTCCGGCGATCTTGGCCAGAATGAACGACGCCCGGGTTACCGGCTTGGACATGAGGAGCAGAACGGTCCCGTTCCGCATTTCCCGGGAAACGGTATGGCTGGCACAAAGCACGGCGGCCAGAAGGCCGAAGATCATGCTGGTGGCCATGGAACTGTCCACCACCAGCTTCAGCTGTTCCGAAAAGACGAAGAGCGCCATGGACGGGAAATGCCCGATGAGCACCAGAGCGCAGAGAAGCATCAGGAAATAGATCGGTTCCCGGATGGACTCTTTGAATGTGTTGCCGGCAATGTGAAAAAAGTTGAACATGGTGCCGCCGTGAATTTACTTTGCCGGAGCCGGAGCCGGAGCCTCGGTGACCGCCGGAACGTCCGCCGCCGGAGCCGCATCCGCCGNNTCGGTTCCCGGATGGACTCTTTGAAGGTGTTGTCGGCGATGCGGAAAAAATTGAACATCGTGTCATTTCCCCCCTGAAAAAGCCGGTTCTTACTTGCCGGCTGCCGCAGGAGCCGCCGCGGGAACCGCCGCGGGGGCCGCCGCAGGGGCCGCCGCAGGGGCCGCCGCGGGAGCCGCCGCGGGAGCCGCCGCAGGGGCTTCCGCCTCAGCCTTCGGAGCATCGGTCGCAGGAGCACCTTCCTCAGCGGCGGGCTGTTCAGCGGGAGCGGCTGTTTCCGGAGCCTTCCTGGCAGGCTCGCTGATCACGCGGTACATATCTGCATCGGAGAGCATTTTGTCCCGCAGACGTTTGTAATCTCTGGCCAGGGAGGTGATATTCAGCATATAGCTCAGTTCCTGAGCCGTGCGTTCCCAGTTCCGGCAGTTCACCACCATGAGGGGGATGTTGCGGTCGAAATATTTCTCATACCTGGGCCAGATCATGAACTCGCCATTGAGCACCACGATTCTCCGGGGGTTCAGGAAGCGGACGAAATGGACCACACGGGCGGGGGCAAGTTCCATGGCCGGACCTCTGGAAGGGACGAAGAACACCCGGGTATCCGTGCTCTGGGGAGCGGGCATCAGGAGGTACGGCTGCTTGCTTTCGGCCTGAATGGTATCGGCCATAAGGCGGGCGGATTTGGTATTGCTGCAGACAATGAGGGTTGTCACGTCCCGTTTATTGCCGTCCGCCATCCAGCTGGCGGCAAAAACCGCCGGGGAACACACGGCGAATACGAGCAGCATGCCCGACATGACTTTTAAACAACGCATTTTTTCCTCCATAGATTACGGTTGAGTGCATTTGGTTGCCTCTATAAGATAGACCGCTTTTCGCCGGAATCAAATGTAAAAGGGAAAAAATTAGACAGAATTTGACGGTGGAGTCATGTTTAAGCGGACATGGCAGGCAGCCGGACCAGCCGGACCAGCCGGACCGGGCAGGTCTCTTGTACTTTGCGCATCTGCAACAGTAGAAATACAGCGACAGAGTGCCTCGAAGCGGCACGTTTGACGGAGGCTCCAGTTCCGGGGAGGATGGTGTTTATGCAGAGTTCCGCTTTGCATTTGAGGAACTTGGAGCCGAAGGGGGCAGCGTACCCCGCTTCCCCCTTGCTCCCTTGCTCCCTCGCTCCCTCGCTCCGGCGGATGGCCTGCGGCACGCGAAGCGGACTTTTGAATTAGCCGCGCCCTATGCAGGGACGGCATAGGGCTTAATGTTCAGACCCACTTATCCGCCGATCAAGGCGAGCAGCCGCCGCGACATCCCGAAGCG
>DCGO01000054.1 GCA_002314605.1 Lentisphaeria bacterium UBA1776 | reverse complement strand
AGAAAGAGGTCCGCATCATCTTCTGTCCGGAAGGCATCGCCGGAGTACTGAAGGAGGCCGGAATGGATTTCACGGTCATGTCGGAAAAGACGGAGATCGAATGTGTCCTCTCCGTACCGTGTCATCTGCGCCGGTACGCCGGACGGGCAAAGTTCGAGTTCGCGGGGGATCAATCGGATTCGCCCCGGCTACCCATCCACGCCGCACTCATCCAGGCGCATCAGGGAATGGAGCAGCTCACCTCTGGCAAGGCGCGGACGATGCGGCAGATTGCTGATTCGCTCAACATGGACCGCTCCTTCATGGCACGGACGCTTCAGTTGGCGAACCTCGCGCCGGACATCGTGAAGATGATCTGGGAGAACCGCCAGCCGACCACTCTGACGCTCGAAAAACTGCATCGGGGCATCCCGGAAAGCTGGGAAGAACAGCGCAAACTCTTCCTCACGGAATAACCCCGAACCACATCCGTATCGGTCGCCTTCGGCTGGTACGGATTTTTTTATTTACGGGAATGGATATACTGACGTCTCTCTCTGCTGAGAGAATAAATTTCCAAAAAACTTCTCTTTTAATTTGCAAAACTACTCCTATGGTAGTATATTAAGATTGTAACTCCATAGAAGTATATCAGGAGGAAGTATGATAGAAAAAATTCTTTACCATGGGTCGGTTGAGGTCATAGCCAAACCGGAGTACGGCAAAGGCAAGCCGTACAACGATTATGGCTTGGGATTTTATTGTACCGAAAATCTGCCGCTGGCGCGGGAGTGGGCTGTCACCGGCACGGAAAGCGGATACGTCAATGAATACCGGATCACTATGGATAATCTGAAGATTTTGAACCTTTCCGATGAAAAATACACGATCCTGCACTGGCTGGCATTGCTGCTGGCGCACCGTACTCTGCAGCGTTCCACGCCGGTGGCAAAACGGGCGATCGAATTCCTGACCGCCTATTATCTGCCGGACATTTCTCAGGTCGATGCGATTATCGGTTACCGGGCGGACGATTCCTATTTCTCCTTTGCCAGAGCTTTTGCCGGGAATGAAATCTCGCTTGCTCAACTGGGGTATGCGATGAAGTTGGGAAAACTCGGAGAACAGTTTGTGCTGAAAAGTGAAAAAGCATTTGCACAAATCCGTTTCGTCCGTGCGGAAAAAGCAGAAAGCGCACTTTATTATCATCTGCGGAAAGAACGGGATGAAGCAGCCAGAGCCGCGTATCAGGCTGAACTGGAAAAAGAGGATCTGAACGGCTTGTTTATGCGGGATATTCTCCGGGAAAGGATCATGCCGGATGATGCACGCTTACGATGAAAACTATCTGCGGGACGGGATGCAGAATCTCGGTGAGGCAATGGACTATGCCGTTCATATCTGCAAGCTCGATCCCGATGACTTCTTCGGGATGTTTATTTCCTGCGGGATCGCTTGGCAATTCGGCACGGCTAATCCGAAATATATCTCCGGAATGTCCGGCACGGAACTGGTTTTGGAAGTGCTGCAGAAAAGCGGTATTCCAACTCCCGGAGAAAAATTCTGGACTGCCTACGACCGCTCGCCGGAATACTGGTACGGATGGATTCTTGCCTACTTTCAATGGTACACCGGACGCACCTTCGAGAGTATCCGGGAGTGCCTGTCGATGAAAGAGATCCTGAACTTGTACCCGACCCTGCATGAAGCTCCCGAAGAAAAGTTTGTGGAAGTCGTAACCCGGATGATCCGGGAAAAACATCTTCCGACCCGGCTTCAGACCAGACGGAAACAGGCGGGGCTGACACAAAGTTCCTTGAGTGAAAAGGCGCAGGTCAATCTGCGGACGCTTCAGCAGTATGAAATGCGGGGCAAGGACATCAACAAAGCCGCTGGGGAAACTCTGCGCCGTCTGGCACAGGTACTGTACTGTCGCATAGAAGATCTGCTGGAATACGAATGAGACTCTCAACGCAGAGAAACCGCCGGAGGACGGAGAATCTTTGCGTTTCACTCACAAATGGTATGCAGTGATTTNNACAACTCCCTTTGTCGTTTCACCTCAAAAACAGAGCGGGTCAAGTCCCCCTCGGAATCATGAAAAGTTAGGGAAACGGCGGTTTTGAGAAACAGTCAGGCGATTGCGGTCCCTATCGGTGCGTCAAAAACAGCGGTTTTGAGGTGGATTTCGGGGCGAAAAGACATGAAAAAAGGCAGTCGGTTAAGACTGCCTGGAAGATACTGGTGGAGCAAAAGAGACTCGAACTCTCGACCCCCACACTGCCAGTGTGGTGCTCTAGCCAACTGAGCTATTGCCCCGGAAAACTCTATAATATAGCACTCCGTTCTGCATTTTGCAAGCCGAATTGAAAACTTTTCACGGAGTTTCAGCAAGTTTTATCTCTTTTGGCGGACTGGCCGGACAAGTCAGACAAGTCGGACTGGTCAGGCTGGTCGGACAAGAAACCGTCCCCCTCCCCCTCTGCCCGATAAAAAACCCTTCCGGAAGTCTCCTCCCGGAAGGGTTCGTGTGTCGGACTCGCGGTCCGGACCGCATGAATTACATCATGCCGCCCATGCCGCCCATGCCGCCCATGCCGCCCGCAGGAGGCATCGCCGGCTCTTTTTCTTCCTTCACGTCGGTGATCAGGCACTCGGTGGTCAGCAGCAATCCGGCGATGGACGCCGCATTCTGCAGCGCGGTACGGGTCACCTTCGCAGGATCCAGAATGCCGCTCTTGATCATGTCAACGTACTCGCCAGTGGCCACGTTGAAACCGATGTTGCCCTTCTGCGCCTTGATGTGCTCCACCACAACGCTGCCTTCGTAGCCGCCGTTGACAGCCAGCTGACGGAGGGGTTCCTCCACCGCGCGCTCGATAATCGCCGCGCCGATGGCTTCGTCCCCGGTGAGCTTCAGGCTCTTGATCTTGGAGGCCGCACGCACGATGGCCACGCCGCCGCCGGCAACGATGCCTTCGTCAACAGCAGCCCGGGTGGCGTGCAGAGCATCATCCACGCGGTCCTTCTTCTCCTTCATCTCGGTCTCGGTGGCAGCGCCAACGTTGATGACGGCCACGCCGCCGGCCAGCTTCGCCAGACGCTCCTGGAGTTTCTCGCGGTCGTAATCGCTGGTGGTGGTCTCGATCTCGCGGCGGATCTGCGCCACGCGGCCCATGATCGCCTCCTGAGAACCGAAGCCTTCCACGATGGTGGTGTTCTCCTTGCTGACGGTGATGCGCTTGGCGCGGCCCAGTTGAGCGACGGTCACATTCTCAAGCTTGATGCCGAGGTCTTCGGTGATGCAGGTGCCGCCGGTGAGGATGGCGATGTCCTGCAGCATGGCCTTGCGGCGGTCACCGAAGCCGGGAGCCTTCACCGCGCAGACGTTCAGAATGCCGCGCATTTTGTTGATGACGAGGGTGGCGAGGGCTTCGCCTTCCACGTCCTCGGCGATGATGAGGAGGGGCTTGCCTTCCTTGGCGACGTTCTGGAGCAAGGGGAGCATGTCGTTCAGGTTGCTGATCTTCTTCTCATGGATGAGAATGTAAGCGTCCTCGAGGACGGCCTCCATGGTCTCGGCGTTGGAGACGAAGTAGGGGGAGAGGTAGCCCTTGTCGAACTGCAT
>DCGO01000068.1:1840-16192 GCA_002314605.1 Lentisphaeria bacterium UBA1776 | reverse complement strand
GCGGCCAAGACTGCGGCGAAAACCGCGGCGAAACCTGCGGCCAAGTCCGCAGTGAAGCCTGCGGTTAAAACAGCAGAGAAGCCGGCGTCTCCGGCCGCAGTTCCGGCTCCCCAGGCGCCGGAAACAAAAAAATGATTTTTAATGTGATCTCATAAAAACCAGAAAAAGTTTTTCAATATCGTTTTTTCGATATGAAATACAGGCTGCCGGGCAATTGCCCGGCAGTTTTTTTCACAGAAAAAACATGGAAAATCCAGAACAGACCGGCGAAAAAAACATCAGAAGGATCAGAGATGAAAAACATGCTCACCCGGATTCTTGAAAAACGCAATCTGAATTACCGCGAACAGTGCGGTCAGCAGCCGAGCTGGGGCGAGCGTCGGCCGACGATCCTGGATCTGGAGCCGCAAGCCTTGGAAAAGTGTTTGCGGGACCCGGTCGGATATGAGAAAAAACTGTGGAAAATGGGAAACATTCTTTTCCCGTCGGCCTCCTTTTCCGCCCCTTTTGCACTGCAGAAAACGGATTTTCCCAGAGGGTTTGCCGCATCGGTACCGGAGGGGAATACCTTCTATGCAAAGCTCGCAAAAAAACTGGGAGGAAGGATCTTCTACGACAAAGAGAAACTTCCCGCCGATGCTCCCATGGTGATCTTCGGCAATTCCGCCGTCAATCATCATGCGGAAAAACTTGCATTCCGCCAGAAAGTCCTTGCCAACGGTCTTTATCCGGGCCGGGGCGGATGGAGTCTGGAACTTCCCCAGGAGAAAATGCCGACAGCTGTCATCTCCTGTGATGAGATGTCTGAAAAAGCCTTTCTGAGACACTGGGAATCAAAGAGAGTCCCATGTTTCTCCCCCGGACCGGATCTTCCTGAGATCTTTCATGATCCGGAAAAAATGCTGAAGGAAATGGTCTCCACCCGCATCCCGGTGAAAGACTTTGACGATTTCACCGCCAAAGTCATCGCCGCCTTCGATTGCGGCGGACCGGGAGTCAGCCGGGACAACGGTCACCGTACCGTCACCGCCCTCGTCCGCACGTACTACGCCTACGGCTGCACCGGCGACCGCCGTTTTCTGGAATCTTTTCGGACCATCTTTTTCGGGCTGGTGGACTATCACCTGAATTTTCCCGGCGGGGCAAGCTACCTCTCGGACTATGACTTTTATCTAGGATCTCTGGTCAACTGTTTTGCCGCAGCGGAAACAGACCCGGTCTTCACCACGGAAGACCGTCTGCTGGGAGCCGCATTTCTCTTCAGTTCCTTCCGGCTCATCGAAAAATACGGCAAAAGTTACTGGCCATTGCGGGAAGGCACTCTCCGTTTCAATCACGAGACTTTCCCCGCCATCAGCTGTTACTGGGGAGCACGCTACTTCGGCGAACATTACGATGTGAAAGAGGATGCCCGGCGCTGGAAATATTATGCACAATACTGCTTCACCGAAAAAAATCTTACACGCTGCTGGCGGCAGAGAGAAAATTCCGGCAGTTACCAGTGGATCGTTCCCAGCCAGAAACTGCAATGGGATCTGGCGGAAAAGGGGAAACCCTCTCCCGGATTCAAAAAAATACCCCGGGCCATCAGCTTCGTCTCCGACAACAACGGCAGGGAAATCTGTTACGGCGATTCGGAGCCGCTGATCTCCCGCTCCCACAAAGATATGCTGCAGGCTTTGGCGCAGATTTCCGGAGACCAACTTGCCTTGCAGCTGTCGAGCCGCATGGATTCCGCCGGAGCCTCTCCCCTTCCGGTCCCCGGCTGGGGACATTATCTTCACCCGGCACCGGTCCCGGCAGGCAAATGGGAGGGCCCCAAGTGGCAGGAAGAGGCACTGGTCCCCCACATTCTTGCCCGCTATCCGGAGGCGGCAAAGAGCCGTTTCGACAAAGTTTTATTCCGTACGGAAACATGCTGCATGCTCTTTGAACCCTGTTCCTGCGACAGTCACCGCCATCACGACACCGGAGCGATCCTGATTTATCAGCACGGGAAACACCTCTGGCTCGTGGACAACGGCTACGGATTTGACATCCGCCATACCCCGGAAAATGTATGCAAAGCCTACGGGGCCAGGGAAGTCGGTCCCCTCTGCCACAATACGCTGATCTTCCGGAACAAAGACGGCAAGATCATCCTGCCGCCGGAATTCCCGGTCTATCGCAGAAAGGGAAACACCATCACCTGCGAAATCACCGTGGACGGACTGAAATGGAAACGAGAGCTGACCGTTCTGGGAAACGGTCTCTCGTGCATCGACACCGTCCGCACAAATACGAAATGCAATGCCGCAACAGTGGAGTGCCAGTTCAACGCCTTGGGCAGGGACTCCCTCAAAAACAATACTTGGGCTCTCACCCAGAAGGGAGGCAGGGCCGAACTTGTCTTCCGGGATTCCCCCGGGACCCAAGTATCTCAGGACTCCTATCTCACCCTCGGCTGGAAAGCGGTGCTGGGATCCGTTTACCCGTATGCATCAGGAGAGATCAAACAGCTGCGCCGGATCCACCAGGTGCCCGCACCTGGGAAAACCGTGCGCTTCGAATCCATCCTGACCATCCTCCGCTGAGGGAAAACACCGGAAAGGGAGCTTCAGCTCAGGTTTCCCCGGGGGGACTCGCCCTTTTCGCGGTCGAAACAGTGGTAGATCTGTGGCACCAGATATTTGAGGACCGAAGATGCCGGAATGGCGAAAAGCATCCCGGGGATCCCCGCAAAGATCGCCCCCAGCAGCACCACGATGATGGTTTCCAGCGTCGTCAGTCCCAGAGATTCACCGATCACCAGAGGATACAGAATAAACTGCTCAATGATCCCGTTGTAAATGAGATACGCCGCCAGAATGGAGAGGAGAAGCCCGCTGGATGCCCCGGTTGCCAGCGCAACCACCAGCGTGAGGCAGCAGCTCAGAATTGGGCCGATGTAGGGCAGCAGGATCCCGCATCCCGCCAGCGGTCCCAGAATGAAGAAATACGGTACCTGCAGAAAGCCGAAGGTCGTCGTATATACGGTGGCATCCACCAGCACCAGCGTAAGATACCCCTTGACCCATGTTTTCAGACGGTTGATCACTTCGCTGATGATCCGCTGGGCTTCCAGCAGCGTCCCCTCCCCCGCCCCGGGGAGCCAATTGCCGTTGAAAATGGTCCGGACAATGTATTCCCCCTGCAGAGCCCCGCTGGCACGGGTGCGGAAAGCGGCAATCTTGGAAAGAAACAGGAGAAAGAAAAAGATTGTCAGCAGAAGATCCACCAGAATACTGCAGATCCCGCCAAGCACACTGGCGGTAAAGGCAAATATCCCCCCCGTCCGTTTCAGGACAAATTTCATCAGTTCCTGCTGGGTGGCTTCATCATGAAGCATCCGGGACACCGAAGAAACCGCAAACTTGACCGCAGGCACCTGATCCAGCCGTCCCCTCCACTGGTCCAGAACCTTCGCCGCAGCGCCCATCATCCGGCCCGGCAATTCTTTCGCATCGCCGGCGACAACTCCGCCATTTCCGTTCTGAACCTTGCTCATCACCTTGACTGCCGTCGGCTTCAGGCGCAACTGCTGAAAATACTGACCGGAAATCAGACACAAAGCAATGCAGATTGCCAGGATTCCGGCAAAAAGCGTCAGTGTCGTCAGTGATACAGCCCGGGCGATCCGGACGGCCCGCTGGCGCGCGGCCCGGACTTTCGGGCTCTCCGGAGTCCGGTTCCTCCGGATTTTCTTTGAAAGCCGCTGCAGCGGGCGCTTCACCACGCTGCCCAACCGGAAAAGCCGCGTCAGCAGCGTTCCGGGAGAAGCCAGCCGGCGCTCGAAAAATTTCTCCAGCGGCAGCATGACGTAAGCCAGGATCAACCCGAAAATCACCGATCTGAGCAAGGTGGCCGTCAGAATAAACACCAGAATCACGATCAGCGCCACCGCCACTCCGGCCCCGGACCGCAGCAGTTTTCTCCGCCGTTCTTCATTGGCGGAAAATTCCTTCTCCATCTGGAAAAACACCGTCTCCGGGATCTCCAGTTGCCCCGTCAATTCCAGCAGATCGTCATGATTTGCCTTTTCCCGACCGGAACCGGCATTCAGAGCAAGGGTCAGCCGGAGAATTTCAAGCCGCTCCTCCGGAGCCAGTTCCAGAAGGACTTCCGCGATCTCCGGTATCGGACGGAGTTTGGCACTGTGCATGGCTGCGGTCAGCTCGGAGATTTCATGAGGAGGGCGTTCCCGAAGCGCAAAACGCAGCGCCTCGTAATCGGTGTCCAACGGTTCTTCAGAACCGGCCAGCACCAGCCGGAACAGCGACCCGAGATGACTGTGAAGCCGTTTTTCCGCCTCGTGGTCATCCCTTGTCAGTACCAGTGCCGCCAATTTCAGCGGCCGCTCAAACCAGCTGCCGATCCTGCCCATTTCCACCTCACTTTTTCAGCGGACTGTGACTTTGCCGGCACCGGGGACAACCTCTCCGATCACTTCGGCGGTATAACCCTTGCCGCGACAGATTGCAAGGGCCGCATCCGCATCACACTTCGGGACGAACCAGACCATGCCGACACCCATGTTGAACACCCGGTAAGCTTCCACATGATCCACTTTGCCGGCATCCACCAGAAGCTTGAAAACGGGCGGCACCGGAAGACCCGATGAATCAAAGACCACATCCACGTCCGCCGGCAGGATCCGGGGGACATTGTCGTAAAGACCGCCGCCGGTGATATGGGCGATGCCGTCCAGTGCCAAACCCTTTTGCTGCGCCTCGGCAATAGCAGGGTAATAGCAGATGTGGGGCTTCAGCAGCGCCTCGCCCACACTCATCCCGCCCAGCTCAGCCGGTTTGCTCCAGACATCCAGACCGCACTCCTTGAAAAGAATCTTCCGGGCCAGACTGAACCCGTTGGTATGCAATCCGCTGGATCCCATGCCAATGGCCACATGACCGGGATGGATCTTCTCGCCGGTAATGATTTTGGATTTCTCCACAATCCCGGTGATCACGCCCACCAGATCGAAGTCATTGCCATACATGCCGGGCATTTCTGCCGTCTCGCCGCCCAGCACTGCGCAATTGGCGGCTCTGCATGCATCGGCAATCCCGGAAAGAACCTGCTCGTAGAGAGGACTGCGGAGTTTGCCGATGCCGATGTAGTCCATAAAATACACAGGTTCAGCACCCTGCACAGAAATATCATTCACACAGTGGTTTACGATATCGAACCCCACCGTGTCGTATTTTTCCATCATCATGGCGACCATCAGCTTGGTGCCGACACCGTCGATGCTGGAAACCATGACCGGTTCCCGATATTTGCTCAAATCAATCTGAAAGAGACCGCCGAATCCGCCGATGGGGGCCAGCATTTCCGGACGGCGGGCCGCACCGAGTTTTGCCTTTACATTGTTCAAGAGCGAAACGGCCAGATCAATGTCCACGCCGGAGGCCTTGTAGAGATCGCTTTTGACTGCATCTGCCATCTTTTCATTCCTTTATTTTGAAAGTTTTCTGTTGTTTTTTTCACCTGCAAGAGGACGGATCATCACCCGGATTCTGTCCGGCGTGATCCGGACGATCTCCAGATCCCGTGCGTCTTTGTTCACAAAGGCCCCGGTCAGCGGCAGAATATATTCGCCTGACCGTTTCAGATCCGTCACATCTGCAAAAAGACGGATCCAATTCCGGTTCATCATCTTCCGCACCTCATCCGGTCCCCGGACCACCACCTCAACCTTCACCGGGGTTCCCGGTGACGGCTCCACACTGAAATACTTTTTCTGTTCCGGCGAAAGCAGAAGATTATAGTCCAAGGAACTCAAAATCCGCTCCCCCTGATTTTTCCGCCCGATCTCCACATGGACCGTCACCTGTTCCGGGGAAATCGCGACGCCGGCAAGCTGCTGAAGTTTGGCCACATAATCAAATCCCTCCCGGGTGGTACTGTCCACCGGAACCGGAACAGTGCGGGCCTGCTGCAGCCCGTTGACGATGAGCGACGGTCCCGTCACCGTGACTTCATTGGGACGGATGGCCACACTGCGGATCCCGAATCCGACAGGCAGACGCTCCTCCGAATCAAAGACCTGCCGGATCGGCAGCGGCCGGGAAATCACCCGGTCCAGTTTCAGGTTCAGCACTTTCGGCTCCACTGCCTCAATCTCAACCCCGAAGGGACGGTTGAACATCGACGGCTGCAGTTTGCGCTGAATCGTCCGTCCGGGTTGAACCTCGGAATCATTCACCGGCAGCCGGCAGCTGAAAGATTCCGCCGTCAGGCGGCTGATCAGCCGTGCCGCACAGCGGACCTTCAGCAGAACCGCAAGACGGGTCCCCTGAGCATTCACCACATCCGGCGGCAGTTCCAGTTCCACCGTCACACCGGGAAAATCCTGACTCTGAATATCGGACTTGTACGTTACACTCCCGTACAGCAGAATCGCCAGCAGAACGGCCATGACTTTGCGCACCGTGTCCGGATGAATCAGAAAATTCACCAGACGGGTTCCCCCGGAAAAAATTTTCATCGCCCGTCCTCCGTACTGATGGAATCCTCTTCCATGAGAAGCGGCATGGCCAGACCGTCGGAACGGCGCTGTTCCAGCAGTTCCTCCAGACAATCCGCCAGCTGATCCAGCGGCAGATCCCGCTTGAGCACGCCGCCTGCACAGATGCTGATGATCCCGGTTTCCTCGGAAACCACAACCACCACACCATCTGTTTCCTCCGATACCCCCAGCGCCGCCCGGTGGCGCGTTCCCAGCCGCTTGGAGAGCATCTCCACATTGCGGGTCAGAGGCAGGATCACCCGGGCCGCCACGATCCGCCCGTCCCGGATGATCACAGCTCCGTCATGCAACGGAGAATTGGGATAAAATATAGACTCGAGAATCAGGGCATTGACCTTGATATCCAGCCTTACGCCTTCTTCCTCCAGCGCCCGCATGCCGATCAGCCGCTCCATGACGATCAAGGCACCGCATTTTCTGCGGGACATGGCAATGGCCGCATTCACCACCTCGGTAATGATCTCCTGCCGTCTTTTGCCCCGCAGAAAACGGTAACTGCCCAGCTGGGCAAAGGCCCGCCGCAATTCCGGCTGGAACACCACGATGATCGCCACGGCCAGCACCACACCGGATTCTCCCAGCAGCTGACCGATGACTTCAAATTTGAGAAATTTCGCCAGCATTGTAAAACCCAGAAGCACCAGGATCACCCCGGTCAGTACCGATGCGCCCCTGGAACCCCGCAGGAAATACAACACGCCGTAGATCATAATACTCAGAAGCGCGATCTCCGCCACCGGGCAGACATACCCCCAGACATCCTGCAGAGCGGTACAGAATTCAATCCAGTTCATTTATCTCTTCCGCATCCTTCCTTTGCCGTCCAATTTTCCGCCGCACGAAACGCCGCCAGCGCACCGCGCACATCATGCACCCGCAGGACCGAGACACCGGCATAACGCAGCACAAAATCCAGCGCCGCCGTTGCAGCATCCCGGTCTGCCATCGCCCCCCCCAGAAAGGATTTCCGGGAGTGACCGATCACCAGCGGCCCCAGTCCGGCAAGTTCCCGGGTGTGCCGCAAAAGTTCCCAGCTCTGATCTGCTGTTTTGGCAAATCCGATGCCCGGATCAAACCAGAGATTTTCATGATGGATCCCCGCTTTCACCGCCTCTTCCGCCATGCAGGCAAGCTCCCTCATGACCTCTTTTACCACATTGCTGTACTGACAGCGCCCGGTCATCTCCTCCGGTGTCCCCCGGGTATGTCCCAGAACCACCACCGCCTGCGGAAATTTTGCGACCGTTCCAGCCATGGCCGGATCAAACTCGAGGCCGCTCACATCGTTGATGATCCCGGCTCCGGCTTTCAGAACAGCTTCAGCAACCAGAGCCTTGCGGGTATCCACGCTGATCCGGCAATCCGGACGCTCCCGCAGAATCCTCTCCACCACCGGCATGACCCGATCAAGTTCCTCATCTGCAGAAACCTCACACGCACCGGGCCTGGTGGATTCCCCCCCGATATCGAGGATATCCGCACCGTCTTCCAGGAGCTTCAGCCCGTGGACCGCTGCTTCTGCCGGGTTTCGTCCGCCATCGGAAAAAGAGTCCGGTGTCGCATTGACGATCCCCATGATCAAGGGTCGGGGTATCACGAGGAAAACCCTTCCGTTACGCTTCAGGATCTGTTTCAGGAGCTTCCTCCGGAGACTCGCCCGCCGGGGGTTCCTCCGCAGGAACCGCTTCCGCCGGAGCTTCCGGCTGCACGGCGGCCGCCGCCTCGGCTTCCGCCCTCTGAGCGGCCAGAGCCTCGGCTTCCTCTTCTTCCGGCACCTTCACCAGTTTGGCGACGCCGGTAATGACATCGCCTTCGGCCAGACTCATGATCCGGACCCCCTTGGCTGCACGGCCGATGGTGCGGACCTCATCCGCCGGGATGCGCACCAGCTGTCCCTGGGCGGTGGTCAGCAGAAGCTCGTCACCGCTCACGATCTGAATGGCATCCAGCACCTCTTCGCCTTCCCGGAGACGGATGTTCGTCACCCCCTTGGCCCCACGGCGGGTCTTCCGGTATCCGGCCACAAAGGACCGCTTGCCCATGCCGCCATTGGTGATCACCAGGATCTGGGGTCCTTCGCCGGTCACGGGTTCGGTATTTTCTTCAGTTTCCGGAGTTTCCGGCATGTCTTCGGCATCCTCGCCGGCGATCTCGCCTGCCAGATGCTCGTGAATGATCTCCATACTCACCACATCATCCCCGGCGATCTTGAACCGCATGCCGGTGACGCCCCGGGCGGTACGGCCCATGGGCCGGATCTCATCGTTGGTCTGATCGAAGCGGCAGGCCATGCCCAGACGGGTGGAAAGCAGCACTTCGTTGCCGTTTTCGCTCACGGCGGCGCCGATCAGGTCATCGTCCTCCTCGATCACCAGCGCCCGGAGTCCGATCCGGCGGAGATTCTTGAAGAGGGCCAGCGGGGTCTTCTTGATATAGCCCCGCTTGCTGGCCATGACGATGAATTTGTCCGGTTCGTCCAGCTCTTCCCGGCGGACCGTCAGCATGGCCCGGATCTTCTCGTCCTTTTCGATCTTGATCATGTTCACAATGGCCTTGCCCTTGCCGGTGCGGGAACCTTCCGGGATCTCGTAAACATTCAGCCAGTACATGAAGCCCCGGTCCGTGAAGAAGAAAATAAGATCGTGGCTGCAGGAGTTGAAAATGTGCTCCACATGATCCTCGTCCTTGGTCTCCATACCGATAATGCCCTTGCCGCCCCGGTGCTGGGTCCGATAGGTGCTGGCCGGCACCCGCTTGATGTAGCCGGTGCGGGACACCGTGATCACGCAGCTGTGCCGGGGGATCAGGTCCGCGATATTGAGGTCACTGTCATCCATGACGATCTCGGTGCGCCGGGGATCGGCGTACTTGTCCCGGACCACGATGAGCTCGTCCCGGATCACCCCCAGACGCTTTTCGCGGCTGGCCAGCAGACTCTCGAAATAGGCGATCTGCTGCTGCAGATCGTTGAACTCATTGCGGACATCGTCCATAGCCATGCCGGTCAACTGGTACAAACGCATATCGAGGATGGCCTTCACCTGGACTTCCGTAAATCCGAACCGGGCCATCAGCGCCGACGCCGCATCGGCACGGGTGCGGGACTCCCGGATCATCTTCACCACCTCGTCCAGGTGATCCAGCGCGATCAGAAAACCCTCCAGAATGTGGGCACGGGCCTTTGCTTTCTTGAGATCGAACTGGGTCCGGCGGGTAATGACTTCCAGACGGTGGTCGATGTACGCCTGCAGGATCTCCGCAAGATTCATCACGATGGGGCGATTGTGATCCACCACCAGCATGGTGCAGCCGATACTGGTCTCCAGCTGGGTGTGGGCATACAGCTGGTTCAGCACCACACTGGCCATGACGCCCCGTTTGACTTCCACCACGATCCGCATGCCCTGCCGGTCGCTGGTCTCGTCCCGGAGGTCCGAAATGCCGGTCACGACCTTGGTCTTGTGAAGTTCGGCGATCTTGGTAACCAGCTCGGTCTTGTTCACGGCGTAAGGAATCTCGGTAATGATGATCTGCTCCCGGCCGTCATGCTCCACGATCTCCGCCTTGGCCCGGATCTTGACACTGCCGTGACCTGTGGCGTAAAGCTGCCGCAGGGAATAGCGTCCCCGGATGGTTGCGCCGGTTGGGAAATCAGGGCCGGGAAGAAACTCCATAAGTTCATCCACCGTGGCTCCGGGGTTGTCCATCAGGGCAATGGTGGCATTGATGACCTCCCCCAGATTGTGGGTGGGAATATTGGTGGCCATACCGACGCCGATACCGGTGCTGCCGTTCACCAGAAGATTCGGGAATCCGGCGGGAAGGACGCTGGGCTCAAGCTCTTCCTCATCGAAATTCGGGACCATATCCACGGTCTCTTTTTCGATATTGTTCAGAAGTTCCTCGGTAAGGCGCTCCATGCGGCACTCGGTATAACGGCTGGCGGCAGCGGGGTCGCCGTCGATGGTACCGAAATTTCCCTGTCCTTCGATCAGGGGATAACGCATGGCAAAGTCCTGTGCCAGACGCACCAGAGCGTCATAAATGGCCGCATCCCCGTGGGGATGATATTTACCCATGACTTCGCCCACCACACGGGCGCACTTGGCGGTGGGGTGGCTCTTGCTCAGATTCAGCATCCGCATGGCATACAGGATGCGCCGGTTCACCGGCTTGAGACCGTCCCGCACGTCCGGGATGGCCCGGCCCACGTTGACGCTCAGGGCATACTGGAGATATGCTGTGTGCATGATCTCCTGAATGTCAAAGGGAATATCCCGGCTGGTCAGATCGCTCATAATTTCCTTTCTCCGGGGACAGCATTTTCGCGAGGTGCTGTCCGGTTGCGTTTAAACCTTACTATTATAAATAATAATATACACGCCCGGAGACATTTTCTCAAGCTCTTTTCCGGGATTTTTTGAGGAAAAATGCACGTCAGCATTCCGGACGGAAAGAAAATTCACATCCGCAGTAGTTCTGTCGGTACAGACCGTACTCCCGGGCCAGGATGCCGCTCCGGAGATAACCGTTGCGTTTTTTGAAATCCATGGCCTCGAATCCGGGAAATTGGGCACCGACAGAAAAGATCACTTTGGAATTTTTGAGGGGACTGACCGTCAGCGAAGTGGTAAAATGCCGGATGCCAATGGTTTCCGCCCGTTCCGCCGTCCGCCGCAGGGAGTACCTGAAACAGACGGGGCACCGCGCCCCCCGCTCCGGCTCCTTCTCCAGTCCGGCCACGGCCCGGAGCCACGCTTCGTGGTCGTATTCGTCTTCGATCAGCGGGCAGCCGGTGATCCCGGAAAGTTTCCGCATGGCCCCCAGCCGCCGGGAGTATTCCTCAAAAGGCGCGATGTTGCTGTTGGAAAAAAAGAGTGTCACCTGCCACCCCTCCTGCTGCAGCCTCTCCACACAGCTGGAGGCGCAGACCGCACAGCAGGAGTGGAGAAGAATATGCTTCTCTTCAGCCATATCAGTCATCCTCGTCCAGCAGTTTGAAGATATCCGCAAATGCCTGCCGCATCCGGGAAACATCCGGGGTCTTCAGAAGTTCTTCCGGCTTCCGGCGGTTCGCCGTATCCTCCGGCAGATGATCCAGAAATTCCGAAGGCGCATGGTGGTGGGTCACCCCCCGGGTCAGCCGCTGGGCGGCATAAGAGAGAAAAAGTTTCTCCCGGGCCCGGGTGATGGCAACATAAAAGAGCCGGAGTTCCTCGTCAAGGGAACCATCTTCCATGGCCCGCTCGTGGGGGAAAAGTCCCTGCTCCATGCCCACGGTGAAGACCACCGGATACTCCAGCCCCTTGGCCGCGTGGACGGTGGAAAGGGTCACGGCGTCTCCGGTATCTTCCTCGGTCCGGTCGTTCTCCTCCAGCAGGGCGAAACTCTCCAGATAGTTCTCCAGCGTCTGGGGTTCACCGGCGTGCTGTTCAAACTGGGCGATGGCGCTGATGAATTCATCGATATTTTCCCTGCGCTTTGTGGCGTCCTGAATATCCTTGTACATCTTCTGAAGTCCACTCAGATAGCCGCAGTCTTCCAAATAGGCGGCCACCCGGAAGGCAAGGTTTCCAGGAGCATTGAAATCTGCCCGGTAACGGTCGATCACACCGGCAAGTTCCGCCGCAGCCGCCGCGCCTTTGCCCCCCAAAGACTGCTGAAAAGTACTGTTCCCGAGGGTATCCGTCATGGAGACGTGATGCGCCAAAACGTGAGTTTTCAGGAGTTTCACCGCCTTGTCCGCCAGCCCCCTTGGGGGACAGGGAAGGATCCGCAGCAGACTCTGGTCGTCCCGCGGATTGACCAGAATTTTGAGATAGCTTACGGCATCTTTGATCTCCTTGCGCTTGTAGAACTCCTGTCCGCCCACCAGCCGGTAGGGAATGCCCGCATTGCGCAGCTGAGTCTCAAATTCCCGGGAGAGATGGTTGGACCGGTAGAGGATGGCGAAATCGGAATAGTTGCGGTCCGGTTTTTCGTTCCGGATCTGCAGAATGCAGTTGGCGACAAATCTTGCCTCGTCTTCGCCTCCGGGATTCTGAACGATCTCCACCGGGTCCCCCTCCCCGAGATCGGACCACAATGTCTTGGTGTGACGGCGGGTATTGCCGGAAAGGACCGCATTGGCGGCATTCAAGATCCGGGTGGTGGAGCGGTAGTTCTGTTCCAACTTGATGACTTTCGCTCCCGGAAACTGGTCCGGGAAGGCAAGGATGTTGCCGATGTCGGCCCCCCGCCATGAATAGATACTCTGGTCGTCATCTCCCACCACGCAGAGATTATGATCCTCGCCGGCCAGCAGCCGGACGACTTCGAACTGGGCGGCACTGGTATCCTGATACTCGTCCACCAGAAGATACCGGAAATGCTCCTGATAGGCTTTCAGCACCTCGGGAAATTCCGTAAAAAGCCTCCATACCAGCATGAGCATATCGTCAAAATCCACCATGTTCTGCATTTCGAGGAAATTCTGGTACTCTTCGTAAATACTCCCCATAATGACATGGTGGTCGGTTTCCGCCTGATTCCGGGCCTGCCGGGGGCCAAGAAGCCGGTTCTTCCAGCTGCTGATGGCCGACATGGTCTCGGGAATGCTGTACGATCCGGGCAGCAGTCCCAGCGCGGCTCCGGCCTGTTTGATCAGGCCCTGCTGGTCGGATTCATCGGCAATGGTGAAGCCGGGGAGATACCCCATCCGGGGGCACTCCCGGCGGAGGATCTTCATGCAGAAGCTGTGAAAGGTCCCCAAGGTAACCGCTTTGGCCAGTTCCGAAGAAACCAGACTTGCCAGGCGTTCACGCATCTCTCTTGCGGCCTTGTTGGTGAAGGTAAGCCCCAGGATCTGCTCGGCGGGGATCCCGGAAGCGAGCATCCCGGCAATGCGGTAGGTGATGACCCTGGTCTTGCCGGTGCCGGCGCCGGCAAGGACGAGGACGGGGCCGCGGATACTGGAGGCGGCGGCAGCCTGTTCCGGGTTGAGCCCGGCGAGGATCTCCTCAAGATTCATGGGATTTCCGGTTCCTTCTGCATGGTTCAAAGATTCATGCGTATAATATACAGTTCCGGAATGCAATTATCCAGCTGCAGAAAAAAATTTTCCGGAACCGGAGGTCATGGCTTTTCCCACATGGCGGAAAGACGTTCGCCAACGTTCACCACGGCCTTCCTGCCGTCATGGAACTGAATTTCAAAGACTTGCCCCCCGGTGCGTTTGACCGACCGGACCGGGGAGGTATTTTCCCGGCGGACGGGGTGAAGCATGGTGAGGAAAAACTGGGCCCCCCGACCGGTCTTCTCGTGTGAGACCGTTACCGACGGGCGCCACGGGCGCACTTTGTAGCCGATGTACAAGCCGCCCATTTCCGGAAGGGTATTGCCTGTTTTTCCGGAAGCTGTGCGGACCGTCACCCCTTCGGAGGCGATGGGGGCGATCACCAGATCGGCCCGGGTACTGCGGTCGCTCTGCAGGACTCCGGGGAGGATCTCCCGCATCTTCACCGTATCGACCTGCCAGCGGGCTTCGTAATGGTGTTCGGCTTCATCCTTCGGGAGAAGTCTGTCGCAGATGATGAAAACATCCGGCTTCAGAAAAAGGATCTGCCGGGTGTGGACGGCGATCCGCTTCATGTCCGGCCCGAACCCCTGATCGTAACTTGCCTCGGCATAATCGGCTTCCGGCGCGGTGGAAAAAACGATCTTCGCCGGAACAGACGGGATCCGGTTTTCTCCGGAGGCTTCCCGCTGCTGGCCCAGATGGTCCACGGCGATCACCGAGTGGCTCCATGGGGAACAGGCGTACC
>DCGO01000068.1:1035-1834 GCA_002314605.1 Lentisphaeria bacterium UBA1776 | reverse complement strand
AAGCGGAAAATCGACAGGTCATAATAGCCCCCGCCGTCATCGTAGAGGAGTTCCTCCCCGTATCCGTGACAGACGAGGCCGAGTTTATCCTGATGCATGTGTCCTTTGCCCAGGGGACCGGCGTCGAAAAAAAGAGCGTTGGCGTCAGGCGCCCAGCTGCTGCGCATGATAACAAAGCCGCTCCAAAGCAGAAGGTTGGAACACGCTTTCGGGCACCGGGGATCTTTTTCTCCGGCCCCGTCCGCCATCCACTCGATAAGCGGATTGTCCGGGAAAAGCCGGCGGCATTTCTGATAGTAGGGGGGGAGAAGACCGGAGCCGCCGTCGTTGTGGGAGGGATTCCGCCGGTTGGGCATGGTCATCTTCGTCATCCCTTCAAAGCCCCTCTCCAGAAGTCCGGAAAAATCCCGGGGGATCTCATTCAGAAACCCCCGTTTCTCAGCCTGCTGGAGGATGGCCAGGGCATTGCCGATGGTGACAAAGTGATAGCCGGGCGAAAGTTCGAAATGGATGCCGTCCGGCAGGATCTGGGGCCGCAGGTCCCGGTCCACCATGGCCACGGCTTTGCGCCGGGCTTCTGCGCACTCTTTGAACTGCGGAAAGTCGGAGGCAAAGGTGTAGATGCCGTTCATCTCCATGAGTTTCCAGTTGCTGTTGCCCCTGCGGTAATGAGTCTGGATGTGGCGCATCTGCTCGAGGGAACTGGAGAGATAAAGCAGAACATCCTCGTCGGTAAAGGCAGGAGAAGAGGCGATCTTCTGAAAGGTCTGGGGCCAGATGATGCCGAGGCGGATCCCGC
>DCGO01000068.1:0-981 GCA_002314605.1 Lentisphaeria bacterium UBA1776 | reverse complement strand
CCCCCTCCGGGCGGGCCTGACAATCCACCCAGCTGCGGAACTGTTCGACGATGCGCCGGGCGTAAAGTTCGTTTCCGGTCACGGCGCAGGCGGAGGCCATGTCGGGCCAGAAGTACATGCGGTTGAGCTGCCACTGCCACTCCGGATCAAGGGTCTTCCCCTCCCCCCGGGTGGGGTTGAAGAGCCAGTCGATCTTCCCCCCGGGAAACGTGTGGACGATGCCGCAGACCTTGACCTTGCCGGCAGCGGCATCATCGGCCGTGTTCTGCAGGAAAGGGCGGACGGGAAGGTTGACTGGATCGACCATCCCCGGCAGATTAAGTTGATTCTGTTCCTGCAGTTTTTTCCGGAAAAAGGCGGCGGCGGTCCTGATCGCCAGAGACCGATCCTTTTTCGCCATGGCCCCGGCGACTTCGGCAAGTTCCGGGAGGGACAGATCCAAATCGTTCAGCACCCCGCTGATCCGGGCGGTCACCCGTGGAGATGCGGCAAATCCGGACCCCATGGAAAAAAAAGCCAGAACTGCACTCAAAAGCGGTTTCATTTTCATGCCTGTCTCCGATCATTCCCTTTTCCGCATACGATACACCCGTTCCAGAGGATTTGCAAGTTTCAGCTTACCGGCACCGCAGCCGGAATTTCATGCTTTGCACTTTTCCCCGAAAACTGGACAACTTGCATTGGTGTGAAACGGCCTGTAAATTAAAAAAAGAAAGGGTCGTATCATGAAGAAGTCGTATGACAGCAAATTCAAGAGCTGGTGGCTCTTGAAGCATTGAGTGGCGAGTTGACGGTTGCGGAAATCGCCGGCAAGTATCAGATTCATCCGAATCTGGTCCAACAGTGGAAAAAGGCCTCTTCGTCGTTTTATGAAAAAACACGCTCAAATTCCGTCATTGACACGTTTGTTTGGTAAATCAAAAATATTGAGCCGCATGTATTCCTAGTCGACATCGTATATCCTAAACTCCGTGTTTTCTG
>DCGO01000099.1:6989-7371 GCA_002314605.1 Lentisphaeria bacterium UBA1776 | reverse complement strand
TCGGCCTCTTCGGCACGGTCTGGGGGGTCATGATGGCCTTTGCCGGGATCGCAGCCGCCGGCAAGGCGGACTTCAATGCCCTGGCCCCCGGCGTAGCGGGAGCACTGCTCACCACCGTGGCGGGGCTGGTCGTGGCCATTCCGTCCCTGGTGGGGTACAATATGCTCAACAGTTCCATCCGGGCCCTCACTACCGACATGGACAACTTTGCAGAGGGCTTCATGGCCCAGGTGAAACTTGAACAAGTGGGAAGCGCCGCCGCCCCCGCATCCGCCGCCGGACAGCAGCGTTAAGCAAAGGACCCGTGACTCATGATACGCCGCAAACACCGTGCCGCCATGGCGACCATGGACCAGATCAACGTGACGCCGCTTCTGGACCT
>DCGO01000099.1:0-6909 GCA_002314605.1 Lentisphaeria bacterium UBA1776 | reverse complement strand
GATGAATGCCAAAAGTCTGCCGGAAGATCATTTCAAGAATGTCACCATCGCTTCCGACGGCACCATTTCGTTTCAAAAGGAGACCCTTTCACGAGAGGAGCTGATGGCCCGGCTCCGGGAACTCAAAACAGCGGAACCGGACACCATTGTCCTGCTGCGCTGCGACGGCGGCCGCTCCTACGGGGAGGTCATTGAACTGATGCGGGACATCAAGAATTCCGGATTCACCAAGATCAGCCTAGTTACTCAGGCGGAAAGAAAGCGCTGACACTGCCGTGAGACCGGAAGATTCCCAGAAAATACTGCATCCGCCGGAGCACTCGAGGAAAATTTTCTGCTGGTCCCTGACCGGCCATGTGGTGCTGATTTTCATTCCCATGCTGATCATGGCCGTGGCCGATATGCTGACCCCGAAGGCGGAAGACCTGTCCGTCAATCTGGTGGACGACCCCTCCACCGGGCCGGTGGTGGCACAGGAGACCCAGCGTCTTCCCCCTTCCCCCAAGCCGGACGATAACGTGAATCCGCCGCCGGTGCCGCCGGTGCCGCCCCCGCCGGAACCTCAGATCCCGGACGTGATGCCCACGCCGCCGCCGCCGGAGCCGATGCTGGCGGATCTGCCCATGCCCATGCCCCGGGAGAAGAAACTCCCCGAGGCTCCGCCGGAACCGGCATTGCAGCTCCCGAAATATGTCAAAAAGAAAACCGCCCCGCCGCCGGACCCGGACCGGACCCTCAAAGATACCCGGAAAATCGGCCAGCGCACCGGCAGTCAGACCAATCCGGATATCGCCATCGGCAAACGGGATACGGCGCAGCGCTACGGCGAGAAATTCTCCAATACGCCCAATGGAGGGGACCGCAGCAACACGCGATACGCCGCGCTGCTTGGGGCATTTCTGAAGATCCGCTGGAGTGCCATGACTCCGCCACGGGCGCTGCTGGGAGACGCCAAACCGGAGGTTACGGTCTATCTGCATATTTCCGGAGACGGTCGGCTGATCGAAGCCCGGATCGAACGGCCCAGCGGCAACAGTGCCATGGACAGCGCGGTCCAGCGGCTGCTGGAATCGCTGAAGACCCAGCAGCTGCCCCGTTCCCCCGATGGAGAATCGTGGCAAAACCGGGTGATCTTCGATACCAGCGGATAGTCCAACGGCCATTGCGCCGGTCACCACAAAAGAAAGGGATCCCGCAAATGATGCGTATTTTATGGCAATCAAGCTGGCTGTCTTTGATGATTCCGGCGGGAATGCTCCTGCTGTCCGGATGCGGGGAAGCCGGAAAAAAACCGAAAATCGGCAGCCTTGACGATCTGAACGATTCGGCGTTTGTCGTTGCCGCCGAAAAGGGCGCTGTTGCCGGAATACTGGCAACACGGCGTTTCCCGAAGGCCCGCAGCGTCAGATTCAAAACCGGAACGGAAATGGCCGCCGAGCTGATGGCCGGCAGGATCGATGCCTTTGCCTTTGACCGTCCCGCGCTGGAATATATGGCAGCAGAACACCCGCAGCTGATGGTCCTCCCGGAATCCCTCGGGACCGGAAAGATCGCCATTGCCGTCGCTCCGCAGAAAAAAGAGCTTGTGGAACCGATCAACCGGGTCATCCGCTCTTTTCAGAAAAGCGGGGTCAGCCGGGAAATGTTCGACCGGTGGCTCAAAACCACCCGGCCGGAAAATCCGGAAATTCCCCGGGCCGCCAGACCGCAGGCCAAACTGGTCATCGGGCTCGAAAAGGAATACATCCCTTTCTGCTATACCGGAGCCGGCGGAGCCGTCATGGGATACGATGTGGAATACGCCAAACGGCTGGCGCTGGCGCTGAATTGCGACTGTGTTTTCCGGCAGTATGAATATGAAGAACTTTTTCCGGCGCTGAAGGCCGGCAGGATCGACATTGCCGTCTCCCAGATCGATGCGACAACGGTGCGTCAGGAGGAAATGTTCTTCTCGGAACCGTACATTGATTCCTCCATCGGCGTGATGATCCGGAGACGGGATTTTGCCGGAAAACCCGCTGCTCCCAGGCAGCGTTAAACGCGCTTCAGGAAAGGCCGAGGCTGTCTCTGACCACCGGAAAGAGCGCCTCGGCAAAGGCCCGATGCCCGGCTTCAGAGAGATGGATGCCGTCCTTGTAAATAAAGGATTTGACATCCGAAGCAAAAACTTCCCGGAGATCGACCACGGGCCACTGGTGTTTCAGATAAAAGGCCTTCACCTTTTCACGTTCCAGTTCCATAAAGGCGTTGTGTCCGCCGAAGGGTTCGAGAAACTTCCGGTATTTTTCCTTGCGGGAACACCAGTGCAGTTCGTCAATGATCGGCCCCAGAATCACACCGATCCGTTTGACAGACCGGGGGAGCATCCCCTCCTCCGCCACCATGATCTCGTCCAGTTCAAACTCCCGCAGACTCCGCCCGGGGATGTCCAGATCAACGTTGTTCGCCCCGTACATGATGATGCAGATATCCAGCGGATACCCCAGTATATCCCGCTGGAACAGGTGATGGAGTTCCCGGGACGACCACCCGCCGATGGCGGAATTGATGATGGGAAAACAGGTATCCGGGAAAGCCCCGCTCAAACTCTGCTGCAGAATGTTGTAGTACCGCGTCTCCGGCTTGTCCACGCCAAGGACCCCTTCCATGATGGAAGAACCGGCCAATCCGATCAGAATGTTTTTCATCTTTCCTCCTCAATAAAAAAGTTCTTTCAGGATATCCGCACTCTTTTTGAGATCGATCTCAGGAGACTGCAGATGGGTGTCTTGCTCAATCAGGAGCCACTTGTCATAATGATGTGCCTGCAGCACCTTCGCAATGGCCTCCAGCGGCAGATCCGCATTCCCCCCGTTCAGTTCACAGAAACGGAGACGCTCCCACCAGCGGTCCAGACCGATGGATTGATCCTTGTAGAAAATATCCTTGAAATGGACGGCGGCAAGGCGGTCATGGTATTTTTCGACGGTCCTCACACAGTCGCCGCCAGCGGCATGAAGGTGGCCGATATCCAGCAGGAGATACACCCCGGGCGCGGCCTTCATGAACATATCCAGTTCATCCTGCCCTTCGATCAGGCTCCCAAGATGGTTATGGAGTGCGACCTTCAAACCGTAATACTCCGCCGCCTTCACCATGATATTGGAACGGCGGAGAAATTTCTCCATGGGGACCGTGCGCTGACAGGCCAGATCGATCCACACATACTCTTTTTTGAAAGCGCTGGCACATTTCAGCGTCAGTTCCGGCGTGCTCATCTTGCAGCTGGCAAAATCCATCCCTTTCCGGTGAAAAAGACAGGCATTCTGAACGGCTTCGGCCATGTCGGCGGCCCGGAGCCACTCAATGCCGCCGATGCCGCAGGCTTTCAGCACATCCAGCCGCGCTTCCAGATTGAACAATCCGCCGTCCCACACATCCATGCCGTAGTCGGCGACCCCAATCTGATTTTTCACGAATTCTGCTCCTTTCCGGGTTGGAACGAAAGGTTCCAATCCATGATTGCGTTATGATCTGTTTCAAGCCGGAGTTCCACCATGTTCCCGTTCCTTTTCAACGGAAATAATGCATCAGTGGAAGAATCATCATGCGCTTACACGGCAAGGAAAAAGTCCACGACTTTTTTGACCGCCATGGCCCAGCGCTCCACCGTGGAGGCATCCGCCAGCAGCAGCCGGTGCACCGAACACATGAAGCGCTGTTCCATCACCTCTTCGCAGACCGGCGTGTCGTGTTTCACATACCTGTCCGGCAGCATGTTCCACTGGGGCATTCTGTACATGGGTTCCCCCCAACCCTCGTTCAGAAAGGCGGGCAGGACGCCCTCGGCCCGCGCGGCATCAAAAATATCTTTTCTTGTGACTTCCGGTCTCAGGTTCTGCGTCTGCAGGAGAAGCGTCGGAAAATAGTACCCACGGACGTCATCGTCATAAGACGATTTCTGCAGCTTCATTCCGGGATCATCCTTGAAGATCTCCGCCGCAAGAGCCATATTTTCGATGCGCTTCTTCTGCTGTTCCGGCAGATGACGCAGCTGGTCGCAAAGGATGACCGCCTGAAATTCCGTGAACCGGTACTGGTGGCACATCAGCCCCGGCTTCAGGGGTTCGTCAGGCAGGATGCAGGAGCTGCCGATATGGCTTGCCCGGAAGGCCAGATCCGCCAGACGCCTGTCGCCGGTAATGAGGCACCCCCCTTCCCCGGCGGTCATCAGTTTGGACTGCTGAAAGGAAAAACTGCCGAATTCGCCGAAGGAACCGACCCCTTTGCCGTGCTGGCGGGAGCCGTGGGCATGGGCGCAGTCCTCCAGCACATGGAGGCCGTGCTTCCGGGCGATCGCGCAGATCCGGTCCATATCTGCAATGGCGGAAAAGACGTGGACCGGGATGATGGCCCGGGTGCGGGGAGTAATGGCTTCCTCGATCTTCTCCGGATCGATGCACAGGGTCTCCGGATCGATATCCACCAGCACGGTCCTGGCTCCCGCATACATGGGCGCCTGGGCGGTGGCCAGCCAGCTCACGCCGGGAACGATCACCTCATCGCCATGGCCGATCCCCAGCGCCAGAAGGGCGCACTCCAGTGTAGTGGTGCCGTTGCACATCCATACGGAGTATTCCGTCCCCTGAAAAGCGGCAAAATCCCGCATCAGCTGCTGCTCGTATTCGGCGCAGACGGACCAGCGGTTCCCCCGGTACAGTTCCAGCAGTTTCGCCTCCGTCTCCGGATGGGAGACCGGCCATTTTGGGGCAAGGGTTTTCAGTTCTTCCCCCTGAAAAACGGGGGTGCCGCCGTGAATCGCAAGTTTTTCACTCATTTGCAGATTTCTCCATGGTTAAAAGCCGCTCGGCCAGAAATGCCGAAATATGGTCCTGATATTTGAACCGGTGGGAGTGCATGTAGCCGTAGATCTCGTAGAATCCCCAGAATGAACCGGCGGCTTTGATACGGCAGGAAACATCGGGATATTTTTTCATGGTCTCTTCATCGGGATAGTAGCCGCCGTTTCCGTTGGATACCTCGGCAAGCATCGGGAAAACCGATCCGGACGCGTTCAGGAGTTTCATCCCCTCCTCCACAAAATACTCTCCGGGGACCGTAAAAACGGTCAGGGGACCGATCCGGATCACCTGAAGATCGTGGAAAATACGCAGATCATGGCCGCGCCTGAGCAACACGATCGTCTCTTCCAGACGGCGGGTGAAGTGTCTGAAGAAATCTGCGGCAAGGGGATTTTTCCGGGTGGCAATGACCTCGTCCCATACCTTGATCTCTTCCCGGAGTTTTTCCTCCGGCAGTTTCACGGCGGGAAATTCGACCGTCTTCAAAACAAAGGAAACGGTAAAATCTTCTGCGGACATTTCCTCTGCGGGGCCGTTCAGACTCCTTTTCAGATCATCCACATACTGTCCGGCGATCTTGCCGGCCGCTTCGGTAAATTCCGGACCTTCGTCAGAGTTGCCCGTATAAGTGTTCACGTCCCCGCAGGCACCGAGGAGGAAAAAAGGCATATCGGTTATTTTCTCCTCCAGCAGCATGCGGTTCACGGCACCGGCCCAGTCGGCGGACACGAGATGGAAGGTCTTCCCGTTCATGCTGATCCCGTGAATCCCGTGGTTGTGCAGCAGAAGCTTGGAAGAGCCGTCTTTCCGCAGAAAATTCATCCAGCGGATGGAGGGATCCGTGGCGTTCTTCTCCGGGTTGACCCGGTTGGCGCCAAGGGGTCTGGTCAGCGGCGCACGGGCAAATTTCACCCGGTCGATCGCTTCCTCATGGAGAACGGCATCCTCCGCGACCTTGAGGACGCATTTTTTCCAGTTGGCGGCGACCCGGGGATCCGGTTCCCCGAAGCCGCTTCCGCTTCCGGATTCCCGGATATTGGGCCCGGAATGAGTATGGGTGGCCACAAAGGCGATCCCGTTGGGGTCCAGATTCAATGCCGAAGCAAGGACCGCCCGCATCTCCCGGCAGAGCAGATCGTCGCTGGAGCAGGAATCCGTATAAATAAGAAGCCCGTGCTTCCTGCCGTCGTTGAACGAAAAGGCCCGGCAGTACAAGGGGTCATGGGTCCCCCGGTTGCACCGCACGGCCCCGATCCCGTACCCGTAAAGTTCCACAAAAAGCGGCACGTCCAGTACCGTCTGACTGCAGCCGATCTTCAGCATGACATCTCCTTTCAATAAAATTATCTTTTATGGGGTTAATATAGCATATACCATACTTATGTAAATATCATTTTTGGTGATTCAGTTATCTTTTTTGGGTAAATAAACCGGTAAAACAGTAAATCGAGTAGGAGGTCGCTCCTTATTGGGGCGACCGTCCTCTCACACCAGCATTCAGCCGAAGAGGCAGCCTCTTTCTTTGACACCGAACCGGAGACCGTGATTCGGTGGGCTTCAAAGTTTCATTTACACGGGGTGCCGGGGCTTGAAAACAAAGCGCGAGACCATCGCAGAATGAAACTTACGAAAGAAAAACAGGAAGCGATAAGGAAATGGCTGAACAATGACGTGAATCAAACTGGACAGCCTGTGCACTGGACGCTCAAACGGTTGTGTTTGGAAGTGAAATCCGTTTTTTCCGTAGACATCTCAATTGCAGCCATGGGCAATACGCTTAAAAAAATGGGGATGGCTCAAAAAAGACCTCGTCCTATGCACTACAAATCTTCTTCAGAGGCTCGAGAGGAGTTCAAAAAAAATCTTCCAAATATGCTTGCCGAGGTAATACCGGCAGGGAATGAAGAGCAAGTTGAACTTGTCTTTCAAGATGAGTCGAGGTTCGGTACCATTACGACGACGGAAAGGGCTTGGAAGCCAAAAGGAACGGATTTTGAGGTAAAAACAAAGATTGGGCGCGAGAACCTATATCTATTCGGAGCAGTGACGCCGAGTACCGGAGAACTGT
>DCGO01000058.1:9428-19835 GCA_002314605.1 Lentisphaeria bacterium UBA1776 | reverse complement strand
CGTTGTGAAGATCGACGATCAGCAGTTTTTCCAGCGGATCGCGGAGATGGTTTCCATCGTGGAGGAACCTTTGGCCACGACGTCAGCACTGCCGATGATGGCGCTTTCCGAACTGGCGGCCTCGAACGTCAAAGTCGTGCTGACCGGGCAGGGCGCGGACGAACCTCTGGGCGGATATGGCCGGTATCAGGGAGAACTGCTCCGCAGAACTTTGCCGGTCCGGGCGATGAGTCCCTTCTTTCCGCTGTTGAAGCGGCTTCCCGTTAAAAATCAGACGATTGCCCGGGGACTTAAAACGCTGGGCATCCGCGATGACATTCCGCGTTTTCTGAAGGCTTACGAGGTGTTTTCTCCGGAGGAAATCCGCGAAATGGTCGGCGTATCCCACCCTGATGCGGGAAGAGAGTTTCAACGGATGTATCAGCTTCTGGATTGTCGGCGCAAGATGGAACCAGTGGAACGAATGATGGCTCTGGATACCCGGATGGATTTGGCGGACGATCTTCTGATCTACACGGATAAGATCACCATGCACTATTCCCTGGAGTGCCGTGTCCCGCTTCTGGACCTGAAATTGGTCCGGTTCATCGAATCGTTGCCGGTCGAATACCGCTTGAGGTTCAGAAAAACGAAGATTATTCACAAGCAGTTTGCGCAAAGTGTATTGCCGATGAGAATCATCAACCGCCGGAAGCGGGGATTCCAGTCCCCGACCCGGAAATGGTTTCAGAATGAGGGACTTCTGAAGGAGATCTTCTTTGAAAGCGGTTCTTCTTTCAGTAATTTTTTTGCCCGGGGCCCCATCGAAACAATAATCCGCAGGCACCGGAACGAAACTAATCTGGAACGGCATATCTTCCTCCTGCTGTCCATCAAGTTCTGGATGGATTCCTTTCTGAAAGCATGAGGGAAAAACACGGGCATGGGCCGAGAGATAAAACGTTTTTCGTGCAGAGCAAAATGAGCCGGATGAATCAGATTTTCAAACTTTTCGACAAGAATGTCTGTGTCGCCCGAATCGCCGGCTGGGGCGTCGTCATGCTCTTCGCAGGGGCGATGATTTGGCTCACACAGTGGCGGATGAGCGGGGATTATCCGGCAGATTCCTACAGTTACATGGATTTCACGGCTCATGTTGTCGAATATGGTTGGGATGCCTCCGTTCGGGAGTTTTCGCAGTTCAGCACCTATCCGTTGCTGTTGTGCTGGCTCATGAGCAAACTGGTTGGCTTCGGGATGTCGCTCGAGGGCGCAGGCCGTCTGCTGAATATCGGCTTCTGTCTGGGGATGGTCTGGGGAGTATGGTCCTGTTGTCAGGTACTCTACCGCGATCGTTTTTTGGCCGTGTGCGCGGCATTGCTGACCATCTCTCTGCCCGGTGTATTCCGTTACTCCGGAGGGATCCTGCGCGAGCCGCTCTTCTGGTGCATGCTGGTATGGCAGTTCCGGATGCTGTTGACGTGGTGTTATGCAAAGCATCGGCGATGGCATAAGGCGCTACTCATGGGGGTGCTCATGGGAATGGGTTTGTTGAGCAGGAAGGAACAGATTTTTCTGTTTCCGCTGGAACTTGTTCTGATTGCGTTTTTGGAAGGGAAATGCAGAAGGGAAGAGGTCCCGAAAAAACGCATGATACGGGTCCTTGCCGTTCTTTCGATCATTTCTGGAGTCTCTGCCGGGTGTCTGTGGGTTTTCCTCTGGAGTACCGGAAACAACCTTGAAAACACCTGCCGCGGATTCTTTCAGATTATGGAGCAGTTATGACCGAAATCTTGTCGATCCTGGAGGGTGCGTTCTTTTTCGCAATACCACCACTTTTGTTTTTCGCGCTTTTTGGAGAGCAGAACGTGTTGAGGACGCGGCCCCGGAAGGTACTGCTGTGGTTCTGCCTGATCATTTTCGGGTATGTGTTGCCGTTGCTGATCCGGCGCAACAATGTTTCGCGCTACTACATGCCGTCGGCGTTGTTTCTGGCGATGTTTGCCGGGGGCGGAGCGGCATTTCTGACTCGAATGCTGGGCAGATTGTTATTCCGGTCCCGCTGGGAACGGGGGATCCTGATCCTGCTTACGGCTGGAGTGTGCATGAGCACGGCGTTGAGGCAGGCAACCGCTGGGCGCAAACCTTTTATCCGGAGTTTCGCGGAGCAGCTGTCTGCGGAAAAGAGTACGAAGATTCTGCTGCTTGGAATCAAAAGTTCGGATTGCCTGAAGATCGCCGCCCGAGTTAACGCCACCGGCAGGAAGTGGGTCATTGCAAAGAACTGCAACGGCTGGCAGGATGTGATCGAACAATATTTGGTCAGGCTGCCGGAGGACCAGGACGCGTACATCCTGCTGCACGGGAAGGAGTCTGGTCCGGAGATCGCGGAGGATGTCAGGACCCGGTATTACTCCTTTCCTTTTGAAGAGGTGCTGTCCATGGACTACCGGCACACCTGTTTCCGGCTTCTGCGCTTCAACCGCCGGACCGGGGACGGACTGATCAACCGTAACCGGGCTGATATTTTGGACCGCCTCCCGGAACCTCTGGAACTGAAGAAACAGGGGGCGTTCATCGCTCTGGATCTCGCAGACTATATCCCGGAAACGATGCGGACGGCGGACGATTTCATCATCGGGCGCTGCGGCTCCTTTTCCCGCAGCGAAGGGATGCGCTGGCAGATCAAGGAGACATGGGATCCGGATTCGGAAAACCTTGATCTGCTGTACTTTGATTCGCTTTGCTGGCCGGTCGCGTGCCGCGCCATAAGGACAGTTTTCTCCGGGGACCGTAGTGCCGTCTCTCCGGCACAGAAGGGGCAGAATAAGTCCGGTGCGAAACTTCCGCCTTCCGAAGCACCTCCGCTCTATCCGGATGAGGTCCGGCTGTATGGCGGCGGCGGCTCCATTGATTATTTCTGGCGCGAGTTCGCTCCTGCGGACGGACGCGCCGCGCGGTTGGAGGCGACTTTGCCGGGCAATGCGGCGGGCGCGGTCCTTATGGGGGACAAACTGACGATCCGCCGGGGGACTCCGGCAGTGGAACTGCACCTGAAGGATCGCCTGCTTCAGACGGAGACTCGAGTTACGGTCCGCTTGGCGTGGACAACTTCGCCCGGGAAGGATATTGCGGAGAAAAAGTGGAAGATCGCCGTCGTGGGGACCGCCGATTTCACCGAAAATACGGGCAAACATCTTGCCGCATTGTTGAAGCAGGGGCGAGTGGACTGTTTCAAATTGCCCGAAGGTATTCCGGAGAATGGACCAAGTCTGGTCAGAGCGTGCACGCAGATCGCCGATTTCCCTGTTGCGGACCATTATGATTATCTGGTGTTCGAGCCATTTCTAATCAATGTTCTCGCCCACCGGAATTTTGCTTTCGACACAGGTATGTTTGAAGAGAATTTTACTGCGCTTCTGCGGCAGTTGCGGCGGAAGATCCCGGCGAAGGAGTGTGTTTTGCTGATCCCGCCGGCGCCGGTCGGGGAGGACGTCCCCTACGCCTCCAATGCCCGGCAGGCGCGGATGGACCATTTCCGTCTGAACTGGCTTTTGACAGGATATCTGAAGCGGCATTCTCCAGAGATGCCGCTGGTATCGCTACCCGGGGTCGTCGCGCCCGAAGAGAATCTCATGAGCAAAGCGTCCCGGAAGAGCAGGAGCGCCTATTCCTGTTTACCATCTTGTTACCGGAAATATGCCGAGTATCTGTGTGCGTGTCTGATGGTCCTAGAGGAGCAGAGCAAATGATCCGACGCTGCGAGACCGCCGATGCGATTCTGAACCGTAAAGAGAAGTTCTCTGCTTTGAATATGAGTCGTTTTTTTGGTATTTTCAGTCTTGTCAGAGCATTTTGGGGAGCGCTGGTGCTCGCCGCAGTCGGAGCATCGGCCGGGACTGCTTTGCAGACCATCCTGCCGCAGGACGGCATTTCCGTTGTGGAGGGGGTCGTCAGGGCGCGGTCTGTTCTGCCGGATCCGAAGAAGTCCGATTATCCCGATTGCCGCTATACGCTGGAGTTTGAGGGCAACGCCATCCTTTCCGGCGCCGCCTGTCCGCAGAAGGTCCAGTTGATTGCCGAGGGTTTCCGGAACTATGCGGTATTGCCGAGCGGCAGATTGCAGGTCGGAGATAAGCTCCGCTGTCAGGTGATTCCCTTTGAAAAACTTCCGCCGTACCGCAAGACGACCCAGCAGGCGGATGATCTGTCGCTTTTTGAGCTGGAGAGTTTTTATCTTCTCGAATACGAAAAGATCGCCGCGTTTGCGGATGATCCGGCGGTGGATTTCACGGACGCCGATCAAAATTACGTATCGGTCTTTGAGCGCAGGATCAATCCTCCGCTCACGAAGCAGGAGAAGCAATTGCAGGCGGAGGCGATCCGCGCGGATTTGAAGCGGATCAATACTCTGCTGGAAGGGTGGGACAGGGCGAAGATCGCCAAAATCGAGGCAGAATTTCAAGCGGCATGGAAACGGGAAACGGCCAAGGACAAACCGGGCTGGAACCGGGTCGGCACGTACGTCTGGCGCAATATCGACAATTCATTCTGGTGTCTGCCGGAAAAATACCAGTTGCTTTTGTACTACAGTCCGGTCCGGAAGGAAAACATAGCGGCGCTGGTGGCTTTGCGGGAATTTCTTGAGGCACATGGTTGTCAGCTGATCGTGAACCTGATTCCGGATTCCCATGCGATCGCCGCCCGGGTCATCAATCCGGAGTTCCGCGATGTCCCGGAATTTTGGTCTGCATTCACGGTCCGGGAGCTGTTGGAAAACAATATCGAAGCGATCTATGATTCCGAGGCTTTACTCCGGAATTACAACCGTCATCCCTTGGCGTTTTTCTATCCCGGCAATCTTCATCCCGGCGAAAATGCGCAGGATGTTGCGACGGAACTGGTCGCGGAGAGGCTTCGGCGTTATTCCTTCCCGGCGCCGCTTGCTCCGGAGCGATTTTCCGAGAAGATGATCCCGCACGTTTACGGGAAAAATCCCGCGTACCTTTATCCCGCCAACTGCGACATTGGAGAAAATAAAGTCGGTTCAGAGTATTTGTGCCGCCGGATCCTTTATGACGGCAAAAGGCTCCTCAGTGATTCACGGTCGCCGGTGTGGGTGATCGGGAACTCCTTTCTCTGGAGCCCAGCGGGGGATTCCTTTCACGGGTATTTATGCCGCTATCTCAAGATGCCGCTCACGGTGACGTACGTTTCCGGATTCGGACCGATGACCGCAGTCATCCAGCAGTTATTCCGCCATCCGGAGGAGTATCTGAAGGGAAAAAAGGCAGTCGTAATGAACGTGGGGAGTTCTCATCTGCATGCGAACTTCTCATTCAGCGATATCCGCCGGATGGATCAGGATAAACGGTTGCTTTCAGGGAAAACAACGATCTGCACGATCCCGGTCTCCGGTAATACGGAAGTGGTTCCGAAATTCGGCAAAGACCTCCGGCAAGCCCATTTTTTCACCATTCCGGCAGAAAATCAGTGTATGGTAGCGGAATGTACGGTCCCGAAGGAAGGGATCGGAAAAAATGCCGTTCTGGTGATTCCGGTCTGCGCCTCGGCTCCGTCGTGGGCGAAGCTGCGGGTCAATGGACGCGAGGTCCCGATGCAGGAGTGCAGCGAGCAATACCGCTGGTGCCGGACACTCGTCCCGCTCTCCTCCAGTACAACGCAAATCAAGGTTGAATTGACAGGGAGACCCGGGAGTTCGGTTGCGATCGGCGACTTGAAAATCTGCCGGTAGATCCTGTCCCGGACACGATCGGAATGCCGGAAGAATAAGGGGAGGAGATGAAAAGCGATGATGGGGTTTGAAAACATTTTTCAGAAGGCGGGGATCCTGCTTTTCTGTCTGCTGTACGGAGTTGCCGTTTGGGCGGCGGATGGACCTTCCGCCGCCGCGGGCAGAGTGATCGGCGAAGCATCATTTCAGACGTTTCTTCCGTTGAAAGTCCCGCCTTGGGGACAGAAGGCCTTGCAGAGGAAGAAGATCCCGGAAACATCGCTTCAGCGGCAGGAGATCGCGCCCCGCTGGAATGTTGACTGGGGAACCTGGACGGCGGATTGCCGCCTCGCCGGGAGTGATTCGGGATGGCTGGTCTCCGGTCCGCAGGGACTCTCCGTTTACGGGAGATTGTGCTTCTGCCGGAGCCGCAACGTCCGTTTTGTGCTGACCGTGGAGGGGCTTGAGGAGCCAGCACGCATTGGGCTTGGATCCTGGCAATGCGGCATGATCCGGCAGGAACGCAGGTCTCTGAAGGAATGGGAGATTCCCGCAGGAAAAACGGTCACAGTGGAGGCGGAGGATCGATTCGATTTCGGGGTCGCTCCGTTTTGGCCGGTCATTCAGGTCAATGGCAAGGTGCGGCTGAAAAAACTTCAGATCATTGCCTTGCCGGATGATCCTGCTGAGGTCGGCATTTCCGTTGTGGAGGGGGTCGTCAAGGCACGGTCTGCCTTGCCGAACCCGAAGAAATCCGATTATCCCGATTGCCGCTATACGCTGGAGTTTGAGGGCAACGCCATCCTTTCCGGCGTCGCCTGTCCGCAGAAGATCCAGTTGATCGTGGAGGGATTCCGTCAGTACAAAACGCTTCCCAGCGCGACCTTGAAGGTCGGAGATAAGCTCCGTTGTCAGGTGATTCCCTTCGACAAACTTCCGGAGGCTCAGAAATCGACCCAGCAGACGGATGATCTGTCGCTTTTTGAACTGGAGAGTTTTTATCTTCTTGAATGTGAGAAAATCAATACGTTTTCGGACGATTCGGCGGTGGATTTCACGGACACCGGTCAGAATTATGTGTCGGTCTTTGAACGCAAGATCAATCCTCCGCTCACGGAGCAGGAGAAGCGCTTGCAGGCCGAGTCGATCCGCTCGGAATTGGCGCGGATTAATGCCTTGCTGGAGGGGTGGGACAAGGCGAAGATCCGCAAAATTGAGTCGGAATTCCAAGCAGCATGGGAGCGGGAAAAAACCAAGGATAAGCCCGGATACAATCGGGTCAGAGGATATGTATGGCGCAATGTGGACAATTCGTTCTGGTGTCTGCCGGAGAAATATCAGTTGCTTTTGCATTACAGTCCAATCCGAAAAGAAAACATGGCGGCATTGGTCGCATTCCGGGATTTTCTGGAAATTCACGGCTGCCAACTGATCGTAAGTCCGGTTCCGGATTTTTATGCAATCGCCGCCCGGGTCATTAATCCGGAGTTCCGGGCGGTCCCCGATTTCCTGACGGCGCTTACCGTTCGGGAATTGCTGGAAAACGACATCGAAACCTTTTACGCCTCGGACGCTATGATCCGGAACTTCAACCGCTATCCGTGGGCATACTTCTATCCCGCCAACGGGCATCCTTCCGATACGGCACAGGATATTCAGGCGGAACTGATGGCGCAGAGACTCCTGCGTTATCAGTTCCGACCGACCCTTGCCAAAGGGTCGTTCTCTGTGGAACATGTTCCGCACATCTATAAGGACGATCCGGATTACCGTTTCCCCGCCAACTGCGATATCGGCGGCAACCGTCCGGAGACCTCTTATCTGTGCCGGCAGATCCTGTACGACCAAAAGGTGATTGACAGCGATCCGGTCTCTCCTGTGTTTGCGATCGGCAATTCCTTTCTCCAAACTCCGATGACAATGCCGATGAGTTTCCCGTCTCTGCTGACCTCGAAAATACGGATCCCCATTACTTCGCTTTACGTTGCGGCAGGTGGTCCGATGACTGCCATTGTTCAGCAGATGTTTCTGCATCCGGAGAAGTTTCTGAAGGGCAAAAAAGTGGTTGTTCTGCAGATTGGCGCAGGTCATTTCCATGGCACCACGACCTACAATAATATCCGCTTGATGGACCGGCAGAAAATGTTGCTGACAGGCAAGCAGATGATCTGCACGATCCCGGTTTCCGGCAATACGTCCGAGGTCCCGAAATTCGGCAAAGACCTCCGGCAAGCCCATTTTTTCACCATTCCGGCGGAAAAACAATGTGATGTGGCGAAATACCCGCTTCCGCAGAACCTGATTGGAAAGGATGCTGTTCTTGAAATTCCGGTCTGCGCGCAGGCAGCAACCAATGCGACACTGCTGGTCAACGGATGCAAGGTCCACTTTGCGGAATGTTATGCCCAGTATCGCTGGTGCAAAAGCGTGTGCATGATCCCTGCCGGAACGACGCAGATCAAGGTGGAATTGAACGGGGCTCCGGGAACTGCGATCGCGATCGGCGATTTGAAAATCTATCAGTAAAGAAGTTTTGACCCCGGCGTGCTTGAACCGCATTCCCCCCTCGGGATTGCGTGTAATGGATAGAAAACAATTTGTATCTCATGATAAATCAGTTCAAAATCTCTGTTTCCTCTAGAGGTTCCCCTCAAAATGAAATTGCTTCATAAGACAAACGATCGCTTTCTCTTACTCGGTTTGCTGTTGATGCCATTTGTTTTTGCCGTGTCCGCGGATGCCGGGAAGCCGGTGACGGATCTTTTCGTCAGGCAAGTTGACCTGCAAAGCCTTTCGGTTGTCTCTTTCCCCGGAACGGTGACCGGGTCTCCGCGATCCCCGATCCCCGGAAAAATGATTATGACGACTGTCTGTACTCGGTTGAGTTCGCCGTTTCCGCACCGAATGATTCCATAAAATCGGCACAGGTCATTCTCGTGTTCCCCGTCATGAAAAGCAAACAGCTGATCCCCGGAAACATTTTCAAACCGAATCAGGGGCTGACCGTGACGGCTGTCGAGTATGATAAACTCCCCGAGTACATGAAGCAGATCCAGCTGTCGGACAGCATCGAGAATTTCGAGGCTCCGATGTACTATGTGCTGGACTTTGCGGAAAATGCCGGTCTGCCGAAAACAGATGTTCGTTCCGGCACTGCTCCGAAAATCATTGATTTGCCTGCCCCAATCACCCCTTCGGAAGCCGATCCTTCTGCGGCGGCTGCACGAAAGAAAAGGATCGAAAATGAACTTGCCCGTATTAACGGGCTCCTGAAGGAACATGGAGGTTCCTTCCGTGCCTGGAAAAAGGAGTATTATCCGACCATTCAAAAGATCGATGCGTGGAAAAAAGAGAAAAGGGCGGAATGGATCAATGGCGCCTTTTTCGCCACGCCATCGTGTTTTTGGGCGGTGCGAGATGAGGGGAAACCGTTTGTTCGAGCGTTGCTTCCCTATCAGGATTATTTGCGGAAAAACAACACCGACCTGATCCTGTTGAGAGTACCTGCGAAGGGGGAATTGTCTGCTGCGGTATTTCTTTCCACGGAAAAATACACGGAGAACCCGTTTTGGATCGAAGTGTACAAAACCTGTCTGGAAAATGATATTGAGGTCGTGGATCCGTTGCCCGAGATGTGGAGGCGTTACCATGAGTTCTTTTTGAGTTATTTTTACCATGTCCCGCGGGAAAACCATCCGTTTACCGGGACATCCGTTATCGCTTCGGATGTTTTGTCCTCCGTGCTGAAACGATATCACTCCGAAGGAGATGCGGACCAGTTTGTTTTGACGGAAGGCGGATACAGGTCGGCAGGAGACGAGAACCGTTTCCCAGCCGGAAATCCAAAATATGATCCCGGCAAAATCATGCGGTTTCCTGTGGTTTTGTGCAAAGCGACAAACCGGCCGTTCCCCGTGGACGCAAGGATCGCGTCGCCTTTCCTTTTTTGCAGTAATTCATTCGGAATATATCCGGATAAGGAGCAGGGAGCATCCATTCCTCACTACACCGCAAGAAACACAGGAGTTATCCCGGCATGGTTTTACCAGAACGGGATCGGGATGAGCATGTTGAGGCATTGTGTTGCAAAAACGCAGATTTTGCAGGGATGAAAAACGGTTATCCTGATCATGCATCCGAATATGTGGTACGAATCCGCCCCCGCTTTCCCGGAACCGGTTCGGATGAATGCGCGCCAGCTTGTACAGGTGGGCGATCTTGAGCCGCGGCAGATCCAAAAGATTGTCTCCGTAACTGGATCTCAGAAGAAGACCGTCGGAAAACTCATCAACGGCGATCACGCATTGTCGTTGAATTATTATCGTCCCGATTCCGAGTTTCAGTTCTCAATTGACAAAATGAAAGAGAAGGATCATTCTGCGCACGTGGTCCGGATCATTTTTCAGTCGCATGGCCATCTGATTGCCTTAGCGAATCATATTTCCATAGAGATCTCTGTGGAAAAAACAAAGCAGACTTCCCTTGATCTCTTCTTCCCGGCGGAATGCGAAAAGTTCGACTTCTCTCTGCGACGCCCAGAGAGGGCTCCGCTGATCATATCATCGATTGAGATCTACCGCTGTAAATAAAGCATCTCCCCGGAAGTCTGACAGTAGCGTAGATTGTCTGACAAGTCCCGTCTTCGCTGCGCTGCGCCGTGGCAAGCCGGCAGGCTTACGGCTTCCGGGACCGTG
>DCGO01000058.1:8264-9396 GCA_002314605.1 Lentisphaeria bacterium UBA1776 | reverse complement strand
AATTGAAAATCTATCAACTCCCGGAGATTTCCTGCGAGAAAGCAATATGAGTTCTGTCATAAACCGTCGAAGAGGCAAAAAATGGTAATTTTACCGAAAATTCTTCATTCGCACACTCATAACTGTCTGACAAAATTCTTTATCCGGCAAGACCGTATTCGGTGATTTGTGGATTTTATGCGAGGTTCCATTTGGAAAAGCCACACAACCTTCAACGGTCCAGCAGAAAATCAATAATGTTCCGGTGAATGATTCCGTTTTTCGACAACGGAACCTTGTCGCGGGAAATCACGATTTTCGGATAGTTATCCTTGATGGCGGAGAAGTTTCCGAACTCACGTTCGCGGTTCTTTTCTGTGATCTCATACGCTACTTGAATGTAAATCTTTTCATCCTGCTTTCTGGTGGCGACAAAGTCAATTTCTTTATTGTAGACGCTTCCGGTCCGCACGGTGTAACCTCTGGCAATCAGTTCATTGAATACGATGGTCTCGTAAATTGAACCGTACAGATCGCTGATGAGTGATTTTTTATAATTGATGAACGCCGGATCGCAAGTGTAGGATTTGTTGTTGAATTCCAGCACTTTCAGCCCGATGACATCAAATCGGGGAACAACGCTGACGATGCAGGATCGCTCAATGCCATGAAGATATTCCAGTATCTTTGGCAGTGAGTCTGCATCGACTTTATCCGCAACCAGTTTGTCTTCTATGCTCCGGCCGGAGATGTAACTTCCGGTCGAGGCGATAACGTAATCAAGAACACGCTCCAACTGATAGGAATTTTTCAGTTTCAGTTTGGTCACGATGTCCCGCAGGACAATGGAGTCGAAAATGGATTCCAGCATGACCTGCCGCTGATCATCCTCGTTTGCGCTGAAGATTAGAGGGAATCCGCCCCAGCGCATATAGTTGGAAAATTCATCAGCCGCATTGCGGGAAACGCCGTTATTGAGCTGGGTCCGGTAGTCGTAATACTCCGAAAACGTAAACGGCATAATCCGGAAGGAAATCGTCCGTCCACCGAGAATGCGGTCCTTGTCATCAATAAGCAGGTCGCTGTTTGAACCCGTAACAAAGATGCTGACATTGCGGTATTTCGTCTTCAATGAGTTCACGACTTCCGGCCA